>JAAESQ010000436.1 GCA_024229275.1 bacterium | reverse complement strand
CTAGGCGCCGCCGTTACCGCGGCGATGGCCGGCCTGCGACCGGTCGTTGAGATCATGCTCGTCGATTTCATCGCAGTGGCTGCCGACGCTCTCGTCAATCACGCCGCCAAGCTTGAGGTGTTCTCCGGCGGCAGTTGGACCGCACCACTGGTGGTCCGAACCGCCTGCGGTGGAGGTTACGGCGACGGCGGCCAACACGAGCAAGCACTCTGGGGCTGGTTGGCCCACATTCCCGGTCTTTCGGTCGTGGTTCCTTCGACGCCTTCTGACGCTGGCGCGCTGCTGCTTGGCGCGATCGCCCACGACGGACCGGTCGTGTTTCTCGAACACAAGCTTCTTGCCGACGACTGGCGCGACTATCTCGGAGCCGGCGGTCGTACCAATGTCGACTATGATATTCCACCTGACGGCCGGAAGGGTCCCGTTCCCGATCGATGGGAACCCGCACCACTCGGGCAAGCGGTCACCCGACAAGAAGGCAAGGATCTCACTATGCTTGGAGTCGGCGTCGGCGTTCATCGAGCTATTGAAGCTGCAACACTGCTCGCGGAAAAGGGAATTGCATCTGGTGTGATTGATCTCCGGTCGGTGCAACCACTCGATCGCGAAGCCATATGTGCCCCGGCTCGGCGCTCAGGTCGAGTTCTGGTTGTCGACGAGGATTACCGTGACTTCGGCCTCTCCGGTGAGATCGCCGCATGCCTCCTCGAAGCCGGAATCGCTACCAAGTACGCCCGAGTCTGCGTCGATCAAACCATCCCCTACGATCGCAGGCGCGAGGATCAGGTTCTACCCAACGTCGCGCGAATCCTCGAAGCAGCTCAAGGCCTTATGGACCGTTAGGGGAAGCGGGCTGCCCTATCTTTATCGTCATCGCTATCCTCATCGTCATCATATTCTCACGGGCCTCCCCCACACGATGACGATGAGGATGACGATGGCCGGCGCGAATCAGCTCTCTAGAAGTTCTATTCGAAGCGAACGACCTACACAAGAGCGTCACTCTGCCGTTCGACCCGCTACTCCGCCCGGCTTCCTAGCAACCCGACGTAGCGTTCTTCTTTCCAGCAATATCGGCTGACTCGCGGATCAACTCCCGCAACGCATTTTCGTCGAGGTCCGAGACTCGCTTGAAGCGGACGCAGCTCTTGCCTATGTTGGCTTTGGGCAACCGCTCCCGGTAGCGCTCCGCAACGTATCCGACATCATCCGAGACACAACAGTAGAACGAGATGTACTGCTTGTTGTTGGCGATGCCAATTCTCGTCCATTCACCATCGCGACCGCTGGCATACTTATAGGCATACTTGCCGTAGCCCATGATGCCGAACTCCATGGTCGGCTCAAGCTCAGGCGCCACCTCTCGAACCAGATCGTGTAAACGTTGAATGTCTGGACGACGCGCATCACTCACCTGCGCGATGTACTCCTCATGTGTCGCAGCGTCGGTCTTTCCTTGCATAGCTGTGATCCCCTTCGAAGTAAGAAACACATTTGGGGAGCACATCCCTTCCCACAAGTGGTTCGCTACCCTATCGCCATCCGGGTACCCGTGCGCCATATTCGATGGCGATAGCGATGACGATGGCGATGCCCATCGAGAGTGCATGTCCGCAGGTTTGTTCTTCGAAGCACACGCCACCGAGGATCGGCGCTGCTGGTCGCCATCGCCATCGAGTTCGTGAGCCATCTCCAGCAAGCCTTAGGCGTCAGAGCTACGAGGAATCCCTTTTCATCTTTCCGCTTTCATCTTTCATCTTTCCGGCGCGCCTTCGCGCGCCGTCACTCCGCCGGCACCGGCGGGTGAACATACGCCCTCGGCTCGATATACGTCGCCAGCTCGACTTCCTCACCCTTCAGCCAGTGACCGAACCACTCCAGGATCAAACGACTGCGCAGAACTCTGTGGTTGACCTGGCGAATACCGTGTTGCTCGCCGGGGAAATTCACGTATACGCTCGGTACTCCTACCTTCTGAAGTGCGAGGAAGAGCTGCACACCCTGCTCCGGTCGCACACGCCAGTCGTTGTTACCGTGCAGCAACATTGTCGGAGTCGAAAAGTTCTCGGCTGCCCACAGCGGTGAGTTGTCGAGATGAATCTCCTGAGTCATCCAGGGAACGCCTGACATCTCTTTCTCAGCAAAGAACTGCTCGTCGGTGGTACCCCAGAACGACACCATATTTGACAACCCGGCATGCGACACCGCACCGGCAAATCGGTCTGTGTGTCCGATCGCCCAGTTGGTCAGGTAGCCACCGTAGGATCCTCCTGTAACGCCCAGCTTGTCCGGGTCTGCAACGCCAACCTCAATCGCATGATCGACAAAGGCCATCACGTCCGCGAATGGCAATGTGTGCCAGTCTTCGTGAATCGCATCGACAAAGGCTTGACCGTAGCCGTCTGAACCTCGTGGGTTTGTATAGAGCACGGCATATCCGTTGCTGGCATAGAGCTGGTAGTCGAACCGAAAGGACGGCGCATACATACCGTGGGGTCCACCGTGGATAACCAAGATGAGCGGCACACGCTTGCCTTTCTTGTACCCTACCGGCTTGATCAACCATCCCTGGATACGGTCCCCATCTTCGGTATCGAGCCAGATCTCCTCCGAAGGCCTGAACTCGCGATCCATCCAGACCTCGGATGCTTCGTGGGTCACCTGCGTACGCTGCCCTTGAGCCAAGGAATAGATCTCACTCGGAGTGACATCTGTCGAAGCCTGGAACACGAATCGTTCGTTGTCCACAACCACGAACCTGGAGATCTGATTGACACCCGGCGTCACGTCATGGAACTGATCTGGAGCATCGAGCCCGACCCAGCGCAAATTACGCGCGCCATGGCTTGAAGACGTGAAGTAGACACGACCACTGTCCGGACCCCAGGCGATAGACCTGATATTGCGATCCAACTTCTCTGTCAGAATCCTGGCCTCGCCACCTTTGGCAGGAACGACATGGATCTTGTAGTTCTCGCTTTCATAGTTGTACTCGTAGCTGGCGCGATAGGCGAGCCATTCGCCATCCGGAGAGAAAGTTGGACTGTGGTCCGGTCCGACATTGGTCGTCACCTGCTTGCTCTCACCGCTCTCGATATCGACAGCGAAGAGGTTGGTGTCGATCGTGTTCCACCACTCCTCTGATCGATTGGAGACATAGGCGATCGTCTTGCCGTCCGGGCTCCACACCATCGAATGATCGCCTTTATCGGCGCATTCACCATCGGTGAGTTGCTTCGCCTCGCCACCATTCGCCGGCACCACGAAGATGCGCTTGCGTGACCCGTCGTCCCATCCACGCCCGAGGTGGTAGAAACGAGGGTGCTTGGCATAGCGAACATCTCCGAACGCCTCTTTCTCTTCCTTGGAGTAGAGTTCGCCGACCGACGAGTAGAAGGCGATCTGTGTGCCATCCGGAGACCACAAGGGATTTGAGGCACCACTCTTGATCGACGTCACACGCTTCGCCTCTCCCCCTTTGATGTTGATGACATAGATCTGACTTTTGGAATCACCATCACGTTCGGCTGAAAAGGCAATGCTCGTGCCGTCTGGGCTCCAGGTGTAATCGCTTTCGACTCCAGGCCCCGAGGTCAGCTGACTAGGTTCACCACCACCAAATGGGACCACGAAGACGTCACCAACATTCTCTTCCTTCTCGCTGCAGTAGTGACTGACGGTGTAGGCAATCCACTCTCCGTCCGGCGAAACCGCAGGGGCGCCGATCTTCACCAGGCTGAGTTCATCCTCTGGCGCTAGGGGATTCGGTTTGGCCGCTTCAACAGGTGCAGCAATCATCACGAACGTCAGGACTACACTCAGCAGGGTGATCTTCACTGGAACCTCCTCCATCGATCCGCCAGACATCGTAGCGCGTCCCGTCTGCCTGTGTTCGATCGGTTGGCTAGGACTCATGAGTGTGTCCACGCCGATTCGGCGCTGACTCATGGCATGACAAAGCACACCAACCATTTTCATTTCAAGCACTGCTGCACCGCTTAATCGGCGGAAACTCAAGGAAAGACACCAAACCTCGACACTTGTCACCCTGAGCATCCCTGCGCCGCGTACGCGGCGGTGATTCATGGAATGACAATGCCGCCGAAAGGTTGTCATCCTGAGCGGAGCGCAGCGGAGTCGAACGGATCTCCCGTTCCAGTAATGATCAACTTGATTGCGGCGAATCACTCGGCTGCATACTGCTGATTTCAAGGGGAGATCCTTCGGCTCGCAGGCTCGCTCAGGATGACAATTCGAGGGGGGGGGCGTGTGTCATTGAGAGCGGAGTCGAAGGGTCTCCCGTTGAAAAAATCAGTATGTTTGAACTCGCCGGACCGGACCATCCGGGATAGGCTGTAGTTGGAGGTTTCAAACCATGAGTAGCAAACACCTACCGGAACATTTCCAGAGACTGAGAGAACGGTTCCCCGATGTGATCTCGGCATCGGAAGAACTCGGCAAGACGGCGAAGGCCGCAGGCCCTCTTGATGAGAAGACGGTTCATCTCATCCAAATGGCTGCCGCTGCCGCCATCCGATCCCATGGCGCCGTTCACAGCCACGCCAGGCGCGCACTCGATGCGGGAGCTAGTCCACCCGAGCTGTATCACGCAACTCTAGCTCTTATCAGTACCTTAGGACTTCCGGCAATCGCGGCTGCGGTCGGCTGGATCGACGACGTGGTTGCAGCTGTCGACTAGCAACAGCTGCTGCCCCTCTGCGTTTCCTAGCGTTCTTCGAGTTCCCGTCCTAAGCGACTTGCCGTCCGTCCCGACTGGCCGTTAAGTCTCCTTGCCTACATTCTGATGCGAACAAAGAACCTCACGTCAAAGATGTCGAGATCCAGCGCGCCCCTCCACCAGTCGTTCGCTGCGTCTATGTCGACATTGCTCGCCCCGAGACCAAAGCCGAAGGCGAAATTGTCAAAGGTGAGGTGCTCGATTGTGACCCGCCCTAGAGCCTGAAAGCCGATGATGTCCGCGATTTCAATGTAGAACACGCCGAGATCAGTTTGGAAGCGCCACTTCTCGGAGAACATGTAGCGGTACTCAACGCCAATAAACGGCAACGGCGCCGTGGCATCAACCGAGTCGTGCCATTCTCCACCACCCTCCTCACCCTCGAGCCTTCCAAAGAGCGACACTCCTACTTCGAGGATGCGAAGGCCACCTCCGAACCCAAATGAGGATCGCTCCCGTGGCCGATAGATATAGGTGTAAGCGATCCCGAGTTCTCGGATGTCGTAGCCCAGGCGAACATCAGCGCCGATAGGAATCACAATGTCGTCAAAGATGATCTCAGTTGCGGCCTGGGCTGTGGAGTCGCGGTCGATATCTTTGAAAAACAAACCGAAGCGATGGTTCTTCCACGGACGCCACTCGAGCGACACTGTTGGCGCCATCTTGCCTCGTTCCATCTGAAGATCACTTTCGAAGTTAATCACGGTGCCGATTCCATGCTCAATCGAGTCGGCCCGAATGCGGGTATCGAGGGCGATGAAGCTCCCCTCTAGAGCAATGCTGAGTTTGTCGTACAACTGGTAGGTCTGCGCATCAGCTCGCTGCGTAGAAGTGATAAGCCCCACAAAGACCATCACCGCTATTACTAGACACGCTCTGTTGCTCTGAACCTGCATTCCTTAGACCTCTCACTGGTCCGCACCCAGGAAGACCATACCTTAGCCGATCAATGGCTGTGCGGCTATGCAGCAAGACAGAATGAACCACGAAGAACACAAAGAGCGCTAAGACAGCACCAAGGAGGAAAATGAGAGGCGGTTCTTTGAACCGCAAGAGACAGGACCGCTCAGCGGGGGCCTTGTTGCCACAAGATTCGATGCTCAAAAATCTCCCTGCCTAAATCGAAAACCTCATCTCTGTCTGCGGCTCGAAGAGCCGCTCTACTTGTTCTTCTTCAAGTTCTCTTAGCGCTCTTCGCGGCCTTCGTGGTTCAGAATCCTCACGCGCCTCTCACAACTGAGGCACCTCCATTCCTCACCCGTCAGACCGCCCTGCCGTGTAGCCGTCTTGCCGTTCGTCCCGCATAGCTGTCCTGCGCGCTTTCGCGCGCTATTCCAGCTCAATCGTCTTCGTCAACGTCCCCGCCTTCACGCTGTCGTACGTCACCGTGATGTCACCCGATCCCTCGACCAATAGGAAGAGAGTCTTGGTCGATCGACCCTCAACGCCGTCCACCATGAGGCGTTCAGGGCGATGCTTCTGCAAATCTACCTTGTTCAGATACGCATCCTGAACAACGCCGCTACTGATGACCTGAGCGCCCTCGACCGTCACGATGTCGGGGCGATGCAGCTTGAGCTGCGAGGCCACTGCCGTCATCGACGGAATCGCACGATCGTTGCGCACCGGTACATGAATCCGCCACAGCTTGCCGTCTATATGCTCCACAATCGGTTCGCCAAAGCGGAGCTTCGGCAGTTGGGTTGCGTGGTAGAAGACAAATGATGCGTTGCGATGGCATTCCTCCTCTAGCATCCAACCTTCGGGAACGCGCCACGTATCATGCCGAAATCCACCGATCTCGACGGTGCCGTACTGTGGGTGATCGAACTCTGTCCACTCCGAGAACATGCGGCCATGTGTCAGCAGGTCGCTGAATTTGAAGCGCTCTTCCTCGGTGACATCGCCGTCACCGTCGAAGTCCTGCACCGGTCCCCAGAGTTCGTTCGAGAAGGTGATCGCGCCGTGGATTCCGTAAAAGTGGTCGAGCGTTCCACCATAGGCAGTGTAGAGATCCTTCCATAGAACCATGTACTTGTAACCGGGGAGCAGCTTCTCACCCTCTTCACCGATGATGTCGTAGGCACGAACATCCACTCTCTCGTAGCGCCGAGCCATTTTTGAACCCGGCCCACGGAGAATCATCTGACCGGTATTGTGAAAGCTCTGCGCGGCAATCACGTTGGGATGCTCGAGCGCCCAGAGGGCGATACTGCGAGACTCCGCGATCTGCAACGGATACTGCGTTGTGCCGTTCTGCACATAGCGTGGCTGCCAGCCGTAACCCCAAGTCCGGTTGGGATCGACATAGCCGATGGAGTCCTCGTTGACACGCCCGTCGCCATCGTTGTCTATGCCCTCTGAGCCAAGCCTGATGTAGTCACCCAGCTCGTCGTCTTCGACCTCGACCAGTCGTCGAGGATCGTCTGGATGCAGCTTGTAGTCACCCTCACCCAGCGGAACTCGTTTGCGCATCTGGGTGAGCTCGCCGTCGCCGTCGAGATCCTCCATACCGTCCTCGTCGATCCGGCCATCTCGGTCATCGTCGATGTGGACTGGCACAGTCCGCGGGAAGCTCGCCGTTGAAGGCTCGGTGAACCATTTCTCCCGACTGTCAGGATTCACCATTGGTACGAAGTAAAAGACAGCCCGATCCATCAACTCGGTCACTGGATCCAGCTCGCCGTAGTTGTGCAGCAGGTAGTTGATCAGATACAGCGCCGTTTCGGTCCCTTGGACCTCGTTGGCATGGGTCGCACCGTCAACGTACATCGCCGGCTTACTGAGTTCAGGGCCGGTCTCCGGGTTGTTGATGGAGAGGACCCACATGTCGCCGCCTGCACTGGCCTTGCCGATGCTCTCCAGACGCACCCATTCGGGAAACGCCTTGGCATAACCACGCAGGAATTCGACAATCTCGTCGTTGGGGTAGAGGCGATTGAACTGCGGATCTGGAACCTCAGCGACTGCCTGAAGCGAAGCCGCGTTTGCCTGTGAGCAACAACCGACGAGCAAGACTACGAGAAGGGTTCTCATGATGACAAATAGAGAAACGGGTCGTGTGCGTGTGTCCATGATTCAGCTCCTCCCTTCAAGCGTCAGCGTTGCGCGATCCTTGCCCGCGTTCTCCGACACAACTTCGACCACGATCTCTGGATCTAGCCCTGAGGCTTTGATCAACCACTCACCACTCATCGAGCCAGTCGTGCCCTCGAGCCGGTCGGCGGTCACCTGCACCGTTCCGGTAATGAGTACCACCCCGTCAGGAAGGGATACCTCGAGTCGAATCGGAAGATGAGTCCTTGCGCGCTGCGCCATCTTCGAATGTGTCGCCATGAACTGGCGATTGCCTGCCACCGCCTCGACACGAAAGACATCACCTCCGAGCGACGTAGATTTCAGCTCAAGAATCTCTACCTGCGCGAGCTTGCTGGCGATGTCGAGCACGGTTGCCGTATGTACTGCGAGCGCCGGTTCGAGGATCTCATACGGTGGTGCGACTTCGATGAACGGATCGACTCCACCGACTTCGGCTGTGCTGCCATCGACGAGGGTGACCTCGGTCCACGGCACGAATGCACTTGGAGCATGCTCGTCGATGAAGACCATCAGGTCGTTCGGTCCACCTTCGGCCTTCTTGGACTCTCCACCGCCGCCACCCATTTGCTTTGCCATCTGTGCCAGTCGCTCCGGCGTCAACTGGCCGGACTCAACGCGCTGCATCAGGCTCTCCGCGGTGAACTGCGGCGGCGCGCCGATGTCTTTGAGAAACGCTCCGATCTTCTCGGCGCCCAACGCGAGGAAGTCTTCGCTACTCATCTCAGCCACAACTTCGAGAGTGAGCGGCGCGTCTTCCTCACTCTCCGCTTCCTCAGCCTTAGCCTTGGGGACGCCCCATACATCAAGTTCGAGGGCAAAGTAGCAGCCCTGATAGTAAAGCCAAGGAGTGAATCCTCCATCGCCATACTGCTTGCCGGCACGCTTGGCGTCGAGTCCAGCATCTTCAAGAGTCTTCTCATACGCCTCTGCAAGCTTGTTGAGCAGGCCGATGTCGTCATCTTCTGGTTTGGTCGCTGGTCCCGCGCCGAGGAACTGGATCAGCTGATCCTTGGTGATGTTGTTCTGCTTTACCATCGGATGGCTCTTGGCGATAGCCCAAATCTCATCGGCTGTGTATTTTTGTTCCGGATCGAGTCCCATAAATCGGGCAATTCTCTCCGGCACCTCAAGCTTCTGGGTACCGGTGTCGCCACCGCCACCGAAGCCCTGGGGGATCGCCAGCAGATTGTTGGCAGGGCCAAAGACGACCGCGACGGCCACGTTGCGTTGCCCAAGCAGAAAGTCCATGACAGCCTGGCTCTCCGGCGCGAAGCTGGGCCATGGTCCGGCTTCAGGCTTGTCATCTTCGTAACGGTGCGCGAAGTTACTGTTCGGCGCGATGGCTCCCACGCCATCCTCGTTGAAGGCACCATCAGCATCGTCGTCGTCACCTTCGCTGACGACGCGATATTGACCAAACTGTCCTTCAAGCGGATCAGCTTTGATCAGTACTCGCGGGTCGTCGGGATCGGGAACCATGTTCCCAGTGACATCCGGAATCCGCATCTTCGTAATAACGCCATCTCCATTGAGATCGTTGGCGCCGTCCTCTTGCTCGAATCCGTCAACATCACGGTCGAACCCGTAGGTATTCGTCCATCCGTTTGACCACCTGGCGCCATTGCCCGCTAATCGCTGTTTCGGGTTGCGGAACATCCCGTCATGCGCGTCCGGGTTGAGGACGGGTGCGACGTAGTATGTGTGATCGGGCGACAGCACCTCGCCGTCATCGGTCAGGAGTGTCTCCAAGAGATGAAGCGCTGCCTCGGTTCCGGCATTGTGAAAACCCGCCATATTGGCGCCGACAAAGACCGCCGGTCGCTGATCGGGATCGACCTCCCCTGCCGCAGCAACGCGTGCCACCATTAGTGGTGCACCCGCGGCCGAGCGACCGATCGTCTGCAGCTCGAAAATCGCTGCATACTCCTGGGCCCAGCCCTCAAGCTTCTGGTTCACAGACTCAAACGAGTGATAGCCGGCCGTCAGGTCCTGCGCCAGGCCCGGCATCGCCGTGACCACGAGCAACACACCAAAGACGGTCACCAGAACCGATGATCTCGTACTAGTCATTTACAGAGGCTCCTTTCCCGAATCGTCCCACACATCTGCAATGTACTACGGTCCCGCCTACCCCTCTGTTACCGCACAGATTCTTAAGAATTCTTCAGGTGGAGGGAAGGAAGGCTATTCGGGACGAGAAGAAATGATGAATGATGAAAGCGGAATGATGAAGGTGAGTCCACGCAGTCAATGGGTTGTGGCGAGGACGTCAGATCCAAAGAGTTATTTCTGAACCACCAAGCCCACGAGGAACACTAAGAAGGGAACACAAAGAACTGTCCAAAATGCGGCTCTCCGAGCCGCTCTCAAAGACAGAATCCTTCACGATTGTCATGTTGAGCGGAGCGAAG
Organism: bacterium; assembly: GCA_024229275.1. Classification (GTDB taxonomy): domain Bacteria; phylum Acidobacteriota; class Thermoanaerobaculia; order Thermoanaerobaculales; family Sulfomarinibacteraceae; genus JAAESQ01. The sequence goes on along the minus strand of JAAESQ010000436.1, from coordinate 20 downwards.
CGGAGTCGAAACATCTCCCG
>JAAESQ010000435.1 GCA_024229275.1 bacterium | reverse complement strand
GCGGGCAACGACTATGCCCGAGGTATCAACGCCAACCTGGAGGCAGCGCACAAGCTCATCGCCATTCAGGGACACACCAACCTGGAGATCGGCACCACGGTCAACGTGGGCCAGATCGGCGGTGGTATCGGCGCCAACACCATCTCCCCCAGCGCTTTTTTGCTCATCGACTTCCGATACGCAGTGGACGAAGAGGGGGAGCATATCGTCTCGATGCTGGATGAGCAGACGAAGACCGCCTATGTCGAGGGTACCCGCTCCCGGATAAGTGGCTGCATCCAGCGGCCGGTCATGGTGGAGACCGACGCCACCCGAACATTCGCTAAGCTCGTCAACCAAGCAAGCGATGGCACGGTCCACACGGAAAAACGCGGCGGCGTAGGAGACGCCAACTTCATCGCCTTCAAAGGCGTGCCGACCCTTGATGGATTCGGGCCCATCGGGGGAAAGGATCACACGGTCGAGGAGTTCATGTACACTCGATCGCTTTTCGAACGGATCGAGCTCCTGGGCAGGGTCCTGATGAATTTGGATCTGTAAACCGAAGACCGATCCAACGACTATCCACTCACGGAGCAAAGAGATGACGACCAATCCAATAGCCGATTACAACGCGATTCTCACCCGGTATGCACCGCAAATCGGGGAAATCAACGAGAGGGTCCATGCCGAACTTGAGCGCCGACGCATCCTCTACGGCGGAGCGG
>JAAESQ010000434.1 GCA_024229275.1 bacterium | reverse complement strand
ATCAACCGGCTCAGACGACAGTTGTCGTTCGCCGGCACTCCAGGCATTGAGCCCACCGTCCAGCAGCGCCGCATTGTCGAACCCAACCCATCGCAGCATCCACCAGACCCGAGCAGCCCAGACTGAGTTGTTGCTGTCATAGAGAACGACCCGTGAATCGTCGTCTACCCCTAACGCACCCATGACTTCGCAAAACCTCTCCGGAGTCGGCACTGCGAACCCAATCGGCTGGTCAGCATCCGACAAATCGCCCAGCAGATCCGCGAATCCAGCGCCCGGAATATGACCGGCATCAAAAGCCGCCCTTCCATTCACGGCCCGCATTCCGGTCTTTTCATCCGGAACGATTTGGACCGTGCAATCGAGGACAACAAGACTCGGATCGTCGAGGTGTTCGCTCAGCCACTCCGCGGTGACCAAAGTGTCCATAGTGGCGTCAGCGACGGGGTCGGTCTGCTGCGACGCACTCAGGCTGGCCGTCGAAAGTACCAGCGCTGCACACAATACAAAGAGCTTTCGCGAGAAATGCTGAATAGTCATTCTTTCCTCCTACCTCTCAAAGGGAAACGGTGCACCAAGAAAAAGGTTCACTGCGCTGAAACGCATCTCATGAAACTGGGACATACCTACTTCAACGTACGAACTTGACTGTGATTACCACAGTGAACCGAAACAGGAAGATCTCCTCCCGGGTCGCATAGGAGTGCTCAGTCTCTATGGCTCACTCTAAATGCACTGCTCTATCTGCTAACCTCAGAGTTCACCACCGAATTGAATATCAGCAAACCATGGATTCGAGAGGCTTCACTCAGGAATCGGTCCAAGGCTCGGTATGAAAGTATGAAGTACTGAGGTTTTCAAAGGAGATGCGCTCACGCGATAGCGATTGAGAAAGACGATGGTTGCGATTTCTTGATCTGGGAAACGGTAAAAATTCGCGACGAATCCTGCGACCTGACCTCCGTGACCGTGTGACTCGAGATCCTT
>JAAESQ010000433.1 GCA_024229275.1 bacterium | reverse complement strand
ACGTGAGTTCTTGAATAGGAGGTAACGGAGGAAACAGAGAAGGAAGCTGTAGCGCCTCGGGTGAACCTGACCTTCGGCGGCACGTGCCTGGCAACGCACGGGAAGGGCGATGGGAGCAGTCGCCGGTGGGTGGCCCTTGGCTCTGGATCTAGCTCCCTAGGCTCTTGGAGCCTCGCACCGATGACAACCATATTCTCAGCAACATACGCCCCCGTCTGTCATCCTGAGCGAAGGGACGTTCGACGTCCCGCAGTCGAAGGATCTCCCCTTGAGGTTAGCAATATGCAGCCGAACGCTTCGCTGCAATCAAGGCGCTCATTACTGGAACGGGAGATCCGTTCGACTCCGCTGCGCTCCGCTCCCAAAGACATCATCCCACTACTGTCATCCCGACCGAGCCTCAGGCGAGTGGAGGGATCTCCCGCTCCATTTAGCAATCTACTGAATTACAACAACATACATGCTGCTGATTTCAACGGGAGACCCTTCGGCTCCGCTTTGCTCCGCTCAGGGTGACACTTTTTTAGGGTCTTCCCCTGAGTTTCCACTGCGAGAGGGGCGTAGCGTTGCTCAGGATGACAACCTTGTAGCGGCATTATCATGCCATGAGTCACCGCCGGGAACGCGGTGTTGAAATACTCGGGACGACAACTTCGACAGTGCTGGTCGCGACTACAATAGCTTCAAGGTCATTTGCACAGGGGAGAAATTGCGCGCTATATGATTCAACCGGAGGGAGAGAACGCGTTCACCGCAACCTTCGAACTCGCGTTCCCGGGCAAAGAGTACGCGTGATGGAAACTCTCTCCATGAGCAGGATTCACTAAGAAGTTCAGTCTCGACAGAAGGACAAAGCATGGACAAGGCCAGATACTTCATCGCTGTGCTGATGATCGTCTCGATGCCTCCGGCGCTCTT
>JAAESQ010000432.1 GCA_024229275.1 bacterium | reverse complement strand
TTGAACGAGCGACGATCCACGGAATCGACAATCTTCAGGCCGCGCGTCAACGGTTCCGAGATGGCGGCGCGAAAGAGGCTCTAAGGGGAGTGGTAGCTGCTGAACAGGGCCGTCACCAAAACGTCACCGGAGTCATGGTGGGAATAAAACCGTCGCGGAGAAGACGATAATCCCGGTAGGAAGTGGGGCACTGCCCCACCCCCTCCGGACGGAACGGCTCGTACCGGCCCGGTAAGCCGCTCTTCGATCAGCGAGCAAACGTCAGTTTGAGATTCTGTGGCGTAAAGTCGTCGAGAAAGAGCAGACCCCGGCGACGAAACCACTTCAGGTTGAGGACAAAGCGTACCGGTAGTCGTGCTACCGATTGCCATCGGTCCATCTTGACCCAGGTTCGCTTGGCTTCCTCTACCGGATAGCCAGCGAGGATCATCATCCGCTGGAATTTCTTCGGTTTCTTCCATTTCTTCAGCTGCATGGAGCGAAGCCGACAGCGGATGAAGCCATCCAGCTTTCCGAAGATCGTGCGGAACTCCTGGATGCCAAAGTAGCCCACCCATCCGCGTAGGTATTCGGATAAGTCGTGGATGTTTCGCGCCATCGACTGGCCGTTATTGCGCCGTGTCAGCTGGCGTACCCGGTCTTTGAAGCGTTTCTGTGCCTGGGGGCTGATCCGAATCTTCTTCCGGAAAATCTGGAAGCCGAGAAACGCTATGTCTTGGACACGCGCGACCTGGCTTTTGTCCCGATTCACCGGTAGACCCAGGGTCTCTTCGAGGAAGTAGGTTATGCTCTCCATCCCCCTCCCGGCCGCCCGTTCCGACCGGAGCAGGATCACGAAGTCGTCCGCCCAGCGGACATATCGATGTCCCCGGCCTTCCAACTCCTGATCCAGTTCGTTGAGCACGATATTCGACAGCATCGGAGATACCGGGGAACCTTGCGGACACCCCTTCGTGGTTTTCTCGATCTTCCCGTCGACCTGCACCCCGGCCTTCAGCGCACGCGCGATCAGCGTGACTACCCGCTCATCGCGCATCTTGCGCCGTATCAGCCGCAGGATCAAGTCATGGGGGATCTCGTCGAAAAACCCTTGCAGGTCAATCGACGCGCACCAGGTGTATCCGTCCTCCACGGCCTGACGCATGTGCTCAATGGCCTGGTGCTGGCTCTTGCCCCGGCGAAATCCGAAATTTGACGCCGTGAAATCGGCCTCCCATAGCTCATCCAACACCGTGTGCAGGCTTTGGCTGACGATCCGGTCCATCACCACCGGAATCCCCAGCGGCCTCTTCTTCGTCGACCCCGGCTTGGGGATCTCTGCTCTTCGTACAGGCTTGAAGCGATACGTGCCAGCCTGAAGCTTTTCGTGGATGCGGTCGAGATGTTCCTCGGCCTGCTCCGCAAACGCTCCCACTGTCACATAGTCTATTCCGGCTGCCCCGGCGTTGCTTTTCACCGAAAGCCAGGACCGGTGCAGGCGCCCTCGGTCATAGACCCGCTCCATGACTCGTTCGATCTTCATGGTTTCCTTCCTCCGTGACACGCTGTCGTCGGAGATTACCGGGAAGGGTGGGCCTATTGCCAAAGCCGGAAAGGGTCCTACCCTCCGCGGAGCACCCGCTTCGGGGTCGTCCCTGATCTCCCCCTTCCCCATCTCGGTTTCTCGGGCTTTCTCATCCCTTCGCTACCTCGGCTCTCCCACGTCGTCATCCTCGCCTTTCGTCCACGGCTTCCCACGTTCCGTCGGCGCGGTCGGAACGTCCGAGCCTGCTCTATCCGGCTTCTCGGTCGTCAGGGTTTTCTCCTCCACGCGGTTACCCGGCTTCTTTGGCCCTGAGTCCTCAGCTACTATCCGTGGATCGGCCACCCCCTCCCCCCTCCCCGCTGACGGGAACGCCGTTAGCAGTTCGGTTTTCTGCGGCCTACCGGCCGTAGAGGTCAGGGGCTTCCCGGGGTAAGACACACCACCTCCCCGTATACCGTCCCCCTTCAGTGCATGGCGGTGCCTGCCTCTCGGATATCGGGATTCGCGCTGCCATGTCTGCTCATCCCCCTCCATACACCCATATAGCGGGTTCGCTATTCGCTACGTACACGGGTGCTGCCTCATGCTTCCTTCAGACCGCCCATCGCTGGACGCGCCCTTGCCTTGTTGGCGTTCCCCTTCCGTCCGATCTCGGTGGGTTGCAGGGACATTTCGGCCTCCCTGGTTCGGCCGGTGTGCCATGCCCGGCGCACATGAAAATAGCCGGTATCCAGAGAGATACCGGCTATGCTTTGAAGGGAGGATTGGAGGTATTCGGGTGATACCTGCTGCGGATGAGCGGATTGGCGCTTAGATCGCGGGAGAGTCGCTGTGAGTGGCGGAGAATCTGGGCATCACTGGGTATCTGACCAGGTCCGGTTACTCTACAACGAGCTTCCCGATGGGAACGTCTTCACACGTAGGGTGGCTGTCCGTTGATATATCACTCT
>JAAESQ010000431.1 GCA_024229275.1 bacterium | reverse complement strand
CTTCCGCTTGAGTCGTTCTCTCGGTCAACCATTCATCGACCAAGCGAAGATCCTCAAGACCCCGTTCTCCGGCGTCGGAGAGTTCCGCTCGTGCGGTGTAAGCGAGTTGCAGGGCTCGTTCTTGGTTTGTTCCAGCATCCCACAGTGCCCGTGCCAGATTGTGTCTGGTTCCGGCTAGTAGAACCGGATCGACGCTGACCCTGATTCGAATCTGCAGCGCGAGTTCAAGCTCTGAGACTGCGGCGGTAGGTCTTTCACTGTAGAAGTACATCATTCCCTTGGCATTCGCGGCATAGGCGTACAACGGATGATCTCTGCCGAACGCCTCTGCGAGAATTCGTCCTGCCTCCTCAGCGTCCTGCAGACCCAGCTCAAACTGATCCGCCTTGCGCCGCAGGTTGACTCGGTTGAGCAACGAGTAAGCCACCTGTGGATGATCATCTCCCCATGACGACCTTGTCAGCTTCAGCGCCCGCTCATGACTGGCCAACGCCTCGTCGAAGCGATCGACATTCTCGAGCGCCACCGCGATGTTATTCAGTGTCGATGCCAGCACAGGACTGCCCTGTCCGTGCGCCGCCTCACCGATCTCCAGAGCGCGTTGCAGAACACCCAGTGCTTCCTCACTGCGACCGAGATTTGAGAGACTCGATCCGACGTTGCCAAGTGTCGTAGCGAGACTCGGATGTGATCCTCCCAGATGCCGCTCCTTGAGTACGGCAGCACGTTCATAATGGTCGAGCGCATCTTCATAGTTGCCTGTCGACCACAGTGCGTTTGCGAGCTGATGGTGAGCTGACGCGGCTCCGGCGCTGTCCTCGCCAGTGACTTGAAGGCTGAGGTCGAAGACTCGGTTTTGCAGCTCTAGAGCCGCATCATAATCACCGCCCTCCTCTAGTGCCGCGGCACGGGCAGCAAAAAGTTGCTGGGTGAGGTCTGGGTCACCTCCGACACGCGAGAGCTTAGCCAGGCCGATACGCCACCATCGCTCTGCATTGTCCGAGTTCGGCTCAAGGATCGAACTGAACCAGATGAGTTCTGCCGCGGCGCGGAGAGCCCGGGGATCGGAGCCTCCCGTTTCGGCGGCGAGAAAGGCTTCCTCAAGACTTTGGCCCGCCTCCTCTTTTCTGCCCATTTCGATTTCGAGGTGACCCTTCATGAGTAGCGCTTCGGCAATCAGTGGTGGATGGTCAATGGTATTGGCATTGGCGACAACTCCTACGGCGATGTCGTAAGCCTGTGTGTAGTCGCCAAAGAGTTGATGAGTACGAGCTTCGGCAAGGTACTCAAATGCACTATCTATTTGATCTCGAACGTCTTTGTCGATCGGCATTGGAGTTTCTGAAGCAAATTGCGTTGTTTCAGCACACGCCGTCGCCAACCGAAGGCCTGCCACCGCATTACTCGCCTCTGCGACAACTTCTGATCCACCCTGAACGAGATGGTCGATGAGGTGAGTAAATTCTCTAAGGCGCTGGTCGAGACAAGCGTTTTGCCGATCGGTGAGAGCGCCCGGCTTGCGAGACGAATGATTCACAGAGGCAAACGCTTCGTTCCAAGAGCTTGCATAGGCATCAAGAGAAGCCGTGACATGGGCTGCCGCATCACGGGCAAATGTCAGTTCTGTCGATTCGAAGGATCCAGTAAGAGCCATCCGGGCGTCCTCATTCCAGATAGCTTCAAGGCGTTGTGGCGCATCTTCTGATCCCGAACCTGATCTACCGACGAAAAGAAATACGGCTAATGCGACAGAAGCAGCAGTCACAACCGTGAGTCCAGTCATGACGAGTCGGCGACGGCGCTGAACTGGATCATAGGACAGCTCATTGAGAAGCTGGTCCATATTCTCGAAGCGTAGGTCGGGGTTTGAATTGAGCCCTCTCAAGACGGTGCGCAGGATTCGAGGTGGTACCCGGGTCGCTTTCGGTGGTGGCTGAATAGCACCCGTGGCTGCGCGAGTAGCCATCGTGACACGATTCCCTGATCCGAAAGGGTGGACCCGAAACAGTGCTTCGTAGAGGGCAATGCAAAACGCAAACTGATCTGTCCGAGAGTCGGCCTTTCGGCCTTTCAACTGCTCTGGAGCCATATATCGGGGTGTTCCGACGACAGTTCCATCTATGGTCAAAGGAGTTGCGAGTGCCAACTCGTCGGGAGCTGGCTCTGCGGTCTGCTTTTCGCTGCGTGGTGCCGGCATCGCAGTACCTTCGTTGTCGGATTCAATGCGAGCTAGACCAAAGTCCATAACTCGGACCTGTTCCTCCTCGTCGATCATGACGTTTGAAGGTTTAAAGTCGCGGTGAACAAGCTCCGCTTTGTGGGCGGCTGCAAGGCCCTTACCGGCTTCGATGAAGATTCTGATGCACTGCTGCCATGATGGGTCAAAAGCTCTGAGCCATTGATCTAGAGTGCGGCCCTCCACATATTCCATCGTGATGTAGGTCGTGCCGGCAATCGATCCTACGTCGTGAACGGTGGCAACGTTGGGATGGTTGAGTTGCGCCATCGCCTGCGCTTCGCGGACGAGACGTTGCTCCGCGGTAGCACCACCCACATTTGCCTTAAGAATCTTGACTGCAACGTGTCGCCCGAGTTCGGGATCGTAGGCTGACCAAACCTCGCCCATACCACCCACTCCGACACGCTCGAGCAGAGCGTAGCGACCGAATGTTGCATGAGATGAGGAGTCGGAGACGTCCTTTGTGGGTGTGTCTGAGCTGTCCGGAATTGTTGCTTTGTGGTCTATATCCGAGTCAGTTACACCACATTCGATCAAAGAGTCGGCATCTTGCTCTCTGTCTGGGCCGGTCACGCTACGCTAGCGTTGTCGACGAGCAGCCTGTCTCTCCATTTTTTGCAGCTTCGCTTGTTCCGATTCGAGTTCCTTGGCGAGACGGTCGCGCTCAACCTGAAATCCGCTCTTGATGCCACCAGGCCGAAAGTGCGCCCCTGAGTTGGTATAGGGATTACCTTCAAGTTCGAGCATTTTGTCGACACGTCCGACTTCCTCTTGGATCTCCTGAATCCTCTTCTGCTGTTCGTCGATTGCTGCTTGTCGCTGCGGATCTGCCTTGTTCTGAGTGCCTTCCGATAGAGGTGCTGGGACTGATCCGCCGGAGAGAGTGCTTCCAAAAGTGATGGTGCCTGACTTCGAAGAACGAGCGACGTCCTGATTCGAAATGACGACCGGATCGTTTGGGTCCTGCTCTGGTTTTTGCAGCTTGATCTGAGCCGCGAGATCGCTGAGTGTTGTTGCCTTGCCACTCTTGTTCTTCTTTATCCCCAGTTTTTGCTGGGAAGAGGGAGCTGCTGCCGCTTGGTTCGCCTTCTCTTGTTTTTGAGCTGATGAGCCTTCTGAGGACTCCTCCTGCGCCAGAGCAGGGAACCCGGCTCCGAGAGCGACGAGGAAAAAGGCCATAACGAGCGCAAGGCTCATGTGGCTCGGGAGGATGCGTTGATTGGCCGCCGTTATCTTCATGATTTTCATCGCGACATCTCCTTGGTCCATAGTATACAACGTAATGAAGATGAAGGGCTTGTCAATCTCTTCAGGGGGGATGTCACTCCGAGACGGAGTCTGTGTCGCTTGATGTGCCGGTCCCGAGAAGCCCCATGAGACGCTCGAAATCTGGGTGATTCCCGAGTCGATCTCTATGCGGTGCGAGATATTCTCGAGCTCCTTGCAACTGATTTGTACGAATCAGATACTCACCTAGACCGATCGTCGCACGATCATTGACTGCTTGCGCCAGGGGATCTGACGCACCATGAGTGAGTCGTTGAGCGTGTGCGAGTAGGCCGGCGGCAACGCCAAGATTGTCCTTCTCGAGTTCGATTTCGCCGAGTGTGACCAGCGGCCAGATGTCGTTCGGATTGTTGGCCAGACGATTGCGAAGATCTCCAAAAGTGAGCAAGACATCGAGGCTTGGGTCTTCGGGATAGACGCTCTTGGCTTGGAGGTAGTAGCGAGCGGCCTGGCGGAGTTCGAGACGGCGTAGCGATGCGTGTCCGTCCAGAATTGCATCCGTCGAACTGTACAAAAGTCCGAGTCGCTTGGAGATCTCCGGGTGGTCGCCGAGGTCTTCGATGAGAGGTTGTACAGGGAGTCGATGTTTGCGCAGGATGTCCAGATTCGCCAGAAGAGGTTCGTCTGCGATCCCGAACTTGGGCGATTGAAACTCCAAGTAGGGCGTAGATTCGGTGTTCAGGACTGATGTATAGCTCCGCAGTTGGTCCTCGACAGCCGGGGCGTCCGTCAAGTAGCAGGACAGAATCTTTTCTGGCGTTGCAAGCGAGATCTCCTCAAGATCGTTGCGAATATCAGGTCGGCCAAGGCGGTCGATCATCCGACTGAGATTGATGCGGAGTGGGGTCTTCGTACCGAGCAGTAGGAGATAATGAGTTGGCTCGTTGTTCATGAACCAAATGGACATTTCGGGAAAGACGTGAGCAAAGGTCCTCATCGCACAAGCAAAGACATCTGGCGACATCCCGCCAAGAGGCATCCACACGACGACCATTCCGTCGTCTGTGATGGCTTCTCGACAGAGTTTGAAGTACTCGACATCGTAGAGGTTGGCGTTCGACTTGTAGCGCAGGTCAGTGCAATCCGTGGCTATGACGTCATATCGCTGTCCTGAGAAGCGCAGATATGAACGGGCATCGTCGAAGATGACTTTGTAGCGTCCATCGTGGAGGCGGGTAGTCGGCAGAGGCGATTGGCGATCCCATTCGTCGAGCAGACCGTGATTCGAGGCGCGAAGCGTATGAGCAAGTCGAGGAACCGTTGGGCAGATTTCAATGCAGTCAACGCGGTCCAGTTCGGTGTATTGGAGAAATGACCACGAGGCGCCGCCTGAGCCGAAACCGACCGTGAGTGCTGATTGGGGGTTTTCGAGGAGCAGCATCGGGACGTGAGCCAGGCTCTTCTGGTCTGTGAGAAGGATGCGGTCGGTTCCTGCCACGGACGCGTTGTCGATGAAGATGGTGCGGCTGCCGATCGAGTCTTCGACGACTGAGACCGTTGCGAGGGGACCTTCGATGTAAGCAAGGTCAGAGCTCTCGTCTACGACGATCTCATGATTCAATTTGACGTCCTGAAAGGGCGCAGGTCCTGGTGAGGCACGACCGACCAGGACGATGATTGCTACGACGAGGCCGGCCCACACCAGCCTGGAACGAAACACTTCGTTCGGGTTGACCAAGAGTACCAAGAGTCCAATTGCCAGATTGATCCCACCGAGGAAGATGAGGCCGTTTGCCAATCCGAAGATCGGAATGAGGAAGAATCCTGCCGCAAATGCGCCGATGATCGCTCCGACCGTATTGACGGCATAGAGGCGACCAGTACCGGATCCAACCGAGTCTACGTTTCTGATACAGATTCGAGCGACGACTGGGAAGGTTGCGCCCATCAAGAACGTTGGGAACCCGATGGCTGCCGCTGTTCGAATGAACACGTCACCGACAGCTATCGACCAAAAGAACTCTCCGTTACGTATGGAATCTGCGAGTTGCAGGCCGCCGACGACTCTCAAAATCATGAATAGAGAGAACACACCGGCGACACCGGTCAGAATCTGCAGCAGTCCATAGAGGCGAATCGGATCCCGTTGACGATTGACTATTGTGGCCATTAAGGCGCTACCGACAGCAAGGCCGATCAAAAACACGGTAAGCATCGCACTGAAGGCGTAGGTCGTGTTCTTGAGTACATCGAATCTGAATACCAGTGCGCGCGTCCAAAACACTTGGTAGGCGAGAGCGGCAAAACCCGAGAATCCATAGCTGATGAGTACAGCCTTTGTGAGCCATTGCGGTATCAAGGCGTCCGAGACATCGGGTAGTCCCGTACTGGGTCCAGGATGTGGCCCCGGGATGAGCCCCAACCCTCCTCGCTCCAGTCGGCGAGAAGCCAACAGAGCTAGGAACCCGACGCCGGCGCTGACGATAGCAGCTACGAGGATGGTCCTTTCGACGCCGAGATTTGCCAAGAGTACAAAACCGGCGAGAAACGTACCGGTGACAGCTCCTATGGTGTTCGTGGCGTAGAGCACGCCGAGACGCCCACCGAGAGTTGTTTCTTCACGCACTAGAAAACGCGCAAGCAGAGGTAGCGTCGCTCCCATACAGCTGGCTGGAATGAGCAGGATGAAGAACGATACCGAGAAGCGGATCAAGCTGAGCTGAAAGAAAGAAGCGTCCCCGCCGGCATAAATAGCCCGATACAGTGGGTCAAACAGATCGAGAGCCGGTGCTACGAGGAGAGCCGTAACAGCAACCAAGGTCTCCAGAACCCCGTACGCCCGAAAGGGTCTGGCGATACGGTCAGCGAGTTTTCCTCCGAGCCAAGAGCCCAGTGCTAGCCCTGCCATGAACGCCGCGAGTACCGTCGAGACCGCGTAGAGGGTGGCCCCGAAGACTGTCAAGAGCACACGCGTCCAGATGACCTCGTAAACGAGACCGCTGGCGCCCGATAGGAAGAACAACAACAGAATGAAGCCGAATGTCCAAAACGGAAGCGCCGGTCGGCCGCCCGAAGTTCTGGTGCCAGCCTTCATCGTGCAGTTTCCGAAAATCGTTGGAGTCTGACGGCTACGAGAAGCAGGTATGACATCCGTTCGAACCTAGCATAACTTCGGTGTGGGTTCGTATCAGGCGTTGCAGGGAGATGCGAAGAAGACCTTGGATCCTGGCCTGTCAGCGGTAATAATCCAGGAACGATCGTCGTGAACGAATTCGCTGCCAACGATCGTATCAGTTGGGAGATGAACGACGATTACGCGGAGGTTCATTCCGTCGTCGGCTATGACAACCACAGGACTTTGAGAAGGGTTGACTTGTGGCTGTTTGCCCGAACTACCGGGTCTCATCTTCACCGGTCCCGCTCCTCCCCCATGATCCACTCCCATTAAAGATTACGCCAGCCAACGTCGAATCGTTACATGAACCGAAGTTGCGCTGAGAGGTTAGAGTAGGTGGCGGGGCACAATGAGGAGGTATTGAGTGATTAAGATCACCCTCGACGACGTTAGGGAAATGGACCGTGTGGATCCTTTGGCAAATTGTGCCAAAGCCTTTTCCCTGCCGGATGGAGTTGTCTATCTCGACGGAAATTCGCTCGGGGCGATGCCTGTTGCTGTTCCACGTCGAGTCGAGGGACTGCTGCGAAAGGAGTGGAGACAAAGCCTGGTCCGAGGGTGGACCGATCACTCATGGATCGACCTTCCGGTTCGGGTCGGGAAACGGATTGCCGGCCTTATCGGTGCCAATGAGGACGAGGTTGTTGTCAGCGACTCCACTTCAGTCAACCTTCACAAGCTACTGGTTGCAGCTCTCAAGCTTCGCGAGGGTCGAAGTGTTGTGGTGTCGAATCAGGAGAACTTTCCCACCGATCTCTATATTGTTCAGGGTTTGGCGTGGCTGCTCGACGACTCCATCAGCCTCCGCCTTGTTCCAACTGCAGATATCGAATCAGCCATCAACGAAGAAGTTGCCGTGGTAATGCTGACCCAGGTCGACTACCGCACGGGCGCTATGCTCGACATTGAGGCCCTTACGGACCTCGCTCATCAGCGTGGCGCCTTGGTGATCTGGGATTTGTCGCATAGCGCCGGAGCTATTGACATCGACCTTGGTCGCGCGGATGTCGACTTTGCGGTCGGATGTGGATACAAGTACCTCAACGGAGGACCCGGAGCACCGGCATTTCTCTTTGTCGCGAAACGGCACCAGGATCAGGCGCAAAGCTCGTTATGGGGCTGGTTTGGCCACGCGTCGCCTTTTGAGTTTGACACCGGATACCAACCATCGGATGGATTGGCTCGAATGCAATGCGGTACACCGCCCATACTCAGTCTGGTGGCTCTCGATACGGCTCTCGATGCATTCATGGGCACGGAAATGAAGGCGATTCGGGCCAAATCAGTTGCTCTTACCGACCTTTTTGTTGAACTCGTAGATCAGAGTTGCCAAGGATTTGACCTTGACTTGGCGTCGCCGAGGCAAAGTGTGAGTCGTGGGAGTCAGGTGTCGCTCAGACACGATGAGGGCTACCCGATCGTTCAGGCATTGATAGCTCGCGGTGTGATCGGAGACTTTCGTGCTCCAGATATTCTTCGCTTCGGTTTCGCACCGCTCTACCTGCGTTATGAAAATGTTTGGACTGCAGTGGAGACTCTGAGAGAAGTCATGATTACCAGAGCCTGGGATAGCCCGGAGTTCAGGCGCAGGGGCGTCGTGACGTAGGCTTTGGTGGAGTGGATTGCTGAGTTGGAGTGCATGAATTTCTGAACCACGAAGAGCACGAAGAGCGCTAAGGGGGAAGATAAGCGGATCGGAGTTCCGCCAATTCTCTCTTTGTGTTCTCCTTCGTGTTCTTTGTGAGCTTGGTGGTTCAATCCTCACGGGCGATTCGGCTGGGAGAGTAGACGGCCATGCTGATCGGCTCGCCGTGATGATGCTAACAGTCCTACGACCTGGTAGCGTCCTGTTTGCGTTGACGCAGTCTGAGGATTCGTCGCACAGTGCTGAGCAGCTCTTTCGGCTCGACTGGTTTTGAGAGAAAGCCTTCGGGGGGCGTTGCTGGTCGGTCGTATATGAGAGAGCGCATTTCTGGATGGCCGGTAACGATGCAGATTGGGATTTCCTCAAGCCCTGGTGTCGCTCGGAGCTCGCAAAACGCCTGGATTCCATCACGTCCCGGCATCGACAAATCGAGAGTGATGAGATCAGGGGCATGAGAGCGTGCCACCTCTATCGCTTCCTGCCCATCGCTCGCTTCGCAGATCTGGGCGCCGGCATCGGCAAAGACTGCGAGTAGAAACGTTCGAATGTCTTCTTCGTCGTCCACGACCAAGATGCGGAATCCACGAAGAGGTTCGTCAGGCTGAGTTGCGTCGGCTAGCACGGTCTGCCTCCATCAGTGACACTCTATTGTATAGGTCTTTGGTATACCAAAAACTTGTCGGAATCCGCTGTTTCACTTTCCGTGGCGATACCCCCGGTCCATCACCTTGAGACCGTGCACTATCCATGGCAGGAGAGCACCGACCGATTCGGCTGCCGCGCGACGCGATCCCGGCATGGCGACGATAAGGGTCTTTCCACGCTGACCGGCGATCGACCGGCTGAGATCGGCAAGTGGTGTGCGGTCACGACCGTAGGCACGCATGGTCTCTCCCAATCCAGGGATCTCTCGTTCGATAACGCCACGCAATGCCTCCGGAGTCGTGTCTCGCTCTCCCAATCCTGTGCCGCCGACGGTGAAGACAAGGTTTTCACTCTCTTTATCGCAGATCTCGGTGACCAGTTGTGCGATCTCAGGTGCTTCATCGGGAACCACCTCGAAGCGCGAGACCTCTATCCCATGCGCCTCCAATTTGGTGCGTACCGTTGCCCCGGCAGAGTCTTGCGCCTTTCCGGCGGAAACGCTGTCACTCACGACAATCACCGCGGCTTTGATCGGAGATGCTGGTGCTTCATGGAAGTCAGTCTTTCCGCCATGTTTTTCGAGTACGCGGACCTCTCCAATATGCGCGGTCTGATCGATCGGTTTGACCATGTCGTAGACGTTGAGGGCCGCAATCGACGCACCGGTCATAGCCTCGACCTCAACGCCGGTTCGTGCGATCGCAGCAACTTCTACCCGGACTTCGACAAGCGTATCGCGGACTTCGAGTTCGACAGCGGCGTGATCGATCGGAATCCTGTGACAGAACGGGAGAAGATCAGGCGTTTGCTTGATCCCGAGAAGCGCCGTCGCCCTCGTCATCTCTCTTACGTCTCCCTTAGGAACTCCCCCTCGGCGAATCACATCGGCAGTTTCAGGCTTGACATGCACGATTGCCGTGGCAACAGCGCGACGCAGTGTTACGCGCTTTCCGGATACGTCGATCATTGAGGCCTCCCGCCTTGCACAACACCGCACATTCTATATGGGTGGGTGGGGTAGCAGTGATACTCCTTCTGTCTTCTTGAACCGCCGTCGAATCGTTGACCTACGGCCACTGTCTTGCCTGCTCATTCCCAAATCCTCTCAACTCTCCAACTCCTGCTCGAGTTTGCTCACTAACTCTTCCATGGTATCTACCAGGGCATTGACCGGAGTCGGTGTAGAGAAATCGACACCGGCCTTCTTGAGCTGGCTGATGGGATGGTCGTTACCTCCGGAGGCGAGGAGATCCAGGTATCTCTTCACAGTGGCTGATCGTTCCTCAGTTGAGCCGTTCGTCATCGCCTGGTGGACCAGACTGGCTGCGGCCTTAGAAGTTGCGTACTGGTAGACGTAAAACGGAGAGTGGAAGAAATGTGGAATCTGGGCCCATGTGTTGCGATACAACTCGTGATCGTCGAGGCTGTCGCCGAAGAATGCGTCGAGAGTCTCGAGATAGAGCTTCTGTAGCACCGTTGCGGTGATGGGTTTGCCGCTTTCCACTGCTCGATGGGCGTTGAATTCGAAGTCGGCAAACATCGCTTGGCGATAGAAGCTCGCAGCAACGTCGTCAATCGCGTGCTGAAGTAGGACGATTCTCCGTTGCGAGTCATCTTCTTGGAGCAATAGCCGGTCGAGAAGGAGCGCCTCGTTGGTCATGCTTGCCACTTCTGCGACGAAGATGCTGTAGCTCGATGTCGCAAATGGCTGATGTTCTTCGGAGAGAACTGTATGCATTGTGTGGCCCATCTCATGGGCGACAGTGAACGCGTCGTTCAGAGTGTCGGCATAGTTGAGCAGCATGTAGGGATGAATCCCGTAAACGCCGGCTGAGAACGCGCCGGATCGCTTGCCTTCGGTTTCGTAGACATCGATCCAGCGTTCATCGAATGCACGTTCCACCGTTGTGCGGTAGTCACTACCGAATATTTGTACAGAGTCGACCACCACGTTGCGCACCTCGCCATATGGGAAAGGCCAATCGCTTTCTACGATTGGGAGGTAGGCGTCGTAATAGTGGTAGCGTTCGAGTCCAAGGACATTCCTGCGCAGAAGGTGATAGCGCCGCAAAGGACCCGAACCAGCCTTGGCCTTCGCGATGAGGTCATCGACAACAGTGATAGGTACGGAGTCCTCGTCCAATTCGGCCTCGAGACACGATGCGTAACCTCGTGCCTGAGCGAGAGCCCAATCGCGCTGAAGCACGCCGTTATACATGGCTGCGTAGGTGTTGGCGTTGTTGTCGTAGACTGAGAAGTGAGCGTGGGTCAGTGCCTCGCGATCTGCCTTAATCTGCTTTGAACGCAACCCGTTCATGTATGTAGCGTGTGATGCCACGACTGTCTCTCCAGTCGAAAGAGCAACACTCGGAAAATCGACGTCGGCATCGGCAAGCATGCTGTAGGTAGAGGATGGGGTTCGGTTGAACGACTGTGAGTAGGCGAGCAATCGTTCTCCTGCCTCATCGAGTGTGTGCTCTCGGAGTCTGAACAACTCTGAGATGCCGAAGTGGTGGGGTTCGAGATCCGGTGTCATATCGATCCAGTCGGAGATGGTCGCCCAGGGAATCAGTAGAAGTTCCGGTTTGTACCATGCTGTGGCTTGCCGGAATTGAGCCAGTGCGATTTCAACCTCCTGGAGGCGGGCCTGGGCTTGGTTGTCACGTGTGTCCTCGGCTGAACTCAGCGCAGGATACTGATACACGGTATATGCGAGTTGACCGAGCTTGTCATGAAGAAGACAAGCGTTCAGCAATTGAGTGGCACCCTCAGAAAGCGTGCCCTCGAGATCGGCAAACCTGCCGATCAACTCACGAAGGCGGTCGCGGTCAGTCTCCCACGCAGACCAGTTCCCATAGATGTGTCGGAGGTCCCATTTGTCGCTCTCTGCAATGGTGTCGCGCTTCGTCGCGGTCGCGAGTTCAGAAGGGGAGAACAGCGTCAATCCGTGATTTTTCATAGCTTTCCTTGAAGTCTAGTGCTTATCAGTCGCTCGGTCGTTCGGTTGTGCCATTGACTTGAATCGGCTTGAGATCCCATATTTGGGACGCATACTCCTGGATCGAACGATCCGATGAAAAGTATCCCATTGCGGCGACATTTCGGATCGCTGCCACGGTCCAAGCCGTGCTGTCGCGATACATACGCTCAGCGCGAGCTTGCGCCTCGAGATACGGACGGAATCCTGCCAGATGGAGATAGCGATCGCCATGCTCCATCAGGGTCGACCATATGTCTCGGAGAAGCTTCGGGTCACCGTCGACGAACTGGCCGTCGCGAATGGAATCAACGACTGCGGCAAGCTCTGAGTTTTCACGATACAGAGACCATGGTTTGTGTGTTCCCGTGGCGCGCATCTGTTCGACATCGGCCGCGGTAGCGCCGAAGATGAAGATGTTCTCATCACCGACTGCGTCGCGGATTTCGATGTTGGCGCCATCAAGAGTGCCGATGGTCAGAGCCCCGTTGAGCGCAAGCTTCATGTTTCCGGTTCCTGAAGCCTCCATGCCTGCTGTCGAAATCTGCTCGGAAAGGTCTGCGGCGGGAATGATTTTCTCGGCGAGTGTGACGCGATAGTCCGGCGGGAAAACGATTCTGATGCGACCCGCGACGTCAGCATCAGCGTTGACGACCTCAGCAACGCCGTTGATAAGACGAATGATCTGCTTTGCCATGTGATATGCCGGCGCGGCTTTGGCGCCAAAAATGAAGGAGCGAGGAACGATGGAGACTTCTGGATTCTCTTTGATGCGCTGATACATCCAGATGATATGCATCACATTGAGCAGCTGTCGTTTGTACTCGTGCAACCGTTTGATCTGAACATCGAACAGAGAGTCCGGATCGAGAGTGACCGAACACAATTGCTCAATAATCGGCACAAGATCGGCTTTGTTGGCCCGCTTGACCGCGGCAAATTCATCTTGAAACTGGGTGTCGTCGACGTGTTTCTCAAGGAGACGTAGGCGGTCTAGGTCGCGTTCCCAGCCTTCGCCGATTCGTGAGCTGATGAGCTCAGCCAAGCGAGGATTGCAGCTGACTAGCCAACGTCGGGGTGTG
>JAAESQ010000430.1 GCA_024229275.1 bacterium | reverse complement strand
GCGTGCACGTCGGCTGGGCCACGTAATTCGATTTGCTCGCTATGCGCGGGCCGAGGACCAACGCCATGAATTGCCCTCTGCTGTCTTTGGCCGCGAGAAAGGGCCGCGGCCTGTCCCGTACATCTTCTCCGCAGATGACATCCAGCGCCTTGTGCTCGCGGCCTTTCAGTCGGGTTGCCGCTCGTTGCGGCGAGACACCTACGGCACACTTTTCGCCTTGTTGGCATGCACGGGGCTTCGCGTGTCGGAAGCCATTCGGCTGCGCTACGATGACATCACCCCGGACGGGTTGTTGATCCGGCGCTCCAAATTTCGCAAAAGTCGCCTTGTACCTTTACATCACACGGCTCAAGCTGGGCTCGAGCGTTATCTGGAGCATCGACGACCCTATGCGCCGTTCGATGATCACGTATTCGTTTCGTTGCGACGAAAACCGTTACTTGTTCGCGATGTTGAAACCGCATTCCACACCGCCGTAACGAAGCTCGGCCTGCCTTGCGAGTCGAGACGCCCTCGGCCAACAGTTCATTCGTTGCGCCATACCTTTGCAGTGAGAGCGCTGGAAAGCTGTCCGGATGGGCGCGATCACATCACGCAACACATGTTGTCGTTGTCAACGTATCTCGGCCACAGCAACGTCGCCCATACCTACTGGTATCTCGAAGCAACGCCAGAGTTGATGAGAAGCATTTCCGAGCGTTGCGAGAGCTTTGTCACGGGAGAACAGTCATGACCCCCATCGCACCGCACATCACAGCCTTTCTTCAACAACGTCTGCCGGTCGAGAAAAGTGCCAGCGAAAACACTTGCGAGTCATACGCCTACGCTTTCATGCTGCTCTTCAACTATGCTGCGGACTGTCTCAAGGTTTCGCCATCACAGTTGCAACTTGAGCAGCTTGATGCACCTCTGGTTCTCGGCTTTCTTAATCATCTGGAAACGAAACGCGGGAATGGGTCGAACTCCAGAAACACGCGACTCGCTGCTATCAAATCGTT
>JAAESQ010000429.1 GCA_024229275.1 bacterium | reverse complement strand
TTCGTTTGCGGCCACGGAACTCACAGCAATGGCGAGGCAGACCAGAACGGCACCAGACATTCGCACGTTGCGACCCAACAAATTCCTCCCAACCATCTTGGTTTTCCCGACAGCGACAATGATACTTCGTCTCGGTACTAGTGTCTCCGCAACGCAAGCGGCAGCTCAAACGCATGCACACTCCGCGAGAAAGCTGGAATTCTTCCGCAGTTGCATCGACAATCAGAGGTGCATTGGATGGAGGCAGAACAATGAGGTTCGCACGTGTCCAGGTTTACCGACACTTCCTTCTATGTTGGCTGCTGCTCTTGAGCACGGGCTGCGCCACGATGACGTCCTACCCGCCGATCGATGCTACTTCGGCACCCTTCCAAGAACGCGCTGTTACCAAATCTCAGGGCGATCTCATTGTCACTGTCGCCGTGCCCAGCCCGAGCGAAGCCCGCGAACTCTTCGGTTTCAAGATCGACAAGAAACATATCCAACCCATTTGGCTTGAGATAGAGAACCGTAGCGACCGCACTCACTGGTTCTTCATTCGCAACCTCGATCCCGACTATTTCTCTCCCCTCGAGGTGGCTTGGATGGGCCGCAAGAAATACACCAAAGAAGCACGCGTGGAGATGGAACGCGCTTTCTATGACGCTGAAATGCCCCTCCGAATCTCTCCGAACGACGCCACCACAGGCTTCGTCTTTGCCAACCAAACCTTGGGAGCGCGACAGGTTTTGGTCGAGATCCTCGACGAGAACGAGAACGTCTACGAGTTCGACTTTACGATCGCGGTGCCCGGCTTGCGCACCGACTACATGCAGATCAACCCCGAGACCTTCTACGACTCCTACACCGACCTCGACGATGAAGGGATCAAGCGCTGGATCGCAGAACAGCCTTGCTGCGTGAGCAATGCCAAGGACACCAAACATGGTGATCCGGTCAATATGGTCATCATCGGCACTGCCGAGGCAGTTTGGCCGGCGTTCGTCAGAGCCGGCTGGAACGTCACAGAGGCGATGACGTCGGGCTCGATGTGGAGGACGATCAAGTCATCGTTGTTCCGCAACCGTTATCTCTACTCGCCAGTGAGTTCGCTGTACCTTTTTGAGCGCCCGCAGGATATCGCTCTGCAGAAGGCCCGCGGCACGGTTGACGAACGCAACCACCTGCGACTGTGGTTAGCACCGGTGACCTACAAGGGAACGCCGGTTCTGATCGGTCAGATCAGCCGCGACATCGGAATTCGCTTCACCACCAAATCTCCAACTATTTCGACGCATAAAATAGATCCGGACGTCGATGAAACGCGCGCCTTCATTCTGATGGACCTGCTGTTTGCTCAGAGTGTCGAGCGCTATGGTTATGTCGGCGGAGTTGGCGCCGCACCGATCGAGGCGCCACGCGGAAACCTCACTGGCGACCCATACGTTACCGATGGACTTCGTTTGGTGATGTTCTTGACCGATGAGGAGATTCCCAAAGAACGGTCCCAGTACCTCCACTGGGACCAACCCGGACGGCACTAGCGACCTGAAGAACGACCGGTTATCAACGCGAAACGAAGTCGTCTCATGTGGTCCCGGCTCGAGTTGTCACTTATCATCCGCCTCAGATAGCAGAATGCACAACCTCGATCGCTACTGTCGGAGAGCATCCGAACTGAGGAGATCGACTGTCACATTGTTCGGACGTGGGATAATCGATCAATCTTGACTGTTCGCGAGATGAGGATCTACAAGAAGCCCAAGGGAGGCGACCCATGTCTGACACCTCGAGTCCTCGCAGAGACTGGATCAGTCTCACCCTCGTAGGCATCATCGTGGCACTGATCATGGGCTCTCTGGTGGTCACGCTCGTGAACCGACGCCTGGAGGAGATGGAGGAACGCGTCACCCACGAACCTCCTGCCAAGTACCAAGCTCCCGACCTCTCGGCCTACGAAGCTACTGGGGTGTCCGTCGACGACATGAGCATCACTCAGTCGGTCTACGTGCCGATCTACTCCCACCTCTACTACGACGCCGGCCGACCATTTCTGATCGAATCGACGTTGAGCATCCGCAACACCGACCGGACTCGACCGCTCTACGTCTCCTCGGTGCGCTACTACGACACCAACGGAGCGTTGGTTACCACCCATGTCGACCGGCTCATTCGCCTCGCCCCTCTTGGGACGCTGGACTTCCTTGTGCAGAGACGTGACACGCAAGGAGGCTCTGGCGCCAACTTCATCGTCGAGTGGGCGGCGATCGAGGAAATCGAAGAACCGATGATCGAAGCCATAATGGTCGGCACTGCGGGAAACCACGGGTTCAGCTTTTCTCGCAGTGGTAAACCGCTGACTTCAGTCTCTCGATAGTGTGCCAGTGTGAAACTAAAAGGAATGGGGAAGCCACTTCAGAAGTTGATCGATGGGAAATCGCCAAGTTTTCGGTTGAATGAATGGAACAGAAACCAAGAAACCAAAAGGGGAGAAACTATGAAACTTAGAAGTACACGATGGACCCTGT
>JAAESQ010000428.1 GCA_024229275.1 bacterium | reverse complement strand
GACCCGTTCAGGTGTATCCTGTGGCCAGCAGGAACTTCCGATCCCCTCAGTCATACCCCAGATTACCGAGGTCAGCGTGTCTGGCAGTCGCTCGCGTGCGCTGCGTAAGAGATGTCGTGGCACATTACTGCCTCCACACAGAGTGAGCTGTGGCGCGAGCCGCGGCCCATACTGAGCAAGCGCATCGCTTTCAAGTAAGTCGTGCAACAGTGTCGGTGTGAACAGTGTAAAAGCAGCACCCTCTCTGGCCATCGTCTCGAGCGCTTGCTCGGCATTCCACGACTCCTGGAGGATCAAGGTAGTACCAAGAAAAAGGGCAAGACGCGGCCCGTGGATCAAGCCCGCTGAGAAGCCGAGTGAAGCTGCCATGAAAATAACGTCGTCGGGGCCGAAGCCGTAAATCGGCGCTAGCGTCGTATTCAAGGCACCGAGCGTGTTGGCACTGTGAATCACTCCTTTGGGGTCACCAGACGACCCCGATGTGAAGAGCACCGAAGTGATGTCATCGGGGTTGGGTCGCCAGTCTGGATCAGGTAAAGAGGTATGTGCTTCTTCAAGGAGTTGCTCGAAGTCGAGCCAGCCGGGTTTCGAATCACCAAGCTCAATGGATACCTTAAGGTCGAGCCCCTCGAGTTCTTGAGTAATCGGATCGATCATTGAGACGTAGTCATGGCCGTGATAACAGTCAGGCACAACCAAGCCCTTCGCACCACTCACACGCAGCACGCCTTCGAATTCGCGCTCGCGGCCCATCACCGGCATATGCACACTGATCGCACCGATATAACCGAGTGCCAGCATGACGAGTGGCACATGGTGCCAGTTGGGCAAGGCGATAACGAAGCGGTCGCCACTGCGAACACCGCGCTGATACAGGGCAATCGAGAGTCTGAACACTCGCTCTTGCAGGGCAAGATAAGTGATAGACCCAAAACGGTCATCGATGATAGCGGTTTTGTCGGGAAAGCGGCGCACTGCTGACTCGAGAAAATCGATCAGCAGGCGATCGGTCCAGTACCCCTCGGCCCGGTACCACTCTGCCAGTTCGGGGGTATGTGGTCTCACTCGAAGAGTTGCTCGTATCCTGAAGGTGTGATGAAGATACCCATGGCGCCTGCCCATGGCTGG
>JAAESQ010000427.1 GCA_024229275.1 bacterium | reverse complement strand
TCAAAACCTGATCAAACGAAAACTATCACAGCCGGAATCGGTTGTCGTCGTCCAACAGATACTGGAAGACAATAAGGAAGCCCCTCGCTCCGGCATTGCAAAGCGGGTGTGCCAGCACTTTGCTTTCTTCAATGCTTGGGGCAACCCGCAGAAAAGCGGTTGCCTTAAGGCGCTCCGGGAACTGGAGCGGGTTGGGCGATTTCAGTTGCCGGAAGCCCGAAGGCAGTCCCCGCAAGCCGGATCCAGACGGCGTACAGAGCCAGTAGAAGAACCCCGGGACCTCCCTTCAGCCGCCGGCCAGATTCAGCAACTTCAGCTGATCCGAGTGCAGAGCGATACCGAGGTTCGTATCTGGAACGAGTTGCTGATCCAGGAGCACCCCAGAGGGGCGGGTCCGTTGGTCGGCGCCCAACTTCGCTACCTGATTGGCTCGGAATATGGCTGGCTCGGTGGCTTGGGGTTCAGCGCCTCCGCCTTGCAACTCAAGGATAGAGACCAGTGGATCGGCTGGGATGCTCAAACACGCCAACAGCAGCTGCATCGTGTCATCAACCTGAGTCGTTTCCTGATCCGGCCCTGCGTACGTTGCCATAACCTGGCCTCACGGGTGTCCGTAAGTGTTTGATTCGTCATTCTGAGGCCATCAAAAACTGTCCGAAGCATTGTAACAAATTGATGTAGTTATTTTTTTCGAAAGATAAAATTGTCCTAATTTTGTAGTGTATAAAAACGAGCAAGAATTCAGGATAAGTGTCAGAAAAAACTGAATTTCACGTTTTCTTAGACACATAGACCCATCACCGCCTCGATATACGTGTTTATACGTATTGACGAGCAAATGTCCCTTCTGCCATTATTATGGAGATATTTAGTAGGATAATTGCTGCATCGATTTGAAGTTAAGTAGTAGGTTCTGGGCAATCGCCGGAAGCGGGAGTAACAAGAATCATGTTTCACTGTATGTCTCAGCGTCTGGTTTTTGCAACGCTACTTTTGCAGGACGCATTGTATATTACATCTATCTAGAGGAGGAACTGATCATGCCTGTGCGGGCAATGGGACCAACGTATGCTGGCGGAACTCAACCGGTAGTGCTGGGTGGGTATAATCTTATCTTTATGCCTGACGTCAATAATTGGGAACTACAACGCAGTGGTCAGGCGCCCGTTTTCTACTGGGTACCCAACCAAATTCGTATGGCCCGGAAAGAAGGGCCAGATTCGGGCGACTATCTCTTCAACCTCATCCGCTTCGCTGGCGCACAAAGTGCCGAGGGTACTGTGGGTGCGAGCGAAGACCGAGAGGTTGCGGGTGGTGTTCTCACCTTCACCGTGACAGGCTCACCACCCGACCGGGTGCTACAAGAGGCACAGCAAAAGATTATCGATCGGTATCAGTCGTCAGACGAATATTTTTGGGGAATTCGGTCGAGGCTCTCACCCATCTTCCGCCCTGCACTCATTTCATCGAACGCGACCACTATTTCCAACATATCACCAACGCCGCGAGGGACGGCGAGAGGGAGCGTGCCGCTCGCTGCTCGTCGGAGTGGCGCGCGTAGCAACATGCTTGTTTTCCGCAATGCTGGCATGGATAGCGTTTCGCAAGCACCAGCTCGCGGCATGCCGAGATCGGTGCGGTCGCGCGATGCGGCCGAAAACTCGTCCAATCTCGAGCCATGGTATTGGCGCATGCAAGGCGAGGGAAGCGGATCGATCGATCCAGCAGGTCAGAATGCATTTTCGGCGCTCTTAGGGG
Source organism: bacterium (assembly GCA_024229275.1). Lineage (GTDB taxonomy): Bacteria > Acidobacteriota > Thermoanaerobaculia > Thermoanaerobaculales > Sulfomarinibacteraceae > JAAESQ01. The sequence continues at coordinate 7,994 of JAAESQ010000427.1, read as the reverse complement.
CATACCCCACGGCCATTCTCTGGGAGTCATTCCATGGGACAGCCAGCCCAGTAACGGTGATCCAAGACATGCGTTTGAAAGTGTGGACGCCGATCGTCGACTTAACGATCCGCGGAAACTGGGACCGCATTTTCGAGCACTTCTCGGCCGCGGTACACGCTCATTATTTGTGGGCGTCGGCCGATATTCAGGCTGAATTCAACAATATGCGCATGAGCGGGACAATCGAAGTAGAGCTGAAGATCGACTCGACCATCCCCAACGGCGAAAAGATAATTGAGAACATCGAAAAGCGGTCAGATCTCGTGTACGAGAAGTTCATGGAGGAAGCTCGCCGAGTGATTTTCGAGCCACCGCAGCCCGAGGTCGAAGCGGCTGAGGCGTCATCTAGTAGCGGCCCGTGGGGTGTCAGCGTCGCTCTCAAATATCGCCGAGATGAGCGTCATCTGGACCTTTATTATCACGAAAGTCGGCAGCTCGCCTATTTGCAGCAGCATACTCCGAGCAGCTCACTCTCGGGTATGTTCGAAGAGATGCAAAGCGACCCGGATGCTGAGCGCAAATATTTCCGAACCGTTTACCTTGATGACTGGCCGCGAAAGCTGGCCCGCACCGTTAAGCCCATCTGTGCCTGGAGCGACGGTGCGGTGAACTTCCTCTCCGTGCAGCTCGGCTATCCGAACACCCAAGGTGAGCTGATGTGGGAAGGTCACGTCTTCCAGGAGAGGGAGGCTAGCAACGACAGTTGGCTATACCGCATGGTGCAGAAGAATCTGGCGGACGTGACCAACCCACCGGAGGGCTGGCAGCCTGATATGACCTATGTCAAGCGTAAGGTTCATCTCAACGAACCACCGAGCGAGCTTGAGGATCCGTATCGCCGCTTCCAGATCGATCGCAACGTGATCGATATAGATGTCGAGCCAAACGGCATCATGAGGAACGACATCAACCTGGAGGTGCGGGCGGACTCGGCTGGTCGGCTTGCGGTCGGTCCGATCGAGCTTGGCGTTGTCTTGCAGGATAACACGCAGACGGTTGAGGTGATGCTCGAGCCAACGGACGATAGAAGTAACCCTGTGGGGCGCGAAACCGTGCGCTTCGTCTGGAACGAAGATGACCAAGACCGCGATCGTATCTGGTTCTTGTTCACAGGCGATCCCACTTTCCGATCGTTCTTCCGCTACAAGGTGCGGGTACTTGTCAAAGGTACGATTTTCGAGCCGGGCCGGGAGTGGGAAGGCCCGTGGGTCGCGGCTAACGGAAATGGTCCAATCACGCTCTCCATACCTCGGCCCGGTGATACAGGTGTGACGGAGCGCGTTCTTCCCTCAGAGTTTGCCAGTCCAAGAGGAGATAGTGAGACGTCTGAACATTCTGAGGGCACGGCCTCCAGGACCACCTCGTCGAGCGAAGGGGATACGAAATCTGTTCAGGGATGGCCCCTTTCTCGCAGCTGAATGAAGAGGTAGGGCGTCGCCGTGGCCAAGCTCAGCCCTGTCCAAACTAGCTTTATCTAGTGCGCTATCGACTGAAGTAGAGATCGTGGCTGTGAGCCGAGCAGATACACTCCATATGGCTGGGCCGGCACCCGGCATTCAGTGGCATGAAAAACTAGGCACGGACGAGTATGGCGAGGAGGTCGCCGTGCTGACGGCCCCTGACGCTGCGAATAGCGACCGGCTCAACACTGGCATGAGCCGCCTCTATCATGCGATCCTCGCGCGCCCCGCCGTCGCCCGCGCAGGCGACGGCGCATCGAGGCTCTCGCTGACTTTCGTGCTCGAGCGTATCCCTTCACCGGAAGCAGCAGAGCTGGCACCACTTATCCGAGAGGCAGTACTTGGCATGGATATGACCGTTGCACCGTCGGTGTCACTGCTCAAATCCATCAGTGGCCAAGATGAGGAGTACCGAGCCCTGTTCCCGGTCAATGCAGTGTTCTTCCTTGAGGACACGGCTGCTTCGCAACGTCTCGCAGAAACCAGCGTGAGCATGGGGCAGTTGACGGTCCCGCTTCAGGCTACGCTTGACCGCGATCTTGCTTTACAGCTACTCGACGCGGTAAATGGTCGGGCTGGTTCCCTGCGTCTCGGTGCCCGGCTGAGCTATCGGGTGGCGGGCCCGTCGCCAGGCTATCGTTTGTCCGCAGATGTCGCGCGGGTGCACGAATTTCTCAGCTCGGTCGCCGGCCCCGAGCGCATTTTTTACGAGAAGGATGTGCAGAATTATCTCACCCTCATGATCGAGCAGCCCGACTTGGTAGAGGTCGAGGGAGAGGGCAACGATGAAGTGGTGAATAATTCGGCACTTGCGGCCACGGTTCTTCCGTCTTTTCTGCGCGCGATGCGATTGATCCTAACCCGCTCCGACGAGCACGAAGCGATTGCTGGCCTCGGCGAGGCTTACAGCCTCATTGACCGGTCACCGCCGAGCATGACAGTCCGCTTCAGCGTGAGCGAGATACAGGCGACGACCACAAGCCTCGATGTGCAGGCATCGCTGCATGAGTTCGTGGCAGCTGCTCTTAAGGGTCAGGATCTCGACCGGATCATTCATCTCGTTGCTATCGATGAGGATGGTCGCGGTGTGAGAGAGCTGCCGCGACGTGTGCACAACCGACCTGCGTCGAAGAGCAAGCCTGGCGATGCGATCGAACTTGCGGTGATGGACCATTCCGTACTTGCTATCGCGCACGCCATCAAGCCGGTTTCGAGCACGCAGCCTGCGGCGGCGCACGCCCTGCTCGCGGCGTATCATCATCGTCCGCACCATATCGATGCGTTAGCGCTCGAGGATATTGTCATCCATCTCGGACAGGAGCAACGGCGTCACCTGCCAGTACTGGATGATCCGAAGTCCCCATTATGGCCGGATCGCATCGATGCTACCGACCGGTATTGGTACGCACCTGCCTTCTCAGTGGTAGAGCCGGATCCGCAGGCTAATCCCGACGAAAGCCCGTTTCTATTTTCGTTCTGGACCGCAGGTCACGATATGCATGGTCGTCCGGGTCTCGAAGCGAACCTGCGCGTTACGCTCAGCCGGGCGACGCCCGATGCGGTGCAGCAGAAGCTCAACGAGCTCGGCGCCCAGAAGGCTGAGCCTGTCGAGACCAAGAACCTGTCCTTCGTACTCGAAATACCGTTTCGCGATCAGCACGGTCAGACGCAGGTCGAAACCTGCCAGTGTTCGTTGATCGAACGGCAGGGTGATCGGGCGATGGTCACTTTCCGTCTTCGCAACGATTGGGTGCGTCTCTGCTACGGCGCTCTGGCTTATGCCGATTTTCAGGTCGAGCCAGCTCGGGTCTCTGCTGCCTATGTCTTCGAGGCCTATGTCCCGATCACCGACGGTAACTTTCAGATCCTCTACGGGGGGAAATCGGTCCAGCTACCCGTGGCGTACACCGCACATGACCGAGAGCGGCTCAGCGATCGGGTGCATGTCGATGCAGGCGACGCGAGCATTAAATTCCGCGTCGGGGAGCTTCGGTTTGGGGCGATCGAGCATACGGCTGCACGGGCCGCGGCACCAGTCACTGTAGTCGCGGCAGCCACCGTCTCGACACACCCAGTCTCGCTGCCAGCAATCAGGCCTGAGCTCCACGCGGCAACGCCATTCTGGAACAAGTTCATCCGTAAGAAGTACGCGATCCGTTCGGAGCTGCGCCGGACCCGCAGCGATCTCTTCCTGCCCTGCAACGTCTATGGTGGCTTGTACCGGGAGGAACTCGACGCCGGACCGCGAGTGGTCGCTTGCCAGGATACTCTACGGCTTGGTGAGACCGACTACCGACTTTTTGAGGAACTTTCGCTTCCCCGTCCCGGCTATCGCGTGTACCGATCGCTGCAAACACCAGGGCGGTTTCTTGTTGTGCCAGACATCTACGCGATCAGCCGTCTCGCCCCTGATTCCGGCGGCAATGCCTATCGGCCTACCGTCCTTCTTTATTCGACGATCAACGTCGAGGATCTGACGCAGAGCCGCTGCGTGATCCTAGCGAGCCTCGAGCCAGATATCCCAGCCTTCGAGCGGGCAAGGCTGCGCACCGAACTGCGTCAGGCCTACTATCCGGATCCCGAGATTCTCTATCTCACCGAACTCGAAGGCGAGTTGACCTTCGATTGGGTGTTGCCAACGGGCGGGCTCTTGCGGCTCGAGATTGAGGCCACGCGCCTTTGGGACGGGTTCGAGGTGAGCCTTGTCACCGATGCGGTAGGCGTGCCACAACTTGGAGCAATCTTGAGTGCCAGCGGGGTATCCGGCACTGCTACCCTGCGCCTGCCCGATGGGATGTCTCTCAGGACAGCGCTGCGCCTGCATCTCTCCCGAATCGTTGGGCCGTGGGATCGGGGTCCCATCGATGTAACGCTCTCGGCAGGTGGCGACGTCAGTTTGCGCAATGCGATCGAATCGACCGTGAATGTTGGAGACCTGCTGATCCTCGATGCGGCCGGCACGGTGGCGAGTACGGTACGTGTCGGGGCAAGGCTCGAGCCCGAAGCCGAAACAACCGTCTCGGTGCCTGCCGGCACGACGTCGACGCTGCCTGTCTATTCGATCGAAGCCTCGCCCTCGGATTTAAAAGAGATCCGCAGTTACATAGAGGACATCAAGGTCAATCTTGTCCTCGTCAACCGCATCGACTTCTCAGGGCAAGACCTCAAAGAGGTACGCCTCACCGGCCGTATCCGCGGGCTCGAAGGTGAGGATGAGGCTGCTTTCACAGCCGACTCGGCGAGTGCCGCGTCCTTGGACTTCTCACTTCCGCTCACCGTCTATCTCGCTGATCCGATCATCGAATACCGGGCGACCGTTGAAGATCGCGATGATCAGAAGCGCGTGCTGGCGTGGAAATCGTGGCATCTTGGGACCCAGGGCGTCATCATGGAAGTGACCTCTGAGGCCATCGGCCTCGCATGAGCGTTTTCCTTATTGACTAAACGCTTTAACCCAAAGGGGAGAAAATCATGGCAACTGGACTCTCGATCCATATCGGACTCAACTTCGTTGACGCCAATGCTTACAATGGCTGGAACGGACAATTGAACGGCTGCGTTAACGATGCTAACGCACTCAAGGCCGTAGCCGATTCACTCAGCTACCGGTCGACCATCCTCACCAACGGTCAGGCCACCTCGATCCGCGTCATTCAGGAGATCGGCCGCGCGGCGCAGACGCTTAGAGCGGGTGACATCATGTGGCTCACCTATTCCGGGCATGGTGGCCAGGTCCAGGATGCTAACAGCGACGAAGCGGACGCCATGGACGAGACCTGGGTCCTCTATGACCGGGAGCTGATCGACGACGAACTCCATGCGCTCTGGTCGCAGTTCGAGGCCGGGGTCCGGATCTGCGTCCTTTCGGATAGTTGCCATAGCGGCACCGTGGCGAAGATGACTTGGGCCGAGGACATTCAGGCGGCCCACGAGCGACGCCGGGCGCGTGAAGGCAGGAAAGCGAAGAGTTCGGATGACAAGATTTGGGAAGACACGGCCAAAGCAATGCCGCTCGACATACAGGACGCCGTCAACGTGCGCGACAAGTTGATGTACGACACGTTGCAGTGGATCTCAGGTTCCTCGCGCGACGCGGATGTCAGAGCGAGCGTGCTACTAATCTCTGGCTGCCAAGACAATCAATTATCTTATGACGGCAGCTATTACGGCCAGTTCACTGGCGCGCTTCTCCAGGTCTGGGACAATGGTGCCTTCACGGGCGATTATCGCAGCTTCCACCACGATATCCTGAACTTGATGCCACTCGAGCAGTCGCCCAACTACTTCAAGGTCGGCACACCGAACCCAGCCTTTGAGCAACAGAAGCCGTTCACCGTTGAGCCACCAGCCGTACCGACTCAACCTGCGACTCCACCTACCACTCCACCTACGACCCCGACGCCGAGTAGCACACGGCCTACCTTGCGCCGCGGCGACTCCAACGAGCATGTCCGTTACCTGCAGGAGCAGCTTAGATCGCTCGGCTACGCGCTCGTCGCTGACGGGTATTTTGGCGATAGGACGCAGGCCGCCGTGCGCCAGTTTCAAACCGATGAGGGCTTGCAGGCCGACGGCATTGTTGGTCCAAGCACTTGGGCGGCGTTGGAGGCAGCAAGCCTAACTCCAACTCCACCTACCACTCCACCTACCACTCCACCTACCACTCAACCTACGACCCCGACGCCGAGTGGCACGCGACCTACCTTGCGCCGCGGCGACACTAACGGTGATGTCCGTTACTTACAACAGCTTCTTCGGGATTATGGCTACGAAGTTACGGTTGACGGTGTGTTCGGTCCCATGACGGAAGCGCATGTGCGGGACTTCCAGCGCAGCTTCGGGATCCACCCTGTCGATGGTGTTGTCGGTCCGGACACCTGGGCCGAGCTCGAATTCTGAGCCTTTGCGAACCAAGGCCAGTCACCCGGACCGTGATCACCACACACATAAAGGAGCTAATCCATGCCTAGTTTCGAAGGATATCTCTTCGCGAAGCTGGCTAATATCGGAACCCGATCCGAAGGGCCCGCCTATTTCTTACAAGGCTGGGACGAGACGGAAATGCGACTCGAGAAGAAGACACGCTTATGGGAGCCTGATCCCACTCTGCATCATTTCCTCGCGAAAAAAGTGATTATCGTCGGCCGGTCGGGATCATACGGCATCCAGTACGATTCGATCGCTGCATGGCAGCCACCAGGTGCTGCGAGCGGCGGCGACACCATCGTTGACACATCATCGAGACCGACTGGGCACGGCACGCTGACGCAAGGTGCCATGGGCGAACCAGTCCGCTATCTGCAGGAGCGGCTTAGAACTCTCGGATATGTCATAGCCGTCGATGGCTATTTCGGCAGCCCGACGCGAGCGATTGTCGAGGATTTCCAGGCCGCGCATGGCTTAGAGGTCACTGGCGTGGTCGATGCCTCGACGTGGGCTGCGCTTGGATAGGTTCCCGAGTCTAAGATGGGGGTATCTTCTGACAATTGTCGTGGATAACCTCGATTACACCTTGCGAGGGCGCGGATCGAAGCCTCTCGAGTTTCCCCTGCTCGGTGCTTCCAAAGCGATTACTTTCGTTATTGTTGCACCTCCACGCGAGGGTTTGTCACGCTTGCGTGTCCTTGTTTACCTCGAACGTAATCCCGAGGAAAACAAAACGGGGGCAGGCCTAGTCCGGAACTACCCGTCCAGTCCCTTTTGCTTGAGGCAAAAGTCTTACAGAATGGTAACTGGGGGAGTGAGGAGGTCACGACAGCGCGGGTGGCATTTTCCCGGACGCTCCGATTTTCGAACCTCGATACACTCGATCACCAGGCCCTTACAATAGTCTTAAACACAGATCCATCCGGTCAGAATCATAGCGTCACACTGAAAGCCGGCACGGAAAAGTGTAGCCTCGCACTGTCTGAAGCGGATCTTCCATTTTAGCGTCGGTTGATTATTTGTGTAAGTGGCTGAATTAAGCTACTTTTCGCTCAGAAACCAGCTTTTTTCTAGTGACTACATTGACGTTTCGATGAGGGATGGCATCAGGCAGGGTGATGTTAACGCCTTCAAGTAACCGTTGGCCTAGCGGGCGCGGATCGGGGATGATTTGACAAGCCACGCCATTGGGCATAATCAGGTCCATGGCACAAATGGAAGCCAGCTCGGCAATGGCCTCCTCCACCGTGAGTTCAATATCAGACCAACATCGGCGCAGGTGATAGGCCAACAGATAAGCGAGCATAATGATAAACACATGGGCGCGGGTGCGGTTGGCTTTTCGGACGAAGATGCCGCGCATTTCAAGCAGGGTGGTTTTCATGGTGCGAAAGGCGAATTCGACCTCGGCCAGCCCTTTATAACGGGCATGTACCGTTTCTGTGGAGAGTGTAACCCGCCGCCCGCGCCCTGCTAAGCCACTTTTTCAGCGAATTCGTCATTCGCTGCATAGCCTGGATATAGACGCTCGCATTCGCGTTTGACCCGAAAACGCGTAAATTCATC
>JAAESQ010000426.1 GCA_024229275.1 bacterium | reverse complement strand
GAGCTGCCGGGCTTGAGTTTCCGCCACCACCAAGCTGCCCGTGATGCGCTTGTTTCTGATCTGAGCAACGGTCTCGGGGCTTACATGACAATCCCCTGAGCCGCCCGCCGCAACTCCAAGGCACACAAGAAGACCCAAGTTGATCATGAATCCAGAATCACCCGGCACGCCCATTCGGTCAAACCAGCGGAATCCCGATACGTCCCACCGGGACATGACGAGCGATCGCACTGCAGCTACCATTCACCGAGGTAGAACACAGATGCTCGGCCACGCTGGAGTGATTTGTAAGGGTTACATTGGGTCGGAAGGTGGTGCCCCTCCGAGACGTGGGCCGGCCGCCCGATAGCAAGTGGGTGATGTGATCGTATGAGTTGCCTGTTTTTTTCGTTCGAAATGAGGCAAGCAGGCGAGCTTTAGCTTTGGAAAAGAAACACGAATACCCGGGTGCCCGGCACCTTTCGAATCAGCTACAACTCAATCATCGCCCGGAAGCCCTTCGTTCGCTTTGAGACTCCCTGATTTGTTGGGCTACCTATGGCGCAGGCTAGAGTCGCTCGCGGACGAACCACACTATCGTTGCGACCCCGAGTCCAGCAAGCACTCCGACGCAGCCAACGTCAGTGAGTCGAGCTGCAACGAAGCCGAGTACACCCCCGACGATTGCGTAGATGAGAAACAATCCGACCTCGAAGATCCACTCCCATCGATCACTGTCATCCGGAAACTGTTGCGATGGAGGGGGGATTAGTGAGACGGGAGAACCCGGTCGCTTGAGCAATGGTGGAATCGATTGAACAGGGACTTGCTCGGTTGGCGCATCCAACTCATCGCAGGGTTCTTCGAGTTCTTGCATCAGCTCTTGGAACTCCGCATCCTCATAAGACTCGAACACGTCGCTGATGTTCGAATCCACTTCGCAGAGCATGTCGAAGAACTCCTCGTTCTCGAGGGCTACATCCTCTGGAAGTTCAACGATAAGGTCTTCCAGCGTGTCGCTGATGTCGGAGACGGTCTCCCAAAGCATTTGACTCTTTTGCGAACCGCTGCCTGTGCATTGACTCTTCGTGCACCGTTTCCCGTTGGCACTCCAGCACTGCTCGTGGTAGAGAGCTCCACAGATCGGGCAACTGACAATGTGATCCTCCCACTCAATGTGCGTGTTGTCCTTGCCGCATCTCAGAGGTAGGGCAGCTTGCGCCTTGGCAATAGCCTGGCGAGCGTCGGCGATTCGGCTGTCCGACAGTGTCGGCTCGAGAGGAGGTGGCTTTTGAAGGATCTTCTCAGTCTTCCTTGCTTGCTTATTCTCTGTCGAAGCTTGCTTGATGTTTGTCGTGGGTGTTTTGGATGATTTTCTACGAACGGCTTTCTCGGTCCCGGCCACGACCTCCAAGACGGTGCCGTCTGAGACACCCGCTTCGCTCAAAGTCTTTCCTCTGGGTAGGATCTTGCCGGTTTCACGACAGCGCAACTGATACTCAAGGCGCCGGCCGTCCTCGTGTTCCCAAGGCAGGCCGAGCTTGGTGACAATAGCCCGCATCAGGCGTTTCACGGGTTTATCGGCCGGCAGTAGGAATTTCTGGCGGCCAGTGCCTTGGTCATACTCAACCAGGACTCTGATACTGGTCATTCTTCATCTCCTGTAGACGTGAGCAGTGACCGCAGTGCCGAACTCCGACGGCGAGCAGCAGCATGTTGCCCGGCAAGCCTCCAGTCAATCCTGCAATGCGCCTTACTCTGGTATATCGAGCGCATTTGAGTAGTTGCTAATCGCCTGCAATCGGTTCTCCAAGTACTGCCTGAGGGCTTGGTCAGGCACTCGAACGACGACCTTTTCGATCTTCTTCCGGCTTTCTGCCCGAGCCAGATCAGGGTTGGATCTGAGAAAAGCATCGGGTAAGCCAGCCTCCACGAACTCGATGAATTGCCGCATGACGGGCGTCTCGAATAATGCGCGCATGTCGCCTTCAACGAGGTCTTCCTCGGTAATAACGAACGCTTGTGTGTCGACAAGATCCTCGGTGCCGATGCGGATCTCCTCCGAGTCGTTTGATTGATCTATGGTCGAGTCGTCCTGCATAGTGATTTCTCCGTAACCGAGTTATCGGCCGAAACCGGCGCCGACTCCACCGAAAGCTCCACCGGCCATGCCAGGCGCCATCGAAGGTCCCCCGAAACCCCCTGGGCTGAATCCCGGTGCGTTGAGCCCCGTGGCAAACCCGGCTAAACCCGACTGAGCACCGAAGCCACTACTGGCAAAGCCTCCAGCTCCAAGGGCGCCGCCGCCGAAGCCTGCTGTCCCGAAGCTCTGAGATGAGAAGCTCGGCGAGGTGCTGAGGGAGAAGGACGCTGTCCGTCCAGACTGGTAACCCGTGCTGTAGCCACCTGAGTTCCAACCCGAAGACAAGCTCGATCCAAGCTGTCCGGAGCCGAAGCTGCTGAGAGTCGAACTTAAGGACTGAAGAGTTGAAGGTGTTTGTAGTGTGATCGATGGTGTAGCGCTTGGCGTTAAGCTCGCTCCCAAACTGCTCAGATTGCTGAAGAGAGACGTCGTTCCGAGCGTCCCTGAACTGAAGCCCGAAAACCCTCCGGCGGAGGTACCCAAGCTCGGCGACGAGATCCCAGCCCCCTTGTTGCCTTGGTTCCAGAGGTTTCTCAAGAAACCACCCCCGTCGTCTCCCCAAGGTGAAATTGTGTTTGTGGAGGGAGTGGTGGAACCGGGGAAACCGAAGCTCGGAATCAAGTTGTTGGCCGCGATCCCTGGGACATTGAGCGAGGTGTTGAAGTTGGCAAGACCTCCGAGCTGCTGGCCGACGCCGACGCCGACGCCGACATCGAGCGTTGGAGAAACGTTCAACGTCAGCGATGGGAGTGTCGCTCCAACTGACGGCCCTGGTCCGGTGAGGCTACCGCTGTCCCACCAACCTGCCGAGGAAGCCAGGCCTAGGGATCCGGATCTCAAACCGATGTCCGCACCCTCTCCGGAGAGGCCGAGGATAGTGCGGCTAGGTGCGTCGTCGAGTTGAAGCAGCGATGGACTGGTTGCAGACCGCATTCGGTGGTATACGTCTCCGCGCGGGGGATGGCCACCGCCTGCTCTCTGGTTTGGATTCGAGAGTGTCACTGGGTCGGGCCGGGCTGAGAAGTCCCAGTGCCTCGACTTCGGCCAGTAGATGACACCGTCTTCGTACTGGATTCCGCTCTCGACGACAGGTGGTCGAATCGTGCTTGGTCCTCGATAGGGTCCCGGAGTTGGGATAGAGCGGGTGGCCGGAGGGCCCTCGACCAACTCGGCAAGCGCTTTCATCGCACCGTGAATTCCGTAGATAGTCCCGGATGCCGCTCCCCAGCCAGCCGCTGCCCCAAGACCGGCGCCGCCCGCAGTGGCGAGTCCAAGCGTCGTCCCCCCTCCCACAACGGCTCCGGCGAAGCCTCCTGCGCCAGATGCGCCCCACTTCAAGGTCTCTTCGGCGGTATGTCCAATCGTCTGCGAAAGCTTGTACCAGTCAACCATGCTGGACCCTCCTCAGGTTCCGGTCTAGCGAGGCGCTGCAGCCAGATCAGGTCGTCCGGGACATTCCACCTCGAAACCGAAGGTCGCACAACGCTTGACACAGTACCGGTGTGTCTCATCGTTTGGGTCGCAATCGTGGCACACTCCTTCAACGAAACTGGCGAAATTGTTGTCGGCACTCAGCAGATCCAGTCCCAGCTCGTCTGCTGCGTCTGCCAGCATTGCTTCGGTGACTCCTGCGTCCGCGAACTTGGTGACGAACTGCGCGGTTGAGGGCGACCAAACCGAGATTGGCAGGCTGGTGATGACGCTCACCCAGCCGCGTACGGCGTTGTTCAAAAAGGCTGCCTCTTGTGTGTCGATCAGGAGCTCTTGGCCGATAGCTTCGACCATCTGATTGGTGTGTCGGCGCAAGAGACTCTGGAGCCTGCCACCTTCGTCACGACTGATCTTTGCAGCGACCTTCACTATCGCTTTGTAAGCCTTGGTAGCGGTCTCACCGGAGTACTCCAAGCGCTCGAGGATATCTACGAACGTCGCAGCATCCTCTGGAGCGTTGCGAGCGATCACCTCGATATCCAAAAGGCCCAGGCTGATGAGGCTCTGAGCTGCTCTGGTAGACATACCGCGCTCAGTCAGAGAGATGTCCTGTGCCCGCGCGTACCACCACAGGATCTGAGTGGCCAGCTCGTACCACCATCGTTTGGCTTCGTCTGCCGGAGTTTGTCCCGAACTGAGGAAGATCGCAGCAAGCAGGCGCCGGACGCGCGCTTCGGTAGCTTCCTGCTTGAGGATCTGCCGAGCCTCAGCCGGCAGCGATTCGAACGCCGCGATGAGGTCGCCCATCGTGAGGGACTTCGCATCGACTTGGCTGTCGATGCCCAGCTTCTTCAGAAGAGGTCGGGGATCGAAACCTGCTTGAGTGAGATCTATCGTCAATTCGAGACTAGCTATGCTCGGACTACTTGTCTCGGCGGCTGTGATTGATCGGACATCTGCTTCCAGACTCGTTTCCATCGATGTTCCTCCCTTTCTATCTCCAAGACTTGCTGGGACTTGCAGTTACGGTGCAGCTAATCCTTGCCTAGCCTCTCGCTGGTTCTCTTCATGCGTTCTTCTCGGGCTTGCTCGATCCTTGGGTCTGTGCTGTGTTTGGACTCGGACTGTGTTGCTGAATCTATGGGTGGTGGTTCGCGGTTCGAAACTGCAACCGGCTTCGGCTCGGGTTCGTCATGCCATGGTTCAGAGTCTGAGAGCGACAGGTTGTGACGGCGAATCTGCTCCTCCATGAAGATCTGAACTTGTTCATCGTCAGTGGAAAAGCCCTCCGTGCCTTTCCCCTGGGGTGTGCTCGTGGTCCAGCCGGCCTTTTTCATTCGCTCTCTCACCTGGGCTTCGTAGAAGGGTACCTTGACTAGGACTGGGTAGCCTGACTCGGTCCGTACGATGGCCTCTCCCGGCTCCAGCGTATGAGCGTGCTGGCGTTGTCGCTCGTTGAGATTCGTCAGCTGTGAGAAGAGTTCGAAGCTGTTGCGATCCTCCAGTTTGTGCATGATCTTGATGTGGGTGTTGGCGACGGCATCGGGGATCAATTTAGTTGGGGTTTGTTCCGCGATGATAATGGCCTCCCCAAACCCTCGAACCTCGGAAAGAATGTGCGCGAAATCCTCCGCTCCAGCCATGCGCGGATCCGCGACATGCTCGCCTTGGACGGCCACCTGGGCCGACATCAGGCGGTGGGCCTCCTCTATCAGAGTCACGTGCTGGAGCGCCTGCTTATTCTTCTGATGGCGCGAGAAGACGTGTTCACTCAGTAGGGTGACCAGGAAACCGACCACGAGGGCAATGTCTTGGGCGGCGCCGACGCGACCCAACTCGATGACTGTTGGTTTCTCCAGGATCTGTTCCAGAAGCGACGGCTTGCCCCTCTCGTGACTGACGTTGAGGACAGTGCCGGTTGTCTCCAGCAGATCCCGAATCTTCGCCTCGGAGTCCTGCCGCAAATCACCTCGAAGGTCAGCCCGGTATTGTCCTGACCACTTTCCTGCAAGCGTCTTAAGCTTGTGGTAGAAGTCGGCAAGTGTCGGTGTTTGTTGCTCGGGATCGTCTCCACTTCGCGCGTCGATTTTCCACCCGTGGTCTCGATAGAGGTCGCGCAGAGCCTCGCGAAAAAGCATCGGGAGCGGCCCCCACATGTGCATGCCGGCCGAGAACGTCCTCATCATGTTTGAAAGATGGGTTTGCAAGAGGACATGCTCAGGCACGTCAAATGGGTTGAATTGAAACGGCGACGGCCGGTCGCCGGCAGTGAAGATGAGCAGATCGTCACGCACAACAGGATCAGCCATGAGAAGTCGATAGTCTGGTTTGGCGACCGGATAGATCACGAGAAAGGGGACGCCATGTTCGCCCCAGAGTTGGGACAAGAGATGGAGACACGTGATCGTCTTTCCTGAGCCGGTTGAGCCCGCAACGAGGATGTGCCTGCGTAGGTCGCGCAGTGACAGACCGAAGACGTTGCTGCTCACCGTACCCCTGTGGAGAACGGAGCCGAGATCGATCCGTTCGTCCGCAGTCGACCTTGAGCTTTTAGGTTGAACGAATGGCTCGTCTCGGACCGGGATGCCAGGCATGTACCCACTCTCCGGTGGGATCGGCAGCCGGAAGGCGCCTGCTGCTTCATACCCGCTGACGAGGATCGGCATACGGCTGAGCTTTGATGCGCCGCCGGAATCATCGCCCCACACCTTGTGCTCAAGGTAGCGCAAGTTGGCTTTCGCGACATCAATGTCGTTTGTACCCGGTCGTGGTCTCACCTCCCAGATCTTCTGCGGTTGGTCAGACTGGTTATTCATGAACTCGGAGCCCAAGGCGGCGACAACCTGCCTGGGTCGATGCCGTTCGCCAACGACCTGTATGTTGGTCGAGAAAAGATGGCGACGGTGGGTGATCAAGCGTTGGAAGGCCTCCTGCATGCGGCGCAGGTGGTCTTCCTTGTAGAGCTTGATCCAACCAGACGTGTCTTCGATTTGGCTTTCGTATTCAGAGAGTAGCCGGCTGAGAAGAGTGACCTCAACTTCACTCAAGCGGGTAGGTCGCAGACTAATCCTGACCAGGCAGGACTGATCTTGTTGGGCGATTGTCTCCATGAGCCTACTGAAACCGCTGACATCGAGAGTCGGATGGAATGGATGAGCGAAATAACCCAGTCGTAACCAGTCGTTTGATGAGTCAGGCGATGGCACGCCAAGTGTCGCTCCGATCAAGGAGTCCGAGTCTTCGAACTTACGTATCTCTGACAGATGGGAATCGGTAATGCTGTCCAGTGGAATCGGAGTGAGGACGTGTTTCTCAAAAGCCTCCCTATTGCTACGGGAGGCAACCCCGCAGTTCCGGTCACGCTTTTCGAGCCAGGTTTCGTTGACTGGGATCAATGGGTAATTGAATGGGTCCTCAAGAGGGAAGTGGCTGGCAAATTGGCGCCAAAGCTCGAGTGCGGCTTTGCCTGCCTCTTCTTGCTCGGGGCCTGGAACAAAGACCTTGCCCAGGAAGAGGATCGAAATTGTGGGTTGGACATTTTCCTCTTCCCGCGAGCGATTGAACAGCAGGCGCAAATCAAAAGTCGCATGGCGGAGTTTGATTCCGGCAAGATCGTTGACGAACCGGATCTGGCGCTCACCAATGAGCTGAAGGCGGGATAATCCTGAAGCAACGGGGCCTACGAAGTCGGCCGAAAGAAATGAGGGCAGAAAAGGCACCTGCGCTGCGAATATCGCGTGTATCCCGGGCGGTGTTTTCCTCTTTCCATCGCCGGTAAGCGACGGGTGGAGGGAACTCGTGTAGATCCAAGGGCTGTCTATTGGCATCGACTCCTCGTTCTGCAGTGTTTCAGTGTCACTGCAAGGGTGAGAATCCATCCGCCCGCCCAAAGGTCAACCATTTGAGTGACGGACACGCATGTAGTCATTATCTGCTGCAAAAGTGTACCACCCCGACCAGATTCTGCTCAAAGTTTGGGTATGCCTCTCGAGGATCTCAAACAACGATTCTCGTGACATCGGTCGCAGTTCGATCAGGTGTCCCTTGGCGATCTTCTGGGGGATTGGGTGCCACGTGAGCCTCCTGCAAAACTGCATGTCCGGCCTGACCTGTGGCCTTGTCCAAACACCGGAGCCTCTCAATCCCTTTCGCAGCAGTAGGTTCGAGTACTTTGGCAATTTTGAAATCTACCGGCCCGCGGAGTTTTGCCTCCAAGCTTCCCCGCCTCCTAGCATGCCTTTTTGAACAGGAGCACGCAGAGGAAGCAGAGACGGATCTCGATCGGAGTAAGGGTTGTCGCCTTCGATTGGGCGCGCTCACAAGTTGAAGCGGCCGTGAGTTTTTGAACCACTAAGAACACGAAGATCGCGAAGACAACATGAAGAAGAGAAGGCAAGAGGAGCACCACGATTGATGAGAAGACATCCGCCACAGCTTCGTGCACCGTTTCTTCACTCTTTACTCTTTACCGTCCACGCCACCACTGCCTCAGCTAAGCCTGGCCTCGTCCTTTTTCATCATTCCGCATTCCGCATTCATCATTCCGAACAGCCCTTCGCCCCGTTCGTCCCGCATAGCCATCCTGCCGTCTCGTGAAGCGGAGGGTCGCGGGCCTAATAGATTCCTGGGTTTTCGAGAGAGTGCTAGCCGAAATCCGAGGTAGAACAGGGATGCCCTGCTGCTATGGAGTGATTGGCCAGGGATTCATTGGGTCGGAAGGTGGTGTCCCTCCGAAACCCGGGTGTGCCGCTGGCGAAAAGAAACACGAATACCCGGGTGCCAGGCATCATTTTTCCAAGCTCAGAGGTAGCTGTTGAAGAGGATCTGGAAGCCATGTTCATAGGTACTGGTGTACAGGACTCGGATTACGGCCTCCCGGATCCGCCGAGGCATAATGTCGAGGGCAGGAGCCAACACATCTTTCCAGCTTCCCGTGAGCCCGATCAAGAATCCTGCTTTCGGATCGGGCGTCCACGACGTGCCGAATCGTCTTCGTGCAGCCCCCTGTAGCATCTTTTCGAAATCGCCCAGACGGTCTTCGATTGCCTGCCGGTTGGAGTCCTTCCCAAGGGCAACTAAGTCACCGAAGAAAGCTCTCACTTCCTTCCCAGATCTGCTTTCCCGAAACTCCAGGGCACTCTCCAACGCGTGTGTAGGTTCTCTCCAGTTTTCTTGTAGGAAAGACCATCCGAGTGCAACCCCACCTGGGATAGGTTCAATCTTGACTGTTTTGTCGAGCGCTTGGAAGAAGCGTCGATCAAGCTCCCGTACGATTTCTGGAGCGGTGATCTCCAGCTTGTGCATTTGACCCAGCCACAGGTCTTGGTCGTTACAGACAGTCGCAAGCAGGTTCCATGACGGCGAGCGGAGCAAACTTGCACGATAAGAGTGTGGCAGGTACGACCAGCCTTCGAAATCCACCCACTCAGAAGGACCATAGGAGTATGACTGATAGTAGAGACCACGATGTAGAAACATCGCGATAGCCAATTCGTCTTCTGTCAGCGCCCAGTCGTTCTTCGCATTCAGCCGCTCAAAGTCTCCGCGATCAGCATAGTCTTCCGAGTAGTAGGCCAGGGGAACGCGAAAGTTGCTCGGTAGTTGGAAAGCTTCCGTGGCGATCTGTTCCTCGACCCACTTGAACGCCAGCTGCTGAGCTAGGTTCAGGCGATCCCAAGACACATAACGCTCCTCAAAGTCTTCGATAATCCCGAGCTGACTAGCTTCGTGGAAGAGTGGGAACCAGTCATACAGCCACGGCAGATATCGTCGGTCATCTGTCACCGCTGGTGTTTCCCCGCTGCTACTCGCGCTGTCCCAACGGAGACTGTCGAAAAGGACTAGAGCTGTAAGAAACTCGCTAGTGCTTTGACGGTCAATAGCTTTGGCGTCTCTGTGTTCGGAATAGTACTCGCGTGCGTGTAGGCCACCTTTCCCACTGGGGTCATTGTGATAGAACGTTCTCCCTGCCGCTGCGAATGTTGTGTTGTCGATTAGTGCAATTGTCTCGGCCATGGTCCCTCCAGCATCGTTGGCTGCTCGGGTGTGACGCCAGCGCATTGCATGGACACGCGTGCAGTTCAATCGTGGTTCAGCCGCGTGACGCAAACCTGTTCTGTTGCAGTTCTACCAACGATTGCATTGTACCGTGTGGTACTCGACGCCTGCACAGTGCGCAATGTGACTGCGTGATACGTGAGCCTCCTGGAAAACTCCGCGGGTCGATTGTTTTCGAAACTGCAGCCAGGAAACGAATTAGGAGATCACGGTGTTTGGGCAAGGACCGCAGGGCAGGCCGATTTCGGAGTTTTGCATAAGGATCACGTGGCACCCAAAGAAGATCGCAAATACAGCGCAAAGAAGAGAAGGGGAGCTGGCGTTTCGTCCCGTGCACTATGGGATCGGGAACCCAGTGAATCCCTGCGTTTTCACGAGGGCACTCGTCGATCGCCGAGGAAGAACAGGGATGCTTAACCGCTACGGAGTGATTGGTCAGGGATTCATTGGGTCGGAAGGAGGTGCCCCTCCGAGACGCGGGCCAGCTGCCCACCGGCGAGTGGGTGATGCATTGCCCCTCATTGTCTTCTAGTTTCTTTTTGAACAGGAGCACGCAGAGGGCGCAGAGAGAGTGAGAGAGGATCTCGCCGCGGGTGTGAGCGCAGCAGCTGGGGTCGTCGGTAGTCGAATAGAAACACGAATACCCGGGTGTTCGACACCTTTTCCAAGCTCGAACGCCGGCGACGCCGCCAAAATAGTCGAGTCCACAAAAGGGAGATAGTGGGAGTGGTGTTCGCCATACGGTGTTCTAAGCTTGTCCGTTACTCTGGATACAGCAAGGAGGGGATTGCATGAAGAGTTCGCCAAGCGAGTCTGAGAGGTTTTTCTACCATAGCTTCCCAAGAAGAGCTCGAAGTGACGAAGAGCGAGCGTTGATTGCGGGGCCAAAGATACTTGCGGCGATTAGAGACTTGGGCATCCTCCTCACACCGGAGACTAACGAATGGAAAGAGCTGCTGGGGGTTGATGGCAACCTTTCTAAATCTATGATGATTGGTCAGGTGAGATGCTGCTTTACGGAGCTTATGCCCGAAGAACTACCAAAGCACGCCGAAGACTTTGGGCAGTTCAGTGTTGAGTTCGACGTATGCACTCTCCGCCAGTTGGGCTGCCTACCCGCGTGTTATTTGCCAAAGCCAAAAGAACAAGGCGCAGGTCTTGAGCATATCGGTTCGATGCTTGTTGTTAGGCTTGGCGAGATACAGGGTCTCCTTGAATTAATGACCGAACTAACCGAACTAGTTGCCACCGCGCAGGACAAGAGCCAGATTCTGGTTCATGGAGAGAATCCGATTCAGTGTACTTGTGCTGGTGTGGAGGATCTGTTTCAATTACTCACAAGACGTTCACAATCAACCCGGGTCCTCAGTCGGGCGATAGCCGGACTCTCCGGGCTTATTTCCCCGGCGGATGACTTTGAGCACAAGGGTCCTCACGGAGGTCTTCTTTCCTACTACCGTCAACGTGAGTGGCGAATCGTCGCAGGGATCGAGAAAAATGGCGTTGCCATCCACCGCGAGCTTGAACCAGACGAAAAGGACCGCCTTCTTCAGATCGACCCGGAGTTCTTTGGCAAGGAACATGAGTTCCGCGGAGGCAACGATCGACAGATAGACAGATGTCGTGTGTTCTCGGAGTACCTCGGGAAGTCGATCATGCGGTACGCGAGACGAGTGATCGTGCCAGAAAGGGTTCTCGATCAAGCAAGAGACATTCTCAGCGACGACGATGATCCAGAGGTGGTAACCATTGAGAGTCTGCGGAACACACCAGGCTGTGCGTTGGGGCCTAAACGCCTACCGGCTGGAGCGCGCCGAAAGGGGAGGCGCAATGGCTAGCCTGGGCAAGAATTGCCGGTTGGGTACCCCGTTTTTGGAACATTCTTTGGAACAAAGGCCGCGGTGACCCGCGGCCTTGAGAGCTAAGTTATTGGTGCGAAAGGGGGGACTCGAACCCCCACATCCTTGCGGACACAAGAACCTGAATCTTGCGCGTCTACCAATTCCGCCACTTTCGCACGCGGGGTGTATCGTAGGCTCGGACCCCCCGAGTGTCAAGAGGCGGCTGAAAGCGGAAAGATGAAAGCGGACAGGGGCTGAGAAGGCTATGCGGGAAGACAGCAGGGGGGCGCATGGTAGTCGGTGTAGGCTTCGGTGGGATTCGTTGCTGAGCTGGTGGGTGCGCGTTTTTTGAACCACGAAGAGCACTAAGGGCGCTAAGGGGGAAGACTTGCGGATCATAGATCCGCCACTTCTCTCTTCTTTGCGTCCTCCTTTGCGATCTTTGCGAGCTTCGTGGTTCGAGATCTCACGGGCGCCTCGGCCCATGAGCGCACCCAATCGAAGGCAACTGCCCTTACTCCGATCGAGGTCCGTCTCTGCTTCCTCTGTGTGCTCCTGTTCAAAAAACTCACGTGCCTTTCGGGTATGGAGCGCCTTCAAATCTTCGAGGTGCTACAAGAACGACAGAGTGACCTTCTTGCGGTTCGAAAAACCGCCCATCCCTCCTTCCTTGCGTCTTCCTTAGTGCACTTCGTGAGCTTCGTGGTTCAAAAATCTCACGGGCCTATCGATTTTGAGGCGCCATATTTCGATGACGATGACGATGACGATGACGATGAGGACTTGTCACGGCGTAGTCCCAAGACGAAGCCGGATGACGATGAGGACGTACGCTCCGTTCAGCAAGGTGACCAGATGCCCCGTTCTGCCGTATAGCCGTTCGTCCCGTTCGCCCCGCATAGCCTCCCTCCGCGACGATGGGATATGCTCCCCCTTGATGAGTGAAAACACACAGCAACAAGATTCGCCTACTCAAGAAAGTCTCCTCAAACTCATTCGAACCCGCGGGCGCAAAGGAATGAACGCCGGCCAACTTGCGGCGCATGTTGCGGATACCGCCGACGTCGACAAATCAAGAGCACGTCGGATACTCCGTCCGATTCTCAAGGATCTCGTGCGAGACGGGGTCATCGTGATCGGGCGGGGCAAGCGCTACTTCGCGGCTGAGCACAGCAACTTGGTGACCGGTCGCCTTCGCGTGACGCTGAGCGGTTTCGGGATTGTCGAAACGGAGATGGCGACTGACGCCCCGATCCGCATCTCGGGTAAAGCGCTGCGCGGTGCGCTGGACGGCGATCAGATTCAGGTTCGACTCGAGCGCGCGAGGCGCAAAGCACGTGCTGAGGGTTGGCAAGAGGCGACAGTGGTTCGCATCGTTGAAGCTCGGCGGCGAGAGGTTGTCGGGCGCTGGATCGGCGAAAAGCGACCGGAGGTTCGTCCATTCGACCGCAGGCTCAAGCTGACCATCAGGCCGGAGATCCCCTCAGGGGGAGAAACGCCTCGCAACGGCGAGTTTGTCGTGGTCGCGTTGGACCGCGAGTCTCAGCGAGGAGATGTCTACCGTGGACTGGTGCAGGAACGCCTTGGAATGGAAGACGAACAGGATGTCGTCGAACGGGTCGTTCTACGTTCGCACGGCATCGATCCGGCGTTTCCGCGTGAGGTGTTCAGCGAGGTTGGTCACCTGGCCAAGGCGAAGAAGCCTTTCGAAGAGGAGCGGGTCGACTTGCGCGATCTTCCAGTGATCACGATCGATCCGGCAACTGCGCGTGACTTCGACGATGCGGTTAGCGCGCAGCGCGGATCTGGATCGGCGATCCTCGCCGAGGTCCACATCGCGGATGTGGCGAGTTGGGTGAAGGAGGGATCACTGACGGATATCGCGGCGCGGCAACGTGGGACATCGGTCTATTTGCCTGGATTGTGTGTGCCGATGCTGCCGGAGCTGCTGTCGGGTGATCTTTGTTCGCTCAAGCCAGAGGTTGACCGTTTGACGATGACGGTTCGGTTCTCGGTGGACGAGGGCGGCAACGTCTGTAAGGTAGATGCGTGTTCCTCAGTTATTCGGTCGAAGCGACGATGTACGTACGAAGAAGTCGCAGGTTGGCTCGAACAGCCCAGGTTGGAATGGCCGCAGGAAACAGAGCCGTTTGCTGACTCCCTACATCTCCTCATCGAAGCGGCGCAGCGCTTGCGCCAGGCGCGAATGGACCGGGGCGGCCTCGACTTCGATCGCGACGAGCCGGAGATTCAGATCGATGACGACGGCAAGGTTGTTGATATCACTGCCCGTCAGAGGCTCCCGTCTCACCGTCTGATTGAAGAACTCATGATCGCCGCGAACCGAGCGGTGGGAAGGCTGTTGCTTGAGAAGTCGCAGCCCGGAATCTACAGGGTCCATGACACGCCGGACCCGCTCAAGATCGAGGGCTTGCGTACAGTCGTCAAAGAATTCGGTCACAAACTTGGCGGCGAAGGAGGCTCAGCTTCCGCTTTCGACCTGCAGCGCTTGCTGAACGAGGTTCGCGGCACCGAGCATGAGCGCCTGATCTCGACCATGGTCCTGCGCTCGATGGCTCGTGCCCATTACAACGGAGCTGCCGGACTGCATTACGCGCTGGCAAGCGACGACTACGTTCACTTCACCAGTCCGATTCGCCGCTATCCAGACCTTGTCTGTCATCGCGCGCTGAAACGAGTCCTGTCGCGCCACGGTCCCGAGAACGAGCCCGCTGCGACTCCGCTCGAAGGGCTGGCGCAACAGTGCTCCGCGGCAGAACAGCGAGCAGAAGCCGCTGAGAGAGATGCTGCCCGGTGGCGCACGGTGCAGTTCCTGCGTGAGCGAATAGGCGAGGTTTTCAGAGGCCACATCAGTGGTGTCACTGAATTTGGCTGTTTTGTGACATTGGAGCCATATCTCGTCGACGGTCTTGTGCATGTCAGCGCGATCGACGACGACTACTATCTCTTCGAAGCTGATCGCCAGCGATTGGTCGGTGAGCGCAAGGGCAAGATCTGGCGCCTTGGCGACCCCATTCGAGTACGGCTGGTGGCGGCGACTTTGGATGGGATCGATTTGGCTGTCGTCGGAGGAAAGCCAAGCAAGAGAGAATGATGAAAGATGAAAGCGGAAAGATGAAATCGCGCAGGGGCCGACTCACTTGACGCGGCAGTGGCTAGGGCCCTGAGACGTGAAACTCTTGCATGTGTCTGGTGAATAACCTCAACAAATTCTTCTGTTTTGGCGATCCTCGCTCCGTTTCCTCTGCGTGCTCCTGTTCAGAAATGGCTATGCGGGACAACGGGTCTACGGCTCGACAGGCTAGCGGCAGGAATGGCAATCTGATCTGTTCAGTGGATTGCTGAACTTCCTCATTCTTCCTTCTTTGTGTCTTCCTTAGTGTTCTTCGCGACCTATGTGGTTCAGAGTCTCACGTGCGTATCGATTCTGAGGCATCCTGTCCGTTCTCATCTTTCATCTTTCTGCTTTCATTATTCCTCCCAGCTTCCTAGCCTTCTTCTGCCTAGGTACAATCTAGAGTGGCTCTTGGGGCTGCTGTCTGGAAAGCGTTTGAGCGAGTGAAACGGAGAGTGGCGCGGATGAAGGTTGTGTTGGATGTCATCGAGGGACCGGAGTCCGGCAGAGTCTTCGTCTTCGAACAAGCCGACACGTTTCTCATCGGAAGATCGAAGAAGGCCCATCTGAGGCTGGATCCAGAAGCGGACCCGTTTATTTCGAGGGCACATTGCGTGGTCGAGATACGTTCGCCTGACTGTGTCGTTCGAGACCTTGAAAGCACGAATGGCACCTTTGTCAACGGTCGCAGGACGGACTGGCACAAGCTTCAAGATGGTGACGAAGTCAGAGTGGGGCGCACAAAGATTAGAATGTCGATGAGTGGACTCCCTCTTGACGGGGCACTCCTGGACCCGACAATCGGTGTGTCTGAGACGGTCACGAACGAAGACCCCATAGCCAGCATTCCCGCAGCAGTTTTTAGGCAACCTGGCGCCGTGAGATTGGCCGCTCCAGATCCTTTGGCAGGATCGCCCGATGGGAAGAGTGCGATGACCGATGTTGTGTGCTCGACCTGTGGGTGTGACTTGAGTCGCTGGGCAGACAGCGATGGCAGGGCGAGGGAATTTCCCGAGGCGCGCTATCTCTGCCCATCCTGCGCTGAGGCAGTAAAAAGTAGGCACCTGGATCTGCCGCAGGTTGGTCAGTATCGACTCTTAGAGGAAGTTGGGCGGGGAGGTATGGGAGTCGTTTACAGAGCGGTCCAAGGGCCTACTCGGAGAGTCTGCGCAGTGAAGCGGATATTGCCCGAAGTCGCGAAAGATGAGCGTTCTGTGCGGCTGTTTGATCGTGAGGTCGGTGTTCAGTCCATGGTTGTTCACCCTAATCTAGTGCGAGTTCTCGAGCGAGGTCGTGACGGACCTGCGTGTTACTTCGCTCTGGAGTACCTCGACGGAGGCGACGTCGGTCAACTCGTCAAACGAAGATCGAAGGGCCCGGTGCGGCCCGGACTTGCTGTCGGAATCGTTCTTCAGCTTCTGGAGGGCCTTTCTGCGTTACATGACCACGGATTCGTTCATCGTGACCTTAAGCCCGCAAACTTCTTGCTTGGAAGGTGGCAGGGGAAAGAGATTCCGACTGCAAAAATCAGTGACTATGGGCTGGCAAAGTCATTCGAAGAGGCTGGCAATTCGGTATACGACTATACAAATCTAGGAGAGGCTGCGGGTTCGTTTCTCTTCATGCCTCCGGAGCAGATTTTGAACTTTCGATTCGTGGGACCGTCAGCGGATCTCTATGCAGTCGGGGTGAGCCTTTATTACATGTTGAGCGCTCGATACAGCCTGCCGTTTCCGGCGCCCGATCAAACGCAGCGGGTGGGTGCCCATGCCAAATCAGGGAATAATCCGATTGAGGTGGTTCTCGAAGCGGAGCCCATTCCGATTCAACGTCGCCTTCCAACCCTAACGACCCCATTTGCGAGGATGGTAGACGTTGCAGTCGCGAAGGAGGAGCGCGATAGATTCCGCAGTGCGAGGGAGTTCGCCGACAAACTGCGCACCGTCGCCGAAGCCGAAGGGATCGTGTAGGTCATGGGTGAGCAAGAGAACCAGCTGACTGCAGCGATTGAGGCGGCTATTAATGCCGGTGAGTGGGCGCAAGGTGCTCAACTCGCGGAGCAATTCTGCCGAATTCAACCGAAGGACGCCGGTGCGTGGGTGTCGCGGGCAACATGTTTGCGACATTTGGGAAGGATCGCAGAAGCACTCGGTTGCGCTCGCACAGCACTGTCGTTGGACGAGTCCTCTGCTGAGGTTTCAGATCTCGTGAAGATTCTTCAACGCGATCTCTCTCCGCCACAAATGGACAGTCAGTCGGCCTTTGACTCCGATGGACTGGCGCCGACTCTTCGTGACGAGGATCCGCCGATTGAAGGCCCCGATGTGAGCGAGGGATCGCTGACTGGGGCTCCTTCGTCCCAAGTCGTGCAGTGGGACGAAGGTGACCTGATTGATGGTCGCTACGCCGTTCAAGGGGTCATGCGTGGCGGTATGGGCGAAGTTTATTTTGCACATGACCGCGAACTTGGGCTCGACATCGCCGTAAAGACACCGCTTCCAAGTGCACTGGCGACCAGTTCGGGGCGCGCGAGGTTCTTACGTGAAGCTGAGGCTTGGATTGGTCTAGGGCTGCATCCCAACATCTGTTCGGCTTACTACGTGAAATCGATTGCAGGGATTCCTCGGCTCTTCATTGAGTATGTGGACGGAGGAAGCCTGTCGCAGTGGTTCAAGCACAATCGCTTGGCTGACACTGTGGAGCGACTCGATGTGGCGATTCAAATCACGTCGGGAATGCACCATGCTCATACGTTTGCATGGCGTGACGAAGAGGGATCGGAACATCGGGGCATCGTTCATCGTGATCTCAAACCGGCAAATGTGCTGATGAGCAGTCGCGGAGTTCCGCGAGTCACAGACTTCGGGTTGGTAGGGAGGAGCGACGAGTCGAGCGATCCCGTCGAAACCCGCCAGGTTCAGGCTCCGACTGAAGTTCCAATGACGGAGGATTCGCAGACGAGTTCGCGATCGGTTTTGGCTGGGGAAGTCACCTCTTCTGGCGGAGTTTGGGAAACGGTGACCGTGGGTGGAATGGCGATGGGCACGCCTCCGTACATGCCGCCAGAGCAATGGGATGGCGCCCACAGGGCTGGCTTCCCTGCCGATGTCTATGCGTTTGGCTGTGTTCTCTATGAGCTTTTCTGCGGCCGACGTGTCTTCGTCATCAACCCTGAACTGAGAAGAGCTCGTGGCGACGTCGTAAAACTTGAATGGGAGCGCCTGCACAGGGAAGTTGAGCCGGAAGATCCGCGCAAGATCGTGGCTGATCTCGATCCTGAGCTTGCGATGTTGATGGGCGAATGTGTGAGCAAAGATCCGGCTGACAGGCCGAGTGGGTTTGGAGAGGTCGGCGAGAGACTGCTGGCGGTCTATGTTCGGATTAGTGGACGGCCGTACCCGAGGCCGGCAGCCCGCCCCAGCCGGTTGCTCGCCAATACGCTCAACAACCGCGGTGTGTCATTCGTGACACTAGACCAGCGACAGCGAGCGGGGCGGGCCTTCGCAGAGGCGCTTCGAGTCGATCCGACCCATTTTCGCGCTCGTTACAACCACACCCTGTTTTCATGGCGATATGGCGGTGCAACGGACGTAGAAGTCGTCGAGCAGTTGGATGAAGCGTTCCGAAGTGGCGCCTACGACTGGCGAGATGAACTCCTGGCGGGTCGCCTCGAGCAGACGTTGGGCTATCTCGATCGAGGTGCTGGCCGTTGTGAGCGAGCCCGAAAGAGGGCCGATGGTGAGTCGCAGGCGGAGCGAGTCGCCGCGATATCAATGTGTGGTCTTCTCGCAGGGAACCCAGCAGAAGATCGTGCTCCAGAAATCAGGGACAGAATTGTACGAATTGCCCAGAGCGAGCCTGGCGACCCTCAGGTCCAAGTCGCCTTAGCGGTAGCAGCCGACAGAGTTGAGGGCAAGGCCGAAGAAGCGCGACAAGCGTTGGCGATCGCTCGCCAATTGAGGCCGGATCTTCCCTCCGATATTCAGTCGGCCGGAGTCCAAATGATTCCGGGACAGAGCTTTCGCTATCGTTATCCCGAGCGGACGGGCAGATTGGTCGCTCTGGCGCTCAGTCGTGATGGGAAGCGGTTGGTTGTGGCGGCCGAAGGCGGGACCGTAACCACTGTCGATGCCATCGAAGGTCGGCAGGTTGAACGTGTCACCCTGCAACAGCGCAGGATTTCGGCACTCTCAGTGTTGGATGGCGGGCGTCAAGCGCTGATTGCGTCGCCAGGTGAGCCAGTGTTCTCGGCGCAGTTGCAGGACGGTAAAGTAACCAAAAAGTACCAGCTGCACTCCGGACATCTCAATGGACTCGTCGTGTCTGAAACCGCAGGGATTGTATTGGCAGTAGGCTCGGATGGTGCCGCAACGGCATGGGATCTGAACTCTGGGGAGCGAGTTTGGTCAAAACGGCTCCACAAGGGTTTTGCCTCTTCCGTGTCAATGACGCCGGACGGAAACCTGGCCATTAGCGGTGGTCGGGACGGTATAGCTCGTGTTTTCCTGCCCGCGACCGGCGACGTAGCTCGAGAGCTGGCTGCGCACAGTGGCGAGATTTCAACAGTTGCGATCGAACCTTCTGGTCGATTTTTCTTGACTGGGTCTGCTGATAAAACAGTCAAGCTCTGGAGTCGCATTGGCGAGTGTGAGCGCATTCTCCGTGGCCACGCCGATCGAATCTCGTTCGTTGCGATTTCTGCAGGAGGGGAGACGGCGGCTTCGGGAAGTATCGACGGGATTGTCCGTCTCTGGGACCTGGCATCTGGGGAACCGCTGCTGTCAGTCAAGCTGGACGCGGCTATTCAAATGGGCACCGCGTCGAGTGACTTCGGGGTTGTGATGGCAGGCCATCCAGCCGGTGTGTCGGCTCTGGCGCTGACCGGAAAACCGGAGCTTCGTCCAGGGTGGTCGGTTGCTTCGTTGGTGACAGTAGGCGAATCTGAAGAGAGAGCTGAGTCCTTCTCAGAACACATGGATCAGGCGAGAAGGCTGCTGGCCCAGGAAGAATTCGCCGGGGCTTGGGAAGAAGTCGAGAAGGCACGCGGGATTCAAGGCTATGAACGAGTTGAGGAAGCAGTAGATCTTGCCACAACCATCGGAAGGCCTTTTGCTCGCGTCCAACTCAACGCAGCCTGGGAAGAGCAGAGCCTTGAACTCCATCAAGGCGCAGTGACGGCTCTTGCGATGGCTGACGACGACAGTCGTATATTGACCTCGGGATCGGACCATCGCCTCATTCTCTGCGACCTATCGTCAGACGAACAGTTTCGAGAGCTATCCTCCGAAGGGGAGCTCAACGCCTAGCTAACGTTCGCACCGGATGGGAAGTCGGCAGCTGGCGGTGGCCTGGACAATATCGTCCGAGTGTGGGACCTCGTGAGTCTACGGCGAGTATTGGCCTTCCGCGGACACGATGGGTGTCCTGGTGTAGTCAGCTGGCACCCGGGAGGCGACCTGCTGGCTTCGGCAAGCGCTGATGGGTCGGTACGTCTTTGGGATGTGCGGTCGGGGAGGTCGGCTGGGGAGATGAAAGGGCATATCGGCCCGGTAACGGCCATGACTATTTCCCCTGATGGTCGTTTCTCCGCCACCGGTGGTCACGATGGGAGCATCGTTCTTTGGGATCTCAGGCAACGATCCAGCATCCGGGAGCTTTCAAGTGACCGCGTACCGATTAT
>JAAESQ010000425.1 GCA_024229275.1 bacterium | reverse complement strand
CTGAGCTTCACCGAGAAGACATCGCCCAACTCGCGATAGAAGTCCGCCGTTTTCGACTGGGGCCGCTCAAGCACACCGACCACGACGTCACGCAGCGTCGAAAGTCGTTCGGCGACAATCCGCAGCGCTACCGACTTGCCGGTTCCCGACTCGCCGGTGATCAGGGCGAAACCGCCTTCCTGCACAAGTTGTTCGACCCGCCATGCAAAGCTCTCGATCTTGGCGGTCACCAGCAGTCCTTCACTCGGGAGTTCTGGCGAAAACGGGTTCCATTTCAGCCCCCACAGCGATAACAGTTTCTTGCCGTTCATGATGGGTTGCCTTTCTTGGGATTGGGTTTCTTCGGGAGATATGCCGGCGGCGCACCACTGGCGGAATACTCGTCAAGAATTCGTTTCAGAAGTGGCGGTAACGGCTTGTCTGGACCGTCGTCACCGGGTGTGCTGGCCGCCGACGACCCAGCGTCCGGCTCGTCGTCATTCGGACCATCGCGACGGTCGGCGTCGACCCGCGCACGGTGCCCTTCGGCATTGGCGACTCGGTCCAGAGGATAGATGGGTGCCAAAACGGTTCCGCTCTGCGGGTCAACAAGATCGACTCGACCAAGATCCCAGCGTGCATATCGCACGACCACATGACGGAAATGACGGAATCGTGCCGGAATCTCGAAACGCACACCCTCCAGTGAAATCGTTCCATCGCTTTGCCGTTGAACCCTCCTGGTTTGCAGGCGAAACGCTTCGCGAATCGTCTGACTGGAAGGGCACGTGCGTAACACGTCGGGTGCCTTGCTGAAACGCTCGACCGGAGACATCAAAAGCTCGCGATGCACCGCGCGGTTGTACTCGATTTCCATCCACGCTTGCGTTGCTTCATTCAGAAAGTCGAGCGTCAATTCGACCCCATCGAGCATCTCCATCAGGCGTCCTTCCATCGTCGCCCACAGTCTCTCTTGTTTACCGTTTTGGTAGGGGCTATACGGCAGCGTTTTCTCGTGAACGATGCCCAATGACAACAGCCCTTCGGTGAACTCCTCGGACACCATCGCCGCCCCGTTGTCGGTTAGTAGAGCACGGGGGAGACCACGTTTCTGAAGCGCCTGCGAAAATCCATGCACCAGGTCTTCGGCGGTTTCCGAAACATACCACTGCAGATGGCAGCACAATCGCGAGTGGTCATCCAGGATGCCCAACACGATCGGCCGCTGCCATTGGCCTGCGTGCGTGATCACTTTGAGTGACCCGTGATGGAAATCGAGATGCCACAGGGAGCCGGTATACTCGGATTCATAGCTGCGAATCTCTCGGTTCTCACGGCGGCGGGCAGCACGCACTTCTCCCGGGCGACCTTTCGCCTGCCGTCGCTTGCGCACCATGCCACGGGTCTGCATGAAACGTTTGACGGTGGTGTAGGAGCAGAGCGGCGCGAGCGAAGGGTCGGCTTTCACGGCACTCGCCAGGTTGTCGTAATGGAGTTGGTAGCTCCAGTGCGAATGATCGCGGTACTGGGCGCGTAGATGGTCGGCCAAGTTCAGGCTCAGAGAAACCTTACCGGAGTCTTTACGGACGGCGCGCTGCAGGGCACGCACAGGGTCGTCTTGTGCGTTTTTCGCTTTGTAGTACCAACCTTCGATCGTCGTGGCGGCATACTGCACGTCTTGTCCGGTGATCGGATGCGTCCAGATTCTTTCGGCGAGCGACTGGATGGCTGGCTTGAGGTCTCCGCGCGCTAGCGGAGCGCTCAACAGCGAACCAATCACCGAGAACCGAAAGCGGGCCCACTGCGTGGCGGTGGATAGAGTCGGTTGTTTGGTCATCACATCTCCTCAAAAAGGTACGAATCAAGGAACTATGTGAGACCTTAATCAGGTTGATCAGACTCGACGACGTGCATCTTCTGCGGGCCTGCCGCGATCGTCAGAAACCTTGATTTCCAAGCCCTTTGTGGTCGAGATTGGCGAGAGAAAGCGAAGGAGGTTTTCCCAACCATCGCGGTCATCGGCAGCGTGGACGAATGCTTCCAAGAGAGATCGTGGGAAGTCCACGATTTCGAAGACGGGAACCAGACGAGCGCGGGCCAGCTTCCAGAACGTCGTCTTCGGAAAACGTTCGTTCCAGAAATCTCGCCAGCGGTAAATGGTCCGTCGTTCGACGCCGAAGACCTCCGTCAGTTTACGGACACGTCGCGGCGTGGGGCCTTGCCGCATGGCAGAGACCAAGACCACGATCACGCCGAGATACACCTTGCGACCGAGAAATCGCACGGATGGAGGTGTTACCCGCTTTCGGCAACCATCACGAGCGCAGCAGAAACTCAGCCGGAAACGGTATTCGTCCGGAAGGTCACGAGGACCGCGGGGCTTGCGGGGATAGTTGGCGCAGTGCAAACGGCAACCGCATGAGGGACACTTCTCTGCACGTGACGCTTCCGCAAACTCTTCATCAATATCAAAAAGAAACGCCCAGAAGGTGGCATCAGACAGCAATTTGTGATACATCGTTGGGGGTACTCCGAAGGTCGTGCAAAACCATACGGAGTACACCCCTCGGCGACCTCGATCAATGGATCAGGCTTGCCGAGGGGACATTTTCTAAACTATCGCCCAATCTTGGTCGAAAACCGCCCCGCGCCCACCGAATATTTGGCCCATTCAGACAGGTCAGCGACGCTGGTCTGGCGCATCTCAAAGGATTGACCGGCCTTCAACACCTTGTCCTCAGCG
>JAAESQ010000424.1 GCA_024229275.1 bacterium | reverse complement strand
TGAACACCTGTAACCTCCGATTTGGTCCACATGCCGAAAGCTGAATTATCGCTACGCTCAGGACGCCTGCCAGTGTACTGCGTCGTCGCAGCTTGCCCACTGCGCGTTGTCTCATCAGATGGTGGCTTTGGGTGTTTCCTTCCCCATTTTTCATCCTGAGCATTTCTACGCCGCGTTCGCGGCGGATACTCAGGGGAAGACCCTAAAAAACTGTCACCCTGAGCGGAGCAAAGCGGAGCCGAAGGGTCTCCCGTTGAAATCAGCAGCATGTATGTTGTTGTAACTCAGCAGATTGCTAATTTGAGCGGGAGATCCCTCCACTCGCCCATGGCTCGGTCGGGATGACACTCTTGAAGAGTTCTGTCTTTGGGAGCTAGCGTCTCCTCCTATGTCATCCTCAGTGAGTGGTTCCCCCCTATGTCATCCTGAGCGAGCGAAGCGAGTCGAAGGATCTCCCGCCTCGCAGGGCAGTATGCCGCCAACAACACCTCCCGAGTCTCTGCTCAAGCGAGCGGGAGCCCCTCCACATAGTGAAACGCCGCACCAAAACATGGTACGCTTCAGCCGAACGAGAACCTCGCCATCTACAGGGAGAACCACCATGCGTCCCGCCCTCCGATTCCTCGACGAGAGTCTCAAGAGCAAGATCATTGACGAGGCTCGCCACCTCTTGTGTACGTTCGGTGTGGAGATTCACAATCCCCAGGTGCTCGGGCTGCTTGGCGACCATGGTGCCAAGGTGGACCTTTCGAAACAGCACGCGTACTTCACCGACGATCTCATTGACCTGACGCTGTCCACAGTACCGAGCGAGTTCAAGCTCTATGACGTCGTCGGCCAGCAGACACACGACTTCTCCGGCGACAACGTGCACTACACCCCAGCTACAGCCGCGATCAACATTCTCGACAACGGCACCATGAGGAAGCCCCACACTGCCGACTACATCAGGTTTGCAAAGGTAGTCAGCGGACTTGCTCACATCCAGGCGCAGAGCACGGCATTCATCCCCGCAGATGTGACTGAAGAAATATCGGATAGCTACCGCCTCTTCCTCAGCCTTCTGTACTGTGAAAAGCCTGTGGTCACCGGTGCCTTCACCATCGAAGCGTTCAACATCATGCGCGATCTTCAACTTGCCGTCCGAGGCTCCGAAGAAGAGCTCAGGGCGAAGCCGCTGACGATTTTCTCGTGCTGTCCGACCGCACCCATCAAGTGGAGTGAGGTGACCTCTCAGAACGTTGTCGACTGCGCCCGGTTAGGGATTCCGGTGGAGTTCATCTCGATGCCGCTGTCCGGCTTCATGGCGCCGGTCACGGTGGTCGGATCGCTAATTCAGCACACCGCTGAAACACTCAGCGGAGTTGTCATCAGCCAGCTGGCCGGCCCAGGCACGCCGGTACTTTACGGTGGGGCGCCAGCAATCTTCGACATGCGGTACGAGACGACTCCGATGGGCGCTGTCGAAACCCAAATGATCGATTGCGGCTACACCGAAATCGGCAAACACCTCGACATACCCACCCAGGCCTATATTGCACTCAGCGATGCCAAGGAACTCGACGCCCAAGCGGGCTTCGAAACCTCCATGGGCGCCACCCTGGCCGCGCTGTCCGGCATCAACAGCATCTCCGGCCCTGGAATGCTCGACTTCATCACCTGTGTGAGTCTCGAGAAACTAGTGCTCGACAACGAGATATGTGGCCAGACCTTACGTCTGGTCCGGGGGATCGAACCGCGCGAGGACTTCCCCTCCACACCGATCTTCGAGGAACTCCGGCGGGACAAGCATCTGTTGATCGCGGATCATACCCGTCGCTACCTCAAGGACGAGATCACCTTCCCTGGCCCTGTTGTCGACCGCGCCAACAGTTCCCGCTGGCTCGAGGAGGGCGGGTTCAGTCTTCATGATCGCGCCGAGAAGGAAGTCGAGCGTCTCATCACTTCGTACACCCCTTCGAGATTGTCTGACGACATCAAGGCCGAGTTGGACCGCCTGATGACGGCCGAAGCACGTCGATTCGGCATGGACAACCTTCCCGGCAGAAGCTGATGTACGGAATCACGAGTTTCCCGGATACCACAGCGATTCCGGATCGCTTGACGGTACTCAGCGCTCAGGGAATTCCCAAGGGCGCTGAAATACCGGCAGCCGTCGCGACACTCGTGGACAACGCGTTCGAGATCTATACCGGCCTCGTCGAGCCCAAGGGAGTTCGATCTCCAGTCTCCGTCAAAGAGTTCGATGCGATCTACAGGGGCGAGGGTCACAACGCTCCCCGTACTCCGCTCGAGGGGATGCTCCCAGATGCTCGTCGTCTGGCACTGTTTGCTGTCACCATCGGCGAGCCCGTGTGTGCGGAGATCCGACGCCTGTTCAACGATGGCGACCCAGCCCTCGGGTACGCGCTCGACACCATCGCCTCAGCCGGGGCTGAATCTCTGGCCGCCGAAACGGCTCGAGATTTCCAGGAAGGCCTGTTGCAGTTAGATTCGACTGCTCCCGATAT
This sequence comes from bacterium, assembly GCA_024229275.1. Taxonomy (GTDB): domain Bacteria; phylum Acidobacteriota; class Thermoanaerobaculia; order Thermoanaerobaculales; family Sulfomarinibacteraceae; genus JAAESQ01. The sequence continues at coordinate 2,714 of JAAESQ010000424.1, read as the reverse complement.
GCGAGTGCTTCCCCACAGCCCGGGCTATTGCGGCTGGCACGTCAGTTCTCAAGGGAAGCTCTTTGAAGTTCTTCGGCCTGATCGAATTGGCATTTCACTCAACGCCAGTTTTCTCATGCAACCTCTGAAGTCAGTATCCGGCGTTCTACTGGCTGCTGAACCAGAGGTCCACGAATTCGATATCGATTTCACTTTCTGCACTGACTGCGCTGACCAGGGCTGCAGAGAGCGGATTCAGTCTGTTTCCAGCAACACGCGGGGAGGGCAATAGACCATGGATGTTCTTCAGGAGATCGTTACCAACCTCAGAAACGGTGAGGATGCACGCGTCGCCGAACTGACAAGCCAAGCCATTGATGCCGGCTTGCCAGTGACCGAAATACTCGACAACGGACTCATTGGGGGGATGAACATCGTGGCCGAGCTGTTCGGCCGCCACGAGATCTTTCTTCCGGAAGTACTCCTCGCCGCTCGCGCGATGCAGAGAGGAATCGACCTACTCAAGCCATTGATGATCGAGGAAGGGATTCCATCCATCGGAAAAGTGGTGATTGGTACTGCCCACGGCGACCTCCACGACATCGGTAAGAACCTGGTTGGAATCATGCTCAAGGGAGCCGGATTCGAAGTCATTGACCTCGGCAGCGACGTCCCGGCAGAACGTTTCGTGGACGCTGCCACGGAGTCGGGAGCATCTGTCATCGGCATTTCGGCGCTACTCACGACCACTATGTCGTCGATGAAAGGAGTCGTGGATCTCCTCAAGGAACGCGATCTTGTCGGGAAGATTCATACCATTGTCGGTGGCGCACCCGTTTCAAAGGAGTTCGCTGAAGAGATCGGTGCCGACGCCTACGGCTACGATGCCGCACATGCAGTGAAACAGGTCAAAGCACTCGCGGGAGTTGGGTGACATGAACGATCTCCTCGAGACGGTGCGTGGAGGCAGAATCCTGGTCGGTGACGGGGCGTGGGGCACCATGCTCATGGCACGTGGCCTCAAACAGGGAGAGTGCCCTGAGGCCGTCAACCTCGAGAATCCGGAAACACTGGCAGAGATCGCCTCGCTATACCTCAATGCGGGCGCCGACATCATCACCACCAACACATTCGGCGGATCCTCCCTCAAACTCGCCGCTTACGGGCTGGAGGAGCGAACCGAGGAGATCAACCGCTGCGCTGTCGAGGCGCTCCAACCCACTGTCGGCAGTCGCGCCTACATCTCGGCCTCTGTTGGACCTACTGCCAAAATCCTCAAGCCGTACGGGGATACGGCGCCCGAAGAGGTCTCAGAGTCCTTCAACCGCCAAATCGGTGCGCTCATTGATGTTGGGGTGGACCTGATCTGCATCGAAACCATGATGGACCTGAGTGAGGCACGGCTCGCCGTCGCTGCGGCAAGGTCTCTCTCCACTGACATTCCTGTCGTGGTGACCATGACCTTTGATGCCACTCCCAGGGGCTTCTTCACGATGATGGGTAATTCAATCCAGCAGGCCGCTGCTGATCTCAAAGATGCAGGCGCCGATATCATCGGATCGAACTGCGGCAACGGAATAGAAAAGATGGTTGAGATCGCGCAAGAGTTCAAACGCCACTCCGACCTGCCAATCATCATTCAGAGCAACGCTGGGCTTCCCGAGACCCGAGCTGGAGAATTGATCTACCCAGAGTCCCCGGAGTTCATGGCCGACGAGGCCAAACAACTGATTGATCTCGGTGTCGCTATCATCGGTGGTTGTTGCGGCACGGGGCCGGATCACATCCGCGCACTCCGCTCACTGATCGATCAACATCGCAACGCACTACCCGAGGAACCATGACAAACGTGGTCTCGGCTTTCTGAGTGCCGATCGAAAAACTGCGGCAGAACACACCGAAATCAGATCAGGCTGTAACTAGGCCGCTACCAAATCTGATGCCGCCGCAGGATCAAATCCACGCTCAACCTACCGTTTCGAAGCGGCGCAGTCTTTCCTCGGTCCCCATCACAAGCAACACATCACCTTCTTCGAACACGTAGTCAGCGTCCGGGAGTTCGTCAATGATGCGCTCCCCTCCCTCGATCGTCCGCTTGATGAGAAGGATGGTGACACGGTATCGGCTGCGAACGTCGAGTGAACCCAGGCTTTTGCCAAGGAAACTCAGGGGTGCCGGAACTTCGGCCATGCTCATACCCCGAACGCCGGGCAACGCGCGAGTAACGGGACCATGGCTGGCGGCGAGCGCCATGCTGGAAGCCATATCACGCTTCAGCAGCTCTGCGTTGTACGCCTCGATCACATCTTGTGGCCAGAGTGATCCGACCAGGCGCCCGTCTTCGACAACCGGTGCTTGGAAACGATAGTTGCCGAAGCGGCGCATCACCTCGTCCAGGGAATCACCGGGAGCAAAGACCGGGAAGCCGGCCTCCCGCATCATGTCCTTGGCGATGATCAGCGAGCCGACCGATTGCGGATCGGCTAACAGTGGTCGAATGTCATCTGTAGTAATCGTGCCGAGCAGATTGCGATCGTCGTCAACCACGAAAATCGCCTCACCGGGGCTGTCGACAAAATGAGAGAGCACCGGGATCAGCCCCTCCGCTTTGCCCACCTGTTCGCAGTCAGGTCGCATCGCCTGTGATGCGGTGACATGCTCGAGCACGTTGACGGAGAGGCCGCGGCGAATGTCGACTCCTCGACGCAGCAGCTTGAGCGTGTAGATCGATGCCT
>JAAESQ010000423.1 GCA_024229275.1 bacterium | reverse complement strand
GAACGAAGCGGAACAAACGCCCCCATTTCGCGCATCTCTCGGCTCCCCTACACTCCCGTTTGATACACTTCCCACGGCGTCCGTCGATCGAGACCCTGGTGACGACGCCGATGATTGTAAAACTCGAAGTACTCGCCCAATGCGTCCCGGCAATCCCAAACGCTCGCGTACTCCTTTAGGTAGACCTCCTCGTACTTCACGCTTCGCCATAGCCGTTCAATCATAATGTTGTCGAAGCAGCGGCCTCGCCCGTCCATGCTGATCCGAACGCCCGACTCCTTCAGGCGACCCGTGAATTGATGACTCGTGTACTGACACCCCTGATCCGTGTTGAAGATCTCCGGCCGACACCGCTCCAAGGCACGGTCCAGTGCCGTGACGCAGAACTCCGTGTCGAGCGTAATCGACAGGTCCCAACTCAGCACGAATCTGCTGTGCCAGTCCATCACCGCCGTGAGATAGACAAATCCTCCTTTCAGTCGAATGTACGTGATGTCGCTGCACCACACCTGATTGGGACGGACGATTGCCAGGCCTCGTAATAGGTATGGATGCTTCTCGTGCTCCTTGTTTTCCTGACTCAAACGCTTCTTCGGGTAGATCGCCTGTAAACCCAGCTGTTGCATCAGACGTCTGACACGATCGCGACACGCCGTCTCGCCTTGTTCCTCCAGGTAGTCTCGCATTCGCCGCGAACCCCGAAAGGGATGACGCGTGTATTCCTCGTCGATCATTCGCAGCTGCCGAAGGTCACGCTCACTCGGAGGCTGCGCCGTGTAGTAGTAACTCGATCGCGGAAGCCCCAGAAGCTCGCACTGCCTGGCAACCGAAAGCCCCGAGCCACCCAGTTCGACCATCTCTCGTTTTCGGTCACCGTTCTCCAGCTTTTTTTTTCAACCAGTCCAACTCGAACTGAAGCTGGCCGATTTGCTGATAGAGCTTTGCCTCGTGCTCCTCGCCTTCTTTTTCCCGTCGCTGCCGGCCGTCGGAAAGGCTCTCGGTCATGCCCTCGATCGCCTGTTTCTTCCAAGCCGCCACCTGGTTCGCATGCACCTCGAATCGGCTCGCCAATTCGGCCAGCGTCCCTTCGCTGCGAATCGCCGCCAAGGCGACCTTCGCCTTAAACGCTGGTGTGAATTTCCGTCGCTTCTTCGCCATGAATTCGTCTCCTACAGCCCTTATCGGACCGTATACGAATCCACCTTATTGGCGCGCCCAGTTTTTCCAGACCATTATAAGCGATTACGATCAGGCCCCCCATCAAACCAAGCTGGCAGAAGAGGAATCTTGTGTTTTCCAAGGGGAGACAATTTGACATACACAATCCGGGTCGCTAACTTCTGAGTGACGATCTTCCACACCTTTCGGACCTCTCTTCAGAAGGAGCCGACCGATGCGTTCCATTTCAGCCTTGCTCACGATCGTAGTTCTCGCCGGGTGTG
>JAAESQ010000422.1 GCA_024229275.1 bacterium | reverse complement strand
GTTTTCAAACGGCCTCATAGTCAGCGCAGACTATGGATATGCGTTTGCGAACATGGAGACCCATTTGATCGATCCTGGTGGAGAGATCATTTTCGGCGATTATCAATTCAACAGACACAGCTTGCGTATTGCGGCAGACTATTGGTTCTCGCATCGAGACGGCCTCACTTTGCAGGCTAGCTTCTCTGAATTTGCGTACGTCGATGGTGGGCCATTCTACGACTACAGCAGTCGAGGAGCGGGTATTGGCTGGCTGCACCAGATGAGTCCCACGGTGGTCTTCGATGCAACGTTCTTCAGAACTGAATTTGAGGCAAAGGATACCCTGGCGTACCGGGACTCCACGAGTGACCAGCTGACGTTCGGCGTGAGGGGGCAGTTGAATGCTGTTCTTTCGAGCGAACTTCGTGCGGGCTACAGAGTCACCCGTTTCAAGACCAATCCGAGTGAGCCTGAAGTGCCCGACTATGAAGGCGTTGTTGTGAGTGGTGCGTTGACGTGGGAGCTTGGTCACCATTCGTCCTTGCGGTTGGGATTGGTGAGGTGGGATTTCCCCTCAGCCTACGGCACGAACGCGTACTACGATTCGGCGGGTGGTTCGCTGACATATTCGCTAAGTCGTGGTCGCCTCTCCGGCCAAGCGTTGGCGCGATATAACCGGAATGCCTACGATCAGCCGGATCCAAAAACAGGAGAGTTGCGAACCGACGACATCTGGGGATTGGGAGTTGGTGTCGGACTGCAGTTGGGAAGACGTTTTACGTTGCGTGGGAGCTACCTACACGAGAGGCGGTACTCTCTCGAAGCGTTCAGCTATACGGTAAACACCCTCTCGCTGGGGCTTGTTGTCGGATACTGATCTGACGCGGCATTCTCAACGTGTGCGACCCATCGATTTCAGAGTCTTGTGAGACGGTCTGTGGTAGGGTGTAAGTGATGTGGAAACCGGTCGTTAAGTATTGTCTTCTTCTGCTTTTGACGGTGTGTGTGTCGGTTTTTTCAGTGCTCGCGCAAGAGGGGGGCGTAAGGGATCTCTCCTATCAGGTAGGGCCCGGTGACGTTCTCGAAGTTAAAGCATTTCAATATGACGAGATTTCCGGTCTTTTTCCGGTTGAGGCGACTGGGACGATGACCTTTCCGCTGCTTGGCAACGTAGATGTAGCCGGCCGAGACACAGCAGGAGTATCGGCTCTTCTAGAGGAGCTACTTGAAAAGGACTTCTACGTCGATGTGCAGCTCCAAGTTGACGTTTCTGAGTACCGCTCGCAACCGGTAACAGTGCTTGGGGAGGTTCTGCGCCCAGGGACCTACTATCTGAAAGGGCGAACTTCTTTGCCGCAGATCATTGCCGAAGCTGGTGGACTCAAACCAAGTGCAGGCTCGATCATCGAACTAAGGAAGTCCTCATTGAGTGCAGCAGGGGAGGCAGACTCAGCAGCCTCGGTGAGAGCATTCTCGACGGCAAAAGTCATGTCGGCAGAGGCTGGTGGCGACGTCTTTCTCTCCCTTGGTGACGTCGTGTCGGTTTCGGCCAAACAGCTTTTTTTTATGACGGGAGAAGTTGTCAGGCCGGGTCAGTACGAAATCGTGGAAGGCCTCACGGTAATGCCTGCAATCTCTCAAGCAGGAGGATTGGGCAAGT
>JAAESQ010000421.1 GCA_024229275.1 bacterium | reverse complement strand
GTAGAGCACGACGTGAGCGACAGGAAGTGCGTCCATCGCCAGTTTGGCAAGGACGAAAGAGCCGCCCCAGATCGTCGAAGCGAAGAGAACGGCAGCGATGCCGGCGAGATTCTTGGGATTCGTCATCATGAGCGAGTCTCTCTTTCGGGTGATGGTCGTTTAATGCGCCTTGTTTTGCAGTATCTAACCATCTATAGTTGTTTAGACGGTTTAGATTCTATGGCAAACAATCTAACCTGTCAAGAAGGAATAGAAGGTTAGAGGTGAGAGACCGATGATCGGCTTAGGCATAACAGACGTGCGGCTTTGTCTCGACTTCATCAACACCGAAGGAGTGGAGCGCAACGATCCCCCCGACCGGCTGGATAGCCTCGATTCCTTTCTTGAATGGGCAGCCGGGTACGGCTTGAGTGATGATGAAGACACAGCGATCCTCAATCGGGAAGCGCCTGAGAAAGCATCTGGAGAGATGCCTGGCGAGGCAGTCTTGGCCCGTGCGCGAACGCTCCGGGAGGCTCTCTACCGCATCATTACAGCGGTGACCAAGAATGTGCAGCCGGCGACCGAGGATCTTTCGGTCCTCAATCGTGAACTGGCTGAGGCCTTGACCCGACTTCGTTTTGTTTGGGGAGAAGACGGGGCTCGGTGGAGCTTCGAGCGAGAGGGTAAGAGCCCGGAGGAAATCCTGTGGCCGATCGCCATCTCCGCTGCGGACCTGATGGGATCCGAACTCCTCGGTCGGGTCAAAGAATGCAACTCCGACACGTGCTCGTGGATGTTCATCGACGAGAGCCGGAACCGCAGCCGCCGGTGGTGCGACATGTCCGACTGTGGCAATCGGGCCAAAGCCCGCCGGTTCTACCAACGTCGTGTCAAAGGCGAATAATCCAAGCTCATCAAGTCGCCTGTGCCGGCTTCTTTGGAATGAGCAGATGCAAAGACGCTGGGATCCAGAAACCATTCACGCATGTGATCTCGTAAAGAAAAGGCCCGCCTGGTGAGACCAGGCGGGCCGGAGATCGCAGCTCGGAAGGAAATTACGGAGTCTTCAGCCAGACAGAATAACTCCCACTGCCGCTATATGATTCGATGCGCCAGTAGTAGTAACCGGATACGCCGTTATAGCTGATGTGCTCGGATGAGTTGCTCGATGTCGAGCTGGCAACCCGAGTCCACGAACCGGTCCATCTGAAGAGGTACAGGTCGAAGTCTGTACCGGCGGGACCTTCCAGCCACGCCTGGTGATTGCCCGCTCCCGATTGGTAGTAGGTTCCGTTCGGGTGGGCATCGGTGTCGCCAGAGCCCGTCAGAGTGCCGGTGTACTCGGTGCAGTTTGTACACGGCGCCGTGCCGGAGTCTTCAACGGTGACAGACTTCGATACGTTGTCGGTTGCACCGTCATTGTCGGTCACTGTCAATGTAACCGTGAAGGTGCCGTCGGCCGAGTAGGTGTGGCTTGGATTCTGGCTTGTTGATGTTCCGCCGTCGCCGAAAGTCCAGCTTCGTGATGCAATGGTGCCGTCGGGATCGCTCGACGTGTCAGTGAACGACGCTGTCAAGTCGTTTGTTGTGAACGTAAAGTTTGCGTTCGGAGGATCATTGCTGCCTCCGGTCTGGAAGGAACCCTCGAGCGTGACGCCAGAGTAGGTGCTGTAAGCACGCAGCATGACGTACCAGTCTCCTACGGCAGGCGACGCAAACGGACACGTTTCGGCGTTGCCGTTCTTGTAGGGTCGGCAGTCGTAGGTCGAAGTTGTAGGCTTGCTGCCGCGGCGAACGTAGAGATCCGCATCACCCGATCCACCAGCAATTTCAAAGAGGAGGTCGCTGGCGCCAGACGGCACTTCGAGGAAGAAGAAGTCTTCCGCCCCTTGGCTGCCGGAAAGACCGGGAACAGGAACGCCGTTCGAGAGTTCGGTAGTCGTCACCGGGCCGCCAGGGGCGCCTACTGCGTTCCATGCGGCCTGCACAGCATCGGCCTCGGATTGGCCGTAGAGATCCTGTGCGGCTTGCGCAGTGGCGTTGCGAGCCCCTTCGAAATTCGTCGACGAAGTCATGTAGTTGACCAAAGCGCGGTAGAAGATCTGCTCCGCCTTGGTGATGCCGATTCCCGGCACGTTGATAGAGGTTTTGCCACGAGGATGAGTGCCGCCCTGTACGAGTAACACATAGGCGAGGTTGGCAATACCGCTGTTGCCGTGCACGCCGCAGTTGTCGTTTGTGTTTGGGTTTGGTGTACAGGAGCCGGGATACAACCGTTCTGGGTAGTAGTCCTTGCTGTAGCCGTCGTCGGTTGGATTGTTCATGTAGCGCAGAGCGTCGCCAGAAGTGCCCGGGGTGTAGATGTCTTCGCCGAGCTTCCATGTGTTCGAAGTGATTCCACCGTCAACCCAGGCTTCGGTGGATGCGCCCAATACGTCCGACCAGGCCTCGTTGAGTGCGCCGGACTCTCTGGCGTACACAAGGTCAGCGGTGCGGTCGGTGACGGCGTGGGTGAGTTCGTGGGCCACAACATCGAGAGATCCCGACAGTGGACTGAAGCTAGAACCATCGCCGTCGCCGTAGACCATCTGTGAGCCGTTCCAGAAAGCGTTGTTGTAATTGGCGCGGTGGTGGACGGTAGAGACAAGCTGAGCGCCGTTGTCGTCATATGAGTCGCGTGAGAACTTCTGCCAGTAGTAGTCGTAGGTGTAGCCGGAATTGTTGTAGGCGTCCATCGCTGCGCTGTCCGAAGAGGAACTACCCTCATTGAACATCAACGATCCAGGAAGCGAGCTGCCGTTGTTGCCGTCATAGATCTTGCGGTATTTGGAGCGATGAATCTGCGGATGGCGAGCGGCCATGGATCCGTCGAAGGCATCAGCAAAGATGCGATCGAGTTCCTCGCCATGAACGCTCTCATAGCTGACCATGATCGACCAGGCAAGATGCACATTGCCGTCGCTGGCGACTACATAGGTCAACTCCGGCTCACCGAGAGCGGTACCCGCGACTCCCAGCTGCTCAAGGGCGAAGCCAATGGCCTTGTCGGAGTCAAGTTTCGGCCTTGTTGGAAGACCTGCGACCGAAACTACCCTGCCGCTGACGGCGAGGACTTCGCCGCTGCGTCGCCAGGCATGAAGAACGGAATCAGAGCCGACGATCTTGAGGCCACGATGCTGTTGGTGCATGCGTACGTGGACCTGTCCCAGGACATCCTCTTCTGAGCGAACGACCTGAAAAACCTCGCGACCTGACAGGCCATAAGCCTTCTGCATCGAACGCATAAATCGCGGAGCTGTCTCTTCAAAGCGAGGACCATCCAGTGAACCCAGCCGGCCGGCTAGGAACGCCGGTCGGCCCCGCTCGTCAAACGAGATGGCCTTGACCTCCGGCAGGCTCGAGATCGCGTTCCACTGTGAGGCCGAGGGATCCAGCCTTCGTGCCGAGCTGGGTCTCTCGGCCGCCGATAACGCCAAAGGAAAAGCCAATGCAAAACACGCACCTATCACAAGAAATCTCTTCACGATTCTCTCTCCCCTTCAGAGTCGATGGTGACTATGAGGACATTGTCATCCTCAGTTGTCGCATCCAAATTTTCCGAGCTGCGAGCTGCTGATCAAAAGTGTTACCACATAGCTTATCAATTCGTCAAGAAAAGACAGGAAATATCTGTTGCATGGAAATGACTGATAAAGGGCAACTTGCATAAAGATGCGCAACGAATGCATGCGTGCCTATCCTAAGATCGCCTGCTGAACTGCCAAAATATTCAGTCACGATTTGTGGTAGTTAGCTGATGTACTCAAGCACAGGTGTCAACTCCAGGAACCTCAGGAAAGGCCACATTCTTGGAACCGATGGCTCTAGATTTCGTTTGTCTGCATGTAAGCGCGTGAAAGGAAGAACATGCAGAAGAGCTGGCTCCATGAGGAGATTCTCCTTCTCGCCTTGAAAGACAAGGCGGGCACTGTAGAGGCAGGGGTGAGGTGTGAGTTCGCTATTGCAGGAGCGATACTCGCCGAACTCTTGGTTCATGGGCGGATACAGGTTGTGGAGGCCAAGAAAAAGAAGCTCGCCGACCTGGTGGATGCCACGCCTCTCGGGGATCTACTTCTGGACGAGTGCCTCGCCAAAATTGGGGACGCCAAACGGCGTGCGCCCCTTGATACCTGGGTAGTTCGCTTTTCGGGG
>JAAESQ010000420.1 GCA_024229275.1 bacterium | reverse complement strand
TGTGGTCTCCGCCGCGGGCATGGACGGTCACTACGACATGATCGGAGACTTCCAGCAGTTCCCCCACCCCGATGGCACCGAGCGTCTGATCATGTCATCTGCTGCGCACCCATTGCTCTATGACCCGGACACGGGCGAACGCAACCCTGCCCTACACGAGTCCGTCATGTTGCTGTCCGAGCCGGTTCCCGCTGGTGGTTGGACGCGTGACAATCCCATGGACTTCGAAGTGGTCTTCGGCATGGATCGCTATGACCCGGACGTCAGGGGTCGTTGGGGCGCTAAGTGGGGAACGACCAACATTCACAACGGCTACATCTATTTCGGAACGTATCATCAAGGAACCAACGCCGGCTATTTGCACTTCAAGAAGGCCGATGGGGCTCTATACGATCAGCTGACCTCCACACGAGACGCGCATGTGGAATTCGCTGCCAATCAATGGCGGGCGAGTTCGATCTTCCGGATTAAGGGCTGACTCAACAATAACTCCCCGATTTGATGGCCGCTCTACCTTGGCTTGAGTGTGTAGTTGCGTGCCGGCTGGGTGGTGTGGGCTTTGAGGCAAAGCTGCTCCATCTGTTCATCCGTGACCTTCACACCGTTGGAGTATTCCTTCTTCACGAGGTACGCCTTGACCCCGAGGCCGCCGCAGGTCGTGGTTGAGCGCGCATAGTTGAGCACGGCCTCGTAGCTGGCGAGTGGCTTGCCTGCCCAGTTCTTGCTGATCTCACTGAACAAGCGATGCTCGATGGGGTTCCATTTGGATGCTCCGGTGGGGTAGTGACAGACCGTCACGGCCAAACGGAGGCGGTCACAGAGCACTTTTTGCAGTCTGTGCTTCCAGGCCCGCGCTCTGCAGGAGTTACTTCCTCCCCCGTCGGCGAGGATCAGGAGTTGCGTCGCTCCGCGATAGCGTCGTCGACCGTCGTAACGCCACCACCTTGCGAGATTGTCGACGGCGAACTCGGAGGTGTCGTGGCTGTTCCCAATGAAGAGCGATCCGAGATTCGCCTGGACGTCGTAGACTCCATACGGAATGGCGATCCCCTCGGCGTCGGACCTGAAGTCGTGGTCGCGAACCAGGACGGGCTCTCTTTGCCAAGCGGACCCCGCGTTCTTGAAGTTGCCGATCAGCTCCTTCTTCTTCGTGTCGATGCTCACGATCGGTAGGCCGCGCTTTGCGAAGGACTCACGCCGATTCGCGATGTAGGCAAACTGCTCGTCGCGATCCGCAGGCGAGGAGGCTGTCAACTTCTTGTGATTGACGCGCAGAGCGTATCCCATCTGTCGCAACAGCTTGCAGACGGTGTTGGCACAAACCGTGATCCCGATCTCTCGCAATTGCTCGGCGATCTTCTCGGTGGTCCGGCGAGTCCATTTCAACCCGGTTATGGGATCGCCGGCGGTCTCGTGTTTCATGAGTTCTTTGATCTTCCCGATGACGTCGGGCGTTTTTTTTGGACCGACTTGCGTCCGGCACCCGGCCTGCGAACGCGCTCGATCTCCGCGTCTCTCGCGAGCAGGTCCCGCCGCCCTCGAGCGATCGTGCTGGGGTTGAGTCCAAGCAGCTCGCTGATCTGCTGGTCGCCACCGTGCCCGATCTTCAGAGACTCGAGTCCTGCATAGAGCCGGCGCTGCTTTTCATCGAGGAGGCTGTAGAAGAGCACGATCGCGGCCTTCAGCTCTTCGGGGAGCACGCGCACCCCAACTCCCAGACCCAAGAGCGAGGGCTCAGCTTGATAGACCTGACGAGAGGCCAACTGATGTCTACGGATCGAGGCATCCGCCGCGACGTAGACAAACCGATCGAACAACGATTCGCGCACCAGGTGCTCCTCACGAACAAGCTTCAGTAGAGGCGCCTTCACGGACACGTTCACGATGTTCTCAAGCTCGTTTGCGGTGTAGCCTGCTTCCGAAGCCTGCACCAGCGCTTCGAGGGTTGCGAGCAACGTTCCATGCTTCGAGAACCATACCGAGCGGAACGACCACAGTCCCAGCTCGTCGAAGCGGGCGGTCTCGCCCAACGTGTAGTAGCGACCCCGATGCGAGTAGCTCGATAGATAGTCCAATGTCTCGAGCTTCCGGAAGAGCGTAGAGTCGACATCCGTCCCCAACGCTCGCTTCAACTCCTCAATTGTGGCGATCTTCTGCTCTTTGAGAAGACGAACCAAGTCCCCCGCGCGAAATCGTTCGGTTCTCATAATCGGAGAATTCCCCCTTTGCAGGTGTAATTCTCCGATAATCAGCGCTCCTGTCAAGTAGCTGCCCAAGCTCTCCCGACTCCATCAGACCTTCCAAAGCCGGCTCACGACGGCGATCTGATCGCTTCCCACCTTCAATATTGCGCCACATACATGCACGAATATCGGAGGACTATGCCAGAAGTCGTACAGTTATTGTTGAGTCAGCCCTAAGGAGCCTAGACCGGAGCGGGCGCTCGAGACAGCTGCCGCTCGAGGAAGTCCGCGACGACGCGGGCCAGCCGCGGCCCATCGCGATCCACGGTCACCACGTGCCCCGAGCGCTCGCACAGGTGCAGCTCCCGCTCCGGCGCTGACACCGCGTCGAGGATGCGCTGGGCGTCG
>JAAESQ010000419.1 GCA_024229275.1 bacterium | reverse complement strand
GACCAACAAAGAAAAGCCCTTTGGCGGCGTGATGCCGATTCCGGACGACGCCAAGGCCCAGGGAGCACCGCCCAACTGGCTCGCTTACATCTGCGTGTCGGACGTCTCAGCCATCGCTGACAAGGCCAAAGGGCTTGGGGCAAAAATTCTTCACGAGCCCACCGACATTCCCGACGCCGGCTGCTTTGCTGTCCTTCAGGATCCACAAGGCGCAGTCTTTGCAGTCTATGCCTCTTCATCCGAACTCGACGCGGAGGCCCCAGCACAGATCGGAGAGTTCTCGTGGCACGAACTGGCTACCGACGATCATGGCGCAGCTTTCGACTTCTATTCGGAGCTTTTTGGCTGGGACAAGAGTGAGGCGATGGACATGGGTCCTGAGGCCGGTATCTACCAACTCTATGCTCGCAATGGCAACCAACTTGGCGGCATGTTTAACAGGCCCAAGGAGATGCCGGTATCGGCGTGGCTCTACTATGTGACTGTTGATGACGTCCACACATCAGTGGAGAAAGTACGAGACCTCGGCGGCACAGTAATCAACGGACCCATGGAAGTTCCCGGCGGCGAATTCATCGCGCAATGCATCGATCCCCAGGGGGCGATGTTCGCACTGCATTCCGCAGCCAAGTAGGCCTTCTCGTGGGCGGTTAATGCCCGCGGAGGCGAACGCTGTTCGGTTCCCCGATTCGGGCATCCGATCGATGGTAGCCTTCGGCCGGTCTCCGAAAATCACTCGGAGCATTCTCTTCCGATCCTTCGCGTGCCAATCCGGGAAAACTCCGGATTGGCGCGCAGGTTTGGACGATGATTCTAAGCCCCTTCTGCTAACCCCTCCTCCGTCAGCGTCGTTTGTAGGTTGAAACCGGTGTTGGTAAACGCCGGCCAGAAACCACACAGACGGGGACAACATGCTCACGATCAAAGACCTCTCCAAGACCTACCCCAACGGCGTTCGTGCACTGCACAACAT
>JAAESQ010000418.1 GCA_024229275.1 bacterium | reverse complement strand
TTTGCTCTCTTCGATCCCGCAATGGGCATGACGAGCGTGATACCCCATATGGATCCGACTCGACCCGGCTCGGTGCATCCACCCAACGTGATTGAGCCGATCCAGCGCTTCAATGTGACACACATGTTTGGCTCGCCGGCTTTGCTCGATACCGTTGGACGATATGGTGTGGCCCACGGTGCGAAACTCCCCAGCATCAGACGAGTCGTGTCGGCAGGCGCTCCCGTGCCAACCCAAGTGCTGGAGCGATTCTGCAGTTTGTTGGGACCTGAGGCTCAAGTTCACACACCCTATGGAGCGACAGAGTCGCTGCCGGTAGCATCAATCGGGAGCAACGAGATTGTTGATGAAACGCGAGAGGCTACCGATAGGGGTGCTGGAGTGTGCATTGGACGGCCTGTGCCGGCCGCTGAGGTGAACGTCATTCAGATTACGGATGAGCCGATTGCGAGTTGGTCGGAGGCTGAGAAGGTTGAGCCGAAGGAGATCGGCGAAATCGTGGTAGGTGGACCCATGGTCACACAAGCTTACGACGCTGCCGAGCGACACAACCAACTGGCAAAGATCCCGCGACCCGACGGAAATGGTGTGCTGCACCGTATGGGAGATGTGGGCTATTTCGACGAAAGCGGACGATTGTGGTTCTGTGGGCGAAAGTCGCATCGTGTGATCACGTCTGAACGAGTCATGTTCACAGTGCCCTGCGAGTCGGTATTCAACACGCACACCGACGTGCACCGAACTGCTTTGGTCAGCGTTACAAAAGGGGGCGCGACCGTACCGGCGCTCTGTGTCGAGATGGAGTCGGTGACCCCGCGGAGTGACCATGGTCGCGTCATCGAGGACCTTCTGGTTTTGGCAACGGAACATGAGCACACTCGCCCTATCGAGATCTTTCTCGTGCATCCGGACTTTCCTGTGGACGTGCGTCATAACTCGAAGATCGGGCGCGAAGAACTCTCCCAATGGGCGCAGAGGAGGATCGGTTGAGAGCACTGGTAACTGGCGGGGGTGGCTTCCTCGGCAAAGCGATCGTTCTGAAGCTTCTGGAACGTGGATGGTCAGTTCGCAGCCTGGCGCGCGGGTCCTATCCGGAACTCGATGAGTTGGGCGTTGAGACGGTCCGTGGTGATCTTGCAGATCGCGAGGTCGTGGATGCGGCAGTGGCGGATTGCGATGTTGTATTCCACGTCGCAGCGAAAGCAGGCATCTGGGGACCGGAGAAGGAGTACTACGAGGCCAACGTTATCGGCACCGCCAATGTACTGCTCGCGTGTCGAGCCCATGGTGTTCCCAAGCTCGTGTATACGAGTTCTCCGAGCGTCGTACATGGTGGGGGAGAGATAGCGGGAGGTGACGAGTCGTTACCCTATCCCTTACATCACGAAGCGTCGTATCCACGAACCAAAGCCGCCGCGGAACAGATGGTACTGGCTGCAAACACCAACAAGCTGTCGACGATCTCGCTGAGACCTCACCTCATCTGGGGTCCTGGAGACAACCATCTGGCACCAAGAATGATAGAGCGTCAGCGTCAGGGACGCCTTCGTTTGGTTGGAGACGGTACGAATCTCATTGATACCGTATACATCGACAATGCAGCAGATGCGCATCTTCTAGCGGCAGATAGGGTAGAGCCTGGTGCAGCGTGTGCCGGAAAAGCGTACTTCATTACGCAGGGCGAGCCTCTGCCACTCGCAGAATGGCTGAATCGAATCCTGGCGGCCGCCGGGCTGCCACCTGTTGAGCGCCGATTGTCACCGGGGAAGGCGCAGTTCCTGGCGGGGGTTCTTGAGACCGTTTTCAAGGTTTTTCATCTACCAGGGGAACCTCCGCTGACGAGATTCCTCGCGAGTCAGTTGGCCACCGCTCACTGGTTCGACATATCCGCTGCGCGGCGGGACTTGGAGTATGAACCCGAGGTTTCCATCGATGAGGGTTTCGAGCGACTTGGCGCCTGGTTTGGAGCACATAAATCATGAAGCTTAGGTGGATGGCTCTCACGAAAACTACAGCAGCAGTGATTTTGCTGTGTGGAGCAGTTGCCGCCGGCCTGTCGTTGCGTGCCGAAGCAACTGCGGAAGATCCTTCACGTGGAGAGATCAGTTGGCATGAAGTAGAGCTTCGCGCCAACAAGTTTTTCGTTTCTGCAACATCGAAGCTGAGCGTTACCGAAGGCTTGTCGGCGGCTGAGGTTGATATCGTTGCGGATGTGCCGGAGGGCGAGCCTGTAGCGCAAGTCGGAGAGAAGCTCACCAAAGTTGTGGTCGAAAGCAGACTGCCGTTCGGAAAACGAGAACATGCCGAGGTTTGGATCGACGAAGAGTCGAATGCGGTGTTGCAGATCGAGAAGCTGGTCACGGGTCGCAGTCCCTACTGGAAGCGCTTCCGTTCGATTCACGCCGGCTACTTCATCTGGCGTGCCGCCCCTGGTGAGAATCAGAATGGACTCAACCCCGATGAGTGGACTCGGCGCAGCGAGAAGAGTGAGATTCTGTCGGGTTATCCAGACGGAGAGGTCGCTACCACCGACACGTACGCCCTCATTTATCGCCTCGTACAGGCAGCTGGGATACCTCCGACTCAGCCGGAGGAGACAATCCTCACCGCAGGCAAAACGGGCTGGTTCCGCGTAAGCATGACAGATCAAGGAATCCAGGAACGAAGAGCGAACTTCACCAGGACGGTCGGAGACGTACAGGAACAAGTTGAGGGACAGGTAAAGGTCAAAGCCTTCACACTACACGCGGAGCCTGTGGGTGGTGAGGAACAGAAGCAAGATCTGGAATTGCTCGGCCTTCGTGACAACATCACGTTGTACCTCGATATCACATCAGGACTGCCAATCGAGTTGGAGGGCCACGCCAAAAGCATTGGACGTGTTCGAATGCGCCTGAGATCAGCGGTCATGCGAGAGGACTACCAGGAGACTCAAGATGAGTGATTTCGCTATCAAGAACTGCTGGCTCGCCGCTCTGCTGGTCGTATTCTCGGTGTTTCCCGCGGGCGTGATCGTGGCCGAGGACGAGAGGCCGAACATCGTGATGATTGTCGTCGATGATCTCCGATTCGATGAATTTGGCGCAGGCGGCCATACCTACCTTGAAACACCCCACATCGACAGCCTTGCACGTGAGGGCGCCCTATTTGAACAGGCGTATCATTCAACACCGCTGTGTTCGCCAAATCGGGCGAGCATTTTGACCGGTCAGTATGTCTCGCGTCATGGGATCCTCGACAACACTTCACGCGCCTTTGCGAGCCATCTTCTGGATCTGTTTCCAAAAGAGCTGCAAAAGGCTGGGTACTATACAGCCCACATCGGCAAATGGCACATGGGCAACGATCCAACACCCCGACCGGGATACGATTACTGGTCGAGCTTTTCTGGACAGGGAAACACCTTCGATCCAGTTCTGTACGAAAATGGGAAGGAAAACCAGGTCAAGGGCTACATCACGGATATCTTCACCGATAGAGCGGTCTCGGTGATTGAGAAATCTGGCGATCAACCGTTCTTCATTTACATAGGCCACAAGGCGGTGCACCCGGAAGCAATTCAGCGCGATGATGGGACAGTGGATCTGAGTGTGCCACGCGAGTTCATGCCAGCTAAGCGCCACAAGGGCAAGTACTCAGACAAGGTGTTCAAGCGCCGACCGAACTACGGTCTATCGGCCGAGAACGCCGCAGGAAAGCCCGTCATCAACAAAGCGTTAGAAATCCGACAAGAACTCGAGCGCTCTCCGGAGTGGGCGCACGAGATCGATGCTGGTGTTGCCGAAGACACCATTCGCGCACGTGCCGAGATGATGTTGGCCGTCGATGAGGGAGTGGGCCGGATAATAAAAACTCTGAAGGAGAACGGCAAGCTCGACGATACGCTAATAATCTTCACCAGCGACAACGGATATTTCTTTGGCGAACACGGTCTATCGATCGAGCGAAGACTGCCGTACGAGGAGTCTGTACGAACGCCATTGGTGATGAGGTTTCCAAAGTTGGTGCAGGAAGAGTCAAGGATCTCGAGTCCAGTTGTGTCGGTCGATCTGGCTGCAACTGTGTTGGACATTGCAGGTGTCAAGATTCCGGACCATGTACAGGGAAAGTCGCTTGTACCTGTACTCGTTCAACCGAACACATCAGTACACGAGTCCTTTCTTATCGAGTATTACAGCCACGAAAACCCCTTTCCTTGGACAGCAAACCTGGACTATCGCATCGTCCGTAAGGGAAAGTTCAAGTACATCCGTTGGATCCGCTTCGAGGATCAAGCGGAACTCTACGATTTGGAAGCAGATCCCTACGAGCTCGAGAATCTCGTCAAGAACCCGACCAAGGCCGCTGTCGTAGAAGACATGAAAGCTGAGATGAGGAAACTTGTGCTGGCTTCATTAGGCTTGAGCAACTGAAGCCGCTCGCGGTGAGGACTGCAGTTATGGACATCAAAAACGTGTCGTCGAAGGGAATCAAAAAATGACAGACGAACGAAGAACCGGATTTGGACGAAGTGTGAGCCGACTTTGGCGTGCAATCGAGACCGCTGTTCGAGTATCAGCCATGCTGTTCTTCATCGCAGTCTTTGTGTTCGTGTTGTCCCTTCTTTTTGGCAGCGGAGGCGTAAAGATCGAGGATTCCTCGGCTCTTGTCATTGCTCCGCGAGG
>JAAESQ010000417.1 GCA_024229275.1 bacterium | reverse complement strand
TCTGACCCAGGAACTGGAGAAGAAGCGTACCTCCATCTATCGTCTGCGCAACCTCCTGTTTGGTCCCCAGACCGAGAAGACAGAAGATGTTCTGAAGCAGAAAAAGCAAAAACACAACGACACGTCGAAGGCGGATGTCAGTGGGAAAGGCCAGAAGAAAAAACCCAAGGGACATGGGCGCAACGGCGCGAATGCTTACACGGGAGCACAGCGGATCGCGGTATCCCACGCATCGCTGAAGCCCGGTGATTCTTGCCCGGAAACGGGTTGTACGGGCAAAGCCTACCGGCTCTCCGATCCGGGCCTCATCGTGCGCATCCAAGGTCTGCCGCCGCTGCCGGCGACGGTGTATGAACTTGAGAAACTGCGCTGCAATCTCTGTGGTTCGGTATTCACCGCCGAAGCTCCGGAAGGCATCGGGGAGCGGAAATACGATGAGACGGCGGTGGGCATGATCGGTTGCCTGAAGTACGGGGCAGGCTTTCCCTTTAGCCGGTTGGAGAAACTTGAGAAGAACCTCGGGATCCCACTACCGGCGGCGACCCAGTGGGATCTTGTCAAAGAAGCCTCCGAACGGTTCGAGCCGGTCTTCAATGCGATCATCGACGAGGCGGCTCAGGGTGAGGTGCTGCACAACGACGATACGCCGATGAAGATTCTGGAGCTCATGGCCGAAAACCAGACGCCGGCGCACATAGAAAACCCATCGAAGCGAACGGGACTGTTCACCAGCGGAATTATCTCGAAGTGCAGGGGGCATCTGATTGCGCTGTTTTTTACCGGACGCCATCACGCCGGCGAGAACCTCCAAGCGGTGCTGGATAAAAGATCCAAGGAACTCTCGGCTCCGATCCAAATGTGTGATGCGCTATCGCGCAACCTTCCCGGGGAGTTCGAAACGATCCTCGCCAACTGTCTCAGCCACGGTCGACGTCGCTTTGTCGATGTGGTGGAGAATTTCCCCGAGGAAGTGCGCTACGTGTTAGAGATCTTGGCCAAGGTCTATAAAAATGACGCCGTGGCTCGGCGGGAGAGCCTGTCGCCCCAGGATCGTTTGATATTTCATCAACAACACAGTGAGCCCCTGATGCAGCAACTGCATGAGTGGTTCGAACGCCAGTTCGAAGAGAAGAAGATCGAGCCGAACTCGAGCCTGGGCGAGGCGATCTCCTATATGCTCAAGCACTGGAAGGAACTCACCCTGTTCCTGCACAAGCCAGGCGCACCGTTGGACAACAACATCTGCGAGAGAGCGCTGAAGAAGGCCATCCTGCACCGAAAAAGTTCCTTATTCTATAAGACGCAGAATGGTGCCCGGGTCGGAGACATCTTCATGACCCTGATCCATACTGCAGAACTTGCCGGGGCCAACCCTTTTGACTATCTCTGCGAATTGCAAAGACACGCCGGGCAATTGAAGGAGAACCCGAAACAGTGGATGCCTTGGAACTACCGGGAAACACCGCAGCGCATTGCCGCCGGGGTGAACAGCCAGGCGCTGGAGCGATCACCACCCGAGTAAGCCAGAGTTCGGCGTGATCTGTTCTGGCTCCGAGGGATGGGACTGTGAGATTTGATGCCGCAACGGCATAGATTGAGCTACCGCCACACCCACCCGCACGCATCACCAGCTCTCCACGATCTATCCTTGACCAGTCCCCCAATTGCTCAGCCTGCCTGCGCAGTCCGCGAAATCGGTGCAGTTACGCAGCCTTGCCGAAAGGACACAGCTGTTCAGCTCTACCACCAGCAAGCAGGTTTCCGGGGGGCAGGTAC
>JAAESQ010000416.1 GCA_024229275.1 bacterium | reverse complement strand
GTTGTGAGGGCTGTAGCGAGGAAGGCTATGCGGGACGAACGGGACGAACGGCTATGCGGCAGGGCAGGAAGACAGAGGAATTGAACCACGAAGCTCACGAAGAGCGCTAAGAAGACACGAAGAAAAAAAAGCGGAAAGATGAAAATGAGGTCCACGATGGTGGGAGGGTGGTGGCGGGAGAAGTAAAAAGTTAATAGTTCATAGTGAAAAGTGGAGAGAAGGCTAAGCGAGATTCGAGGGTCTGATTCTCTTTGAGGCCTTGGGCTTCGAAGGTGAGCGCATAATTAGGCACTCGCAATAGCCCTCGTCATCGTCATCCTCATCGTCATCGTGTATTGAGTGGCTTCAGGGACACGATGAGGATGACGATGAGGACTGGATCCGCACTATTCGATTGCCTTTGAGGTGGAATCAGAACTTGGTAGACGGAAAGCTAGGAAGCAGAACGGGTCTACGGGACAACGAGGAATGGAACCACGAAGGGTACGAAGTTCGCGAAGAGCACGAAGGAAGTAGAAGAGGTGGATCAGTGATCCACCAATATCTTCTTCTTTGTGTTCCCCTTCGTGAGCTTTGTGAGCTTCGTGGTTCGAAATAGAAAGCGCTGCAAGAGGCTCACATCGTTCGTTGTGTTGCGACTTGGGTCTGCTGAACGGCAGGGAATCCAGCACTAGCGGTGGCGTCGTGCCATCGCACGCGATAGCGGCAGACCAGGCCTCCGTGAGCTCGACACTCCTCCTCGACAATTGTCACACCCGTTGCACCACACATCTCCAACGCCTCACTGTACCAACCGATCACTGTCGCACAGTCATGCTCTGAGTAGGTCTCGGCGTCGTAGGTGGTGATCACTCCAGTCCCTGGGCCTGTTAGGCGAAAGGTGCGATGTCCAGTGTCGTAGTAGAAGGTGTACATCATTGCTGCCTGCTTTAGAAAAGCGAG
>JAAESQ010000415.1 GCA_024229275.1 bacterium | reverse complement strand
TCGGAAAGCCGAAGATTGGAGAAAGCACTTTGAATGCATCTACGATAACGGGTGGGAAGCGATCTATTTGGTTACCGATGAGGGTACGGGATTATGCGCCGGCCACGCCGAGACCGAGGTGCTAAGCGATGTACTCCGCCAGTCCGACGACTATCATGCCATTGCTCATCGGTTTGGTCAGTGGGTGAATCGCTTGGCGGCGGCGGCCTACAAGGCGATCGCTGTGGAAGACGCATGCGAAAGGAAATTGGATTCGGCAAAGAGCGAGCGGGTACAAGAAAAGCGGCTGGAGGCTTGCGAGCAGGCCGCGGATGCTGCCGAAAAGGCGATCAGACTCTACGAAGACTTCTCTTATCTTTATCAGTGCGTCCTCCAGGAACTCCACGTATTCGACGCGAACGGCAATCTGCGTGACCGACAACAGGCCGAAGAGCAAATCAAAGCCGGTCTTACGCTGATTGAGGGGTTAGGACGCACGGGAATCACCACAGCCGTAGGAAAGATTCGGCGCGTTTTGC
>JAAESQ010000414.1 GCA_024229275.1 bacterium | reverse complement strand
CGCCCAGTATTGGAGGATATTCCTTCAGCGAAGCAACGTGCTCTTCCAACTGCGGGAGCCCGGCCTTCAGCACCCACGTGTGCGGGAAGAGGACGTTGTCGTGCTCCTGCGGGTCGTTCATCAGATTGTAGACTCGTGGCATCGTGTAGGTGCGCAGGATTGTGTTCCAGGCATCTTGCTCCTTGAAGTGGATCTTCCAGTTTCTCCACTTCACGCCGAAGACATCGTTGCCCATGTAGACGACGAATCCGTCGCGACCGGATTTCTTGGTCTTCCCCAGGAGGAAATCGCTCACATCGATCCCGTCGATCGGACGATCATCGGGCACCTTGCCGCCGCTGATCTTGGCAAAGGTAGGAAAGAGATCCATGGCGTGGACGATCTCATCGCTGGCGCTTCCCGCCGCGATCTTCCCCGGCCAGCGAATGGCGAAGGGGACGCGCAGGGCGCCTTCAAATCCGGTGAACAGCGTTCCCCGCCAGGGACCCGCCGAACCGTGTACAGCCGTTTCCACTGTCAGTGAGGTGCCACCTGCCTCAAGGGCTTCGGGGCCGTTGTCCGCGGTGAATATGACGATCGTGTTCTTGGCAATGCCAAGATCATCGATCGTATCGAGCAGCTCGCCGACATAGCTGTCAATCTGCATCAACATATCCCCCCAAAGACCATTTCCGGACTTCCCTTGGAAATCGGGGTGAGGAAGGGTTGGGAAATGAGTTGCCGTGTAGGGGAGATAGATGAAGAACGGCTTCTCGGATTTTGCTTGGGAGCTTCTCCCTTCTTGCCGTCCATTACGAAGGTCTGGGGCAGACCACTCTCGGCGAAACCCGGCAGCGAGGAGTAGACCGACTCGTCGGTGGTGTT
>JAAESQ010000413.1 GCA_024229275.1 bacterium | reverse complement strand
GTGCTTCGGCGTCTCTTGAACCCGATCTTCGAGGCAAAGTTTCACGATCATTCGTATGGCTTTCGACTCGGACGAAGCTGCCACGATGCGGTGGAGAAAGTCTTGGAACTGGGGCGGCACGGGTAGCGTTATGTACTCGATGCTGATATCTCCGGTTTCTTCGACAATTTGTCTCATGCCGTCATCATGCGCGAGCTGTCCGACGTGGTTGCTGATGGGAACATCTTGGGACTGGTGGAGAAGTTCCTCAGGGCTGGAGTGATGGAAGGCGGCAAGGTTCGTCCGACGCGAGTCGGAACGCCTCAAGGTGGCGTCGTTTCGCCGCTGCTAGCCAATATCGCTCTGAACGTTCTCGACTGGCATCTCCATGAACTCGGCTTTCGCTTCGTGCGGTATGCCGATGATTTCGTGGTGCTCTGCCGTAGCGAGAGCGAAGCCAAAGAGGCTCTGGCACTGGTCAAGCATTTATTGGCGGGCCAACTCGGACTCTCTTTGAGTCCCGAGAAGACGAAAGTGACGAGGTTCCACGAAGGGTTTTCCTTTCTGGGCTTCGACATCAAGTCGCGGTTCGTGAGAATGCGAGCCAAGTCGGTGGAGAACTTCAAGACGAAAGTTCGCCGGATTACCCGACGCAGCCACAATCTGGATGCTGAAATGGTCGAGCAACTGAACCGCGTCATCCGCGGCACAGCGAATTACTTCGCGATGCCATGGTCGCACTGCGGCGACATGTACCGCAGTTTAGACCGGTGGATACGCATGCGACTGCGGTGCATGAAATTCAAACGGAAATCGCAGGTGGATAACGTGCGAGTCCGCTTGAAGCACTTCAGAAATATGGACTTGCTTTCGCTGAGCGATATACGAGCCTCTCGAATAGCAGGATAATAGTTCGGTTCCCCTTTGGGGGCGATTTCCGCGGGACCGCCCGGTGCGGGAAAGCCGCACGCCGGTAAATATGAGGAATTGACCTCATTGCGATAACGGGGAGGGGGTGGCTACGGCCACTC
>JAAESQ010000412.1 GCA_024229275.1 bacterium | reverse complement strand
TTGTCGCCCCATCCGTGACCAGCGAGTTCGAGCGCACCGTCAGCGACGATGGCTTCCCCTTGAACGGCTACCAATCGTTCGACTCGTTCGCCAGACATTTCGAGAATTCTGCTTTTCACAAGGTCGTGGCGAGTGACATCGGTGCGAAGATAGCGCCGATCCTCGTCCGGCAGGCCACAGAAGAAGTCGTACGACGACTCTGCGTCGTCCGGTGTCATCGTCCGAATGACGACATCCCTCCCGTCTTTGAGCGACACACTCGCGTTGACTTGGCTGGCGGGCGTCACGGGTAATGTCGCGGATGACTCCATTGCCTACTCCTCTCGGCGAGATGGTGATTCGACCCCAGGTCGAAGTTCATTTCCAAGATCTCGTTGGTTCTTCTATTTCATACAAGATGAGATCAAGAGCGGGAAACATCAAGCATATCGAGACTGGTAATCATCTTCCACTGTAAATCGCAAGGCGGATTGCACTACGACGACTGGTCAGTTCGTACTGGAAAGGTCCTGTAATGCTCAAACCACTGGTGAAATTCATC
>JAAESQ010000411.1 GCA_024229275.1 bacterium | reverse complement strand
TCATCTATTATTTATTTTTCTTTTTTGATTAAAAATCGAAATTCACCATTATTTTTTTCAAATTTGAGAAGAGAATGGCCTGTTCTTTTACAAAATCGCTTCAAATCTTCTTCAGCAGCTGGATCATCTGCGACATTTTGGATGTCGTGCATTAAGTGTTCAAGCTCACCTGGATCAGCGCGACGCGCCTTGCGTACTGCATCAAGCAGCATGGCCGGGGCGAGGCCACCTTTCTTGGAGGCAAGACCCTCAAGCACCTCTTCCGCGCCGTTGAAACCGACGCGTCTCGCAAGATCGATGCGCTCCCGCTGGTTGAGCCGGCGCACGCTTCGCCATGAGCGCGCCAGAATCTGCATCTTGTCGAGCGTCGACCGAGCACGCTCGAGTTCGAAGAGAAGAGCAGTGAAGTCCTTTGAAACTGTCATGTAGCCCAGGTCCCCCTATCGGGTGAAGACCTTGCCGTCGTCATCTGTGCCTTCAGCTTTGTCGGCGATTGCGCCAGGGAGCCGAGAGATGTCCTGCAGGAACTGCTGCATGTCGACGCCTGCAAGCTGCTGCATGATCGGGCTGAGCTGGCTCAGTACTTGAACCACATCGTCGGTCATGCGTGCTGCTCCTGTACCGTCGCCCGGACCTGCGCCCTGAGAAATGATGGTGGTTTCTCCGGCGCGTGAAAGGGGTTCGGAAACGGCGGCTGCGATTTCCGGCAGCACCTTGAGAGCTTCGATCGAAAGACCGGCCTCGTTGTACAGTTTGAGGGCTTCGGCGAGCAGTCTGCGTGCCTCGGCTTCGGCTTCACCCTTTGCCCTGATTGCATCGGCCTCGGCAAGACCGATGTCGCGCCGCATCACTGATTCGGCTTCTGCCTTGGCAATGCCTTCGGCCTTGACTGCTTGAGCGGCCTCTTCTCGGCGTTTGCGTTCAGCGGCTGCCTGGCGCTCGATGCGATACTGCTCGGCGTCGGCGTTACGTTCTGTTTCGTACTTGCTTGCATCGGCCTTCTCACGCACTGATGCGTTCAGCTCAAGCTTCTGGCGTTCGACTTCCTGATCCGCGATGCGGATGTCTTGGACCTTGAGTTCCATTTCGCCGGCTTTTACTGCCAGCGCCTCTGCGACATCGACCTCTTTCTTGATGTCGGCCTTCTTCAAACTGAGAGCGCGATCCGACTCTGCGACCTCGGTGTCGACGCTGAGGTGCTTCTGCTCCTTCTGCTGGCGGGCCTGCTCTTCCTCTATGGTCGCGTCACGATCTGCTCCTGCCGTCGCGATACGGGCATTCTTGAGAGCCTCTTGGATCTTTGGTTGACCGAGAGCGTCTAGGTAACCTTGATCGTCCTGGATGGCCTGGAAGACGAACGAACGGAACTCGAAGCCCATGCCCTCGAGATCGACGTGTGTTTCGGTGCGGACCTTTTCCTGGAAACTCTTCTGATCGCGATAGAGTTCCTCGACGGTGAGTGTGCCGACGATTCCGCGCAGGTGACCAGCCACGGTTTCCTTGATGGTTGCCTGGACTTCCGGCGCGGGAACGCCGAGGAATCCCTCAGCGGCGCGGCGGATATGTTGGATATCACCTTGAATCTTGACCTGTGCCACGGCTTTGACGTTGATCGGAATGCCCTGGACCGTGTAGACGTGTACGAGGTCGATGTCGAGGGTCATCATGCGCAGCGACAGATGCTCGTATTGCTCCCATGCCGGCCACACAAAGGTGCCACCACCGCGGATGATGCGGAAGCCTTCGATCTCGCCCTTGTCGCCGCGCACCTTCTTGCCAAACAACTTGCGTCGTCCGTAGACAATCAGCGCTTCGTCGGGTCCGGCTTTCTTATAGCGAACTCTGATGACCAGATATGCAAAGAAACAGATGGTCGCCAGCGCACTCAGGACAAAGAAAAGGATGCCAATTTCCACAGAGCACCTCCTGTTGTTTGAGAAAACGAGTCTACCACCGGCAAGGTTCGCCAGATTCGACGTTTATCTGCGACGAAGGCCCAGGATGCCCACAAAGAGACTGGAGAAACAGGACTCGATTCCTACCGTCATAATGGTCACCGACGGGATGACGACTCGCATGGTGGTTGGGTAGTCGAGGTCTCCGAATCCGGTTCGACCCCAGGCCACAGTGGCATAGGCCAGAAGAAGGAGACCAAAGACTGCGCACGCCAAGCCAACTCGGAACCCGAGTTTTGGAAAGACCTCGAGTCCAAACCGCATGGCGCCCTCATGACGTGGCACGAGACCCTCGGTCATCGCAAAAAGGTGGGTGAACAGACCGAAGACGAGTAATTGGTTGCCTAGAATCCAGGCAGCACCACCCACAAGGAGCGTATGCACATCGAGGTTGACCGAACCGAGAACCTCCAGTGGCCCTGGAAGAATGAGTGCGAAAGAGAGCAGACCAAAAGCGATGAGCAAGATCG
>JAAESQ010000410.1 GCA_024229275.1 bacterium | reverse complement strand
GGGTCGGCGATACGGATGAAGGCATTGTCGACCATCTCGAAGGCGATGCCGGCCCGGGTCAGTTGTCGGGCCAGCCAGGAGTGGCCGTTGAAGTAGACCTGGAGACGAAACGGCGCCCACGTGGGAACTCGGACGTAGCACAGGCCGAACTGCTCGTCGATGAAATAGAAGTAGTAGTGCAGGCACTTGCCGGAGGTGGGCTTGAGGTGGGTCTGCCCGCTGGGCTTGTCGTACCAGGCACGGTAGGACGAACAGGTTTCCATGGCCGAGAAGATATGCACCAGGCCGGGGTGATCGCCGCGCTCAGCCAGGATCTCCTTGATCCGCGCCTCCTTGCGGAAGTCCTTGAAACGGAGGATGAATTCGATCTTCAGTCCTGCCTCGGCGGCCAGTTGTTCGGCGTTACTGCGCAGCTCATCGCGCAACGGTTCGGCCCACCGGGGATAGTCGAACAGACGGATGTCGCGGGAACGGAGGAAACTTTCCATGGCACCGGCATAGGCGATTTCCGGCAAGGTGCGGGTGATGATGACACGGTCGAAACAGGACAACACGCCGGTGATCTGATGTTGATGACGCGCAGTAAACGGATTCATCACGCACCCCTCCCGTTGCCCGATGCCGAGTGGCTCTGCTACTCCTTCAGACCACCCACGATGGGAGTTGGCTCCACAGACCATCCGTGCAAGCGCACG
>JAAESQ010000409.1 GCA_024229275.1 bacterium | reverse complement strand
TATGTGGTTGCGGGTTTGTGTTGCGTCTCAGCGTTTGCGCGTGTTGCTTCATCGTGCTCGATCTAAGAGCCTTTGAATTGGGATCCAGCGGTGCCGTAGGGGCGCTGCGGTCGGCACTTCGGAGCTGATTCGCGCGAGCCGATGTCGACGACCCGCGAAGTTCCTGACGGGACGAACGGCGAGTCACCGCTTCAGCATTCGACTCTGATCGAAGCTGTCACCAAGGTCATCACGTTGTGGCCCGAACACGCGCATCAGCTGCGACTGATTACGAAGTGGCGTTTCGAAGACGAGCATGAGATCCATACGTGGTATGGTACGATCGAGAACACGGACTACTCGTCGGAAGGGGAAAGTACTCTCGACGTCAATTTCGCGTTCGACATCGCTTCCGCTCGGGGATCGACCTTCTGCATTCAGCCTCTCGAGCCGGAGCACCGCCTCGCGTTCCCGTACCCGCATGTCGCGTGTTCGCCGCACGTTGAACTTCCCCCGGTTGGCGAGCAACATGTCGTGTATTACCGCGTCATCATCGTCATCGACGATCGGGCCGACCGCGGTCTCCTTGACAAAGACGCCAAGGTCCCCGGCTACTACTTCCTTCAGAAGAACGGTTTCCTGGAGGGCAAGCTCGGCGATGTCACGGTGTCGCGAACCATGCCGTCAGCCCCGGTCACGCCAACGCAATCGGAGGTCGATGTCGATGAAATCGATGCTGAAGACATGGCGGAAGCCATGCGCGTCGTCGCCAACAGTCGCTACAACAGCCTGAGCGAGCAACTCACATCGCTCCAGGACGCTGTTCGCAAACTCGTCATCAAAGGGGCTTCTGACAATTCCGCTGAAATTGATGAGTGGCGTCGCAATGTCGACGAAGGCCTTGAAGGCCTTGTGCGTGAGGTGCATCAGGTTCAGGACACAATCGGCGACATCCACGCACGGTTCAACAGCATGGACCGACGCATGCAGCGGATGGAGGACAAGCAGCGTGCTGACAGCAACGACACCGAGGCGCTACGTACTCGCTGCGCTCGTCTGCAGCAGCAGATCGCTCGTCAAGATGCCGCGCCCTCGCTGCGTAACCAAGACCGCACCACTCTTCGCCTCCGCGAGACCAAGTCTGCCACCACACATCAGGATTTTGATCCGTACGTGGCCGCATCTTTTCCGGTGCAACGCACCCCGGTGAACGAGTTTACGTTCAAGCTGATCGTCGACAACCTGCCTTTCCACAAGAAAATCGGCGCCCAGGCTCGTGACGAACTCTTCAAGGTGTGGGATCAGCGCTACACTGCGGTATCCTCTGTCATCGCAGCCGGCGGAGACCCTGCCCAGATCTCCGACGAGTATGAGGACAAGCTCCAACGCTGGGCGACATGCCTCAAAGCTATCGTGCGTGAGGCGCCTCACAACAATGAGCAAACGCTTCGCTACATCGTTGATGTCACGGGTCGCCACACTATTGATGCGCCGGCCGACCAGGACGTTGAGACGCTGGTGACGGAGGCCGAGGCTCAGTATCAGCTACGAGGACCCAAGAAGCAGGATAAGCCCAAGAAGCCCGCGCCCAAGGTTTCGGACAAGGACAAGGACAAGGACAAGACCGCCACCGACAAGGGCGGGTCGTCGGGAAACGGAACGGGCGGTCGTTGACTAGCGCTTCCGCCCCGACTTCCATCGCTAGTGAATCCAATCACTCCAAGCGACACGACTCCGTG
>JAAESQ010000408.1 GCA_024229275.1 bacterium | reverse complement strand
TATGTGGTTGCGGGTTTGTGTTGCGTCTCAGCGTTTGCGCGTGTTGCTTCATCGTGCTCGATCTAAGAGCCTTTGAATTGGGATCCAGCGGTGCCGTAGGGGCGCTGCGGTCGGCACTTCGGAGCTGATTCGCGCGAGCCGCCATGTCTGTCAGAGTTGTTGACGCGGGAGCGGGCGATGTCCCCATGCGCCGCTCCACGTTGACGCATGCGGTGACCAAGGCCATCAAGATCTATGACCAGGCCCCTGACCAGCTTCGTATCATTTGCAAGTGGCGCTACGAAGACAGCGAGCGTCTTGAACAGTGGTACGGTGTTGTCGAAGCCGTTCACCTAGACGACGATCCTGATCGTGACCCGAGCCGCCTCTCCGGCGCGTATGTGACGGTGCGCTTCACACACAAGGTCGGCTTGAACCAGTCGGAGCTTCCGATCCGCGAGATGCTCCATGAAGTGGTAGACTTCCCGTACACGGACGTCGGCACCACCAAACACGTAACGCCGGCACCGTCAGGCGGCCTGCCGCGCCTCGTGGTGTACTATCGCGTTCTGGTTCTTCGCGACGACCGTGAAGTTCGCGGCCTCGATATCGACAAGCCGGCCAAAGTTCCGACTGTCTACTTCCGCCAGGTGGACGGGTTCGAGCGAGGCTTAGAGGATACCTGCACCCTGACGCGCGATATCCCGACACCGAGTTCTTCCGCCGTTCAGTCGGTGGCTGATGTGGAGCCTTACCAAGCCCTTGATGACTCCGATGAGGTCAACGAGGTCGAGCGCTTGGAGGCAGAGCTGCACGTCCGCCAACAGCAAAATCAGAAGGCGCTCTCTGCGCTGGGCGAATCCGTGAACAAGCTTCAGCATCAAGTGCTCGCCGCACCGTCGTCTAAGAGTGTTTCCGCTATCAAGTCGGACATCACGGGTATTGTGCGGCACGTCGAAGAGCTACAGCGCAACATGGAACGCACCCACAGCGACATGCGGTCGCTTCATGACGATTTCAAGCGCTTTGCCCACGACCAGCGTCGCGCGATGGAGCAGTTGAGCGCCCACATGCAAGAGCAGATCGACGCCTCCGAAGCGCGCTTTGAGCAGCGTCTGTTGGCGCGGCCTACGGCAACCCAGCCGCATCGCCAAGGTTCACTGGGATCGACTCGGTCCAATGAGGAACGGCCCGAACCGACTTTCGACTGCACCGTGGCGGAAACCTACCCGATCGAGCGCCGCCGCATCCATGGCCCCCAGTTCGATATCTTCATCTCGGACGCCAAGCCCAAGCACCGCGACATCTGTCGGAAGGTCCGTGATCACCTGTTCGAAGTCTGGGACACGCGCCGCGTGGCAGTGCAAACTGCTGCCCGCGTGGGGCGCAGCGATCATGTGGAGGAAATCAAGGAAGAGCATTTGGTCAAGCTGCAGCGCTGGGTCACTTGCTTCGACTCCGTCACCACCGCAGGCAAGGACAACGACTACGAAAAGGACAAGCTTCAGTACATGTTCAACCTCACGCTTGAGAACGCGATCGAGAACCCGGTCGAGCAGGACCGCGCTGCGCTGATGCGCGCGGCTGACGTCGCCTACGTCGAGCGTGGCGCGCTGACACGCAAGTCCAAGAAGCCTGACCCGAAGGACAAGGACAAGGACAAGGACAAGGACAAGACCGCCACCGACAAGGGCGGGTCGTCGGGAAACGGAACGGGCGGTCGTTGACTAGCGCTTCCGCCCCGACTTCCATCGCTAGTGAATCCAATCACTCCAAGCGACACGACTCCGTG
>JAAESQ010000407.1 GCA_024229275.1 bacterium | reverse complement strand
GATCGGTGATCAAGGAGGAGATCAGTGAAACTGAGTAGAGCCATACACAAGTTGTCCGCGATCGCGGCCCTTGCTGCGCTTGCTGTCGTGCTCGTCGTGCCGCCCGTTCTTGCTCAAGAACCAACGCCCGGCTACAACACCAAGATCCCGGAGTCGGTCCTGACGCCCGACACGGTGGAGACAAAGCTCGGCACCCTGAAGTTCTTTGACGGGATACCCGACGAGAAGGCCGCCGCCGCGCTCTTTGCCAACTTGGACCTCAATCGCGGTCTGCAAGCCTTACTGAATGGAATGCCGGCCTCCAATTTCGAGGCCGGCCGGGCTGGTCACATTGCCCTTGGCCAGGAAAAGGCCAATCAGGTCATTCTCTTTGACGGCTTGATGGACAGCAATTCGCTGTTTCTCACCGGCAATGCCGGCACGGTCTACGCCACTTCCTTTCTCGATCTGAAAAGAGACGGGCCGACGGTGGTCGAAATTCCAGCCGGAACAGGGCCGGGGATCATGGTTGATTCGTTTACGTGGAGCATCGTCGACATGGGCGCTGCGGGGCCGAATCGGGGCATGGGCGGCAAATTCCTGATCCTGCCACCAGGCGATGACGAGGCAGACGTCGAGGGGATCGTTCCGCAGGGCGTCTATACCATCGCCAGGTCACGCAGCTATGCTGTCTGGCTCCTGCTGCGCGGGTTCCTCAAGGATGGTAAACCGGATTACTCCAGCCAATTGTTCAGAAAAGGCATCAAGATCTATCCACTTAGCACAGCGGTTAATCCGCCTGAGATGGAGTTCATCAAGGGTACGGGGACGGAGTTCAACACCGTTCACTCCGTCAACTACAAGTTCTACGAAGAACTCCACGCCGTGATTGATCGCGAGCCGATCAAATTCCTTG
>JAAESQ010000406.1 GCA_024229275.1 bacterium | reverse complement strand
GTTGGAAGTCAGAGTTACCCATCGCCTGCGGCTGTGCCGGATAGAGACGGTTCGACAACGATCTACCTCAGCCCCAAACGGCCCGAAGGTATAGCTGAAGGGAACTGGATCCAGACGGACCCGAAGAAAGGCTGGTTCATCATGCTGCGTCTCTACAGTCCGCTACAGTCATTCTTTGATAAGACATGGCGCCCGGGTGAGATTGAGCTCGTGAAATAATCATCAGACAATCCAGCTAGCAACTGCGTCGACTCGTACGGGAAATGGCCGCGCCGCTTTGCTTTGCGGTCACTTCCCGCCGGTCACGCATAACGAGCTGCAAAAAAGAGCATATATCGGATAATCTGAACGACAAGAATCAAGAATCACAAAATAAGGAGGAACTCAATGAGAACAGGACAGACATTCACAGCAGCCTTAATCGCGGCTATGGTGGTCTTTATGGTGTTGTCCGCACCGGCGAATGCGGAAGGATTTGATTTGCAGAAGGCCGATGTGCATGATCGCATGACTTATCATCGCGCGATTGATGCCGCGGTGTGGGCTATGCCGCTCATGAACTTCAAGTTCTACCGGGATGCACTCGCAGATGCGGGCGTGGGCCCGAACGATGTCGGCTACTTTTCGAAACTCCAGGACTGGAGGTTCCAGACGGCGACGCCGAACAACACGACGCCCTACATCTTGACCTACTGGAACTTCAAAGACGGGCCCATCGTGGTCGAGATGCCGCCTGCGGCGGTGGGAATCGGGATATTCGGGACGATCATGGATGCCTGGCAGCGGCCGCTGGACGATGTGGGTGCCAAGGGCCGTGATAGGGGTCGCGGAGCGAAATACCTGCTTGTCCCGCCC
>JAAESQ010000405.1 GCA_024229275.1 bacterium | reverse complement strand
TCAGGGTCTGCCAGCCAAGCTTCAGCAGCAGGTCGTAACCGATGCGCTGGTGTCGCCACAGCAACGCACGCCACTGCCTCGGCAGCGTGAAGGTGACCATGAAATACTCCACCGGCAGCAGTTTCCCCCGTTGGCGTTCCAGCCACTGTTGACCTTCATGGTGCTGACAGTGCGGGCAACTGCGATTGCCGCAGGAGTGCGGGACGGTCTCCCGGGTACCGCAATCCAGGCACCGAACCCTCATCACCGGACTCTCGTCGGTCCGGCAGATTCCCATGGCGCCCAGTGCCCGCTCATGGCCTGGCAACAGCCGCTTTCCGAACTGCTCGCGCAACTCCCCGCCGAAGCGGGAGATCAGGGTGGACAACAGAATCATGCCGCATCCTCCCAGCGAATCGAGAAAGCGTGGAGCATTTTCTCAAGCTGCTCGGCGGCATTGGCGCTGGTCACCTCGGTCAGGTGGGCATAACGCGCCGTGGTTTCCGGACGGGCATGTCCCAGAATCTTCTGAATCTCCCGCAGATCGACCCCGAGTTCCAGTAAATGGGTGGCAAATCCGTGACGACAGGTATCATCACACTGCTCATAAACCGCACTCCCCGCGAATCCATTACCGACATCATCCTAACTGTGGCCAATCCGTAGACGTCATCCGGTGTCTGCGACGCCAGCACGATGAAACATTTATCGTAAAGGTCGACGAAGAGACTCGCCTGGCCGTACCGGGTTGGATGCTTGACCCGATAGTCTGCGACGGCCTACGCGAAGCAGATCGTCCCGAAATCGCCGTCGATGCGCTGCTCGGCCTCAGGGCACTGCTCGACGTACAGCCCTTGCCCAAAGGGCAACACCCGGGTAGTTCTGGTTCATCGCTCACATCAGGAGATGGAAATGAACCGCCAAAAGCACACCCATCGGCCACAGCAAGCAAGGCTACCGCTCGGAAACGGGGCACAGTGGGATCAACTGCCTCGAGACGTACGCGATCGTTGTCGCGAACTCATCGTACAGCTG
>JAAESQ010000404.1 GCA_024229275.1 bacterium | reverse complement strand
GCGAACCCATCATCTACAGAGTGTTCGAATGGGCGCTGATGCCGGACCTGCCGGAGGGAGTTGGCGTTATGCTTCACCCGACCGGCGTTGCCGCGTGGTTCGGTGTGATGGTCACTCTTCTCAATATGCTGCCATTTGCCCAACTCGACGGAGGACACGTCTGCTATTCATTGTTCGGGCAATGGCATCGGCGCGCCGCCTGGCCGATGCTTGCCATTCTCGCTGTATTGGGTTTCGTTTGGCCAGGCTGGTGGCTTTGGATGGTCATCGTGCTTGTGATGGGACTACGGCATCCTCGCATCTGGGACGAAGCTGTCCCACTCGATCCCAAACGGCAACTCACCGCCTGGGTCGCGATTGCGATCTTCGTGCTGTGTTTCACACCCGAACCCATCAAGCTCGTTCTTGGGTAGCAATTCGCTTTGCGAATTACTTTGAAGGAAGAAGAAAGACAAAAAACTTTGATAATGGCTCACTTGTCCGAAACCACATTGCGATTCGCAGGGCGAATCGCTTAGAGTGCCGATCGTGAAGATGGTCACTCGTGTTCTCGCTACCACTCACGAGGTTTCCCTCAAGGGTGGAAACCGTAGTTGGTTCGAAGGCAAGTTGGTCGCCAACATTCGGACCGCCCTGTCTGACTTGCCACTCGAGTCGATCACGCGACCACAGTCGCGGGTTCTGGTGAGCTTTTCTGCGCCGGCCCCCTTCCCTGAGGTCGCTCGTCGCCTCGCCGCTGTTTTCGGGCTGCACGCAATCATGCCGGTGACCCCTGTCGGAGTTACTATCGATGAGGTCAAGCAAAACATTCCAGCGGAATTGGAAGGTCTGTCGCCGGCTTCATTCGCGGTACGGGTGATTCGCTCGGACAAGGCTTTCCCGCTGACCTCGCTCGAAGTCGAACGCGAGGTTGGGACGGTCATTACTGAGGCCACGCACTGGCCGGTCAATCTGCGGGATCCGGATCTCACCGTTAGGATTCTCATCGACGGAGGCGGATGCTGGCTCTATCTGCGTCGTGTCCCCGGCCCAGGCGGTTTGCCGACCGGAGTGGGGGGGCGAGCCACCTGTCTGTTGTCTGGAGGGATTGACTCCCCGGTGGCCGCTTACATGATGATGAAGCGGGGTATGCGCCTCGACTTCGTTCACTTTCACTCGGTGCCAAGGTCGGATCCGGCAAGCCTCGACAAGGCCCGCGACCTAGTCGCCGTAGCTGCTCGCTACCAAGGCAACGCAAGACTGGCATTAGTGCCCTTACTTCCGATACAGGAAGAGATTGTCGCCAAGTGTCCGCCCGAGTTGAGGGTGCTGCTCTATCGCCGCTTCATGCTGCGTATCGCCGAACAGTTTGCCGGTCGTTGGCGTTCACATGCGTTGGTCACTGGGGAATCGCTAGGGCAGGTCGCGTCGCAGACGATCGAGAACTTGAGAGCTGTGGAATCGGTCGTTCGAAGGCCTGTGCTGAGGCCATTGATCGGCTTGGACAAGCAACAGATCATCGCCATCGCACGACGTGTGGGAACCTACGATTTGTCTATCATGCCGCACTTCGACTGCTGCTCCTTCCTGATGCCCGCGCATCCGACCACGAAGTCGAATTCCGGAGAACTCGATGAGGCCGAGACTGCTCTAGACGTTCGGGAGCTTGTCGCCACCGCTCGCAAAGCGACTGAGATCGAACGCATCAAGGAGCCTGTGCCTTGGGAGGATATCCCGGTTCCACCAAAGGCTGAGGACTAGCCAATGCCCCGGTCGCGACGTGAGTTCCTGACCGGATGGTTTGACCGTCTTCGCGAGACAACTGAAGCTGCGACCGGAAAGGCGAGTCCGATCGATCTCGAACGGGCGTTACGGCCGCCTGGGGCGATTGATCCCGACGATGCCTTTCTCGAGGCCTGTACGAGTTGTATGGCATGCGCAGAAGCGTGCCCAACAAGCAGTCTGGTGGCAGTACCGACCCCAACCCACGATGCGTTGCCCGTGCTCGTGCCTTCGCGCAAACCGTGTTACCTGTGCGACGGGCTGCCGTGCGTAACTGCGTGTGAGGATGGAGCGCTGGTCCAGCCGACCGATACGGCGCAGGTGCGGATTGGACTGG
Organism: bacterium; assembly: GCA_024229275.1. Lineage (GTDB taxonomy): Bacteria > Acidobacteriota > Thermoanaerobaculia > Thermoanaerobaculales > Sulfomarinibacteraceae > JAAESQ01. The sequence continues at coordinate 899 of JAAESQ010000404.1, read as the reverse complement.
CGCGTGTCAACCCCAACCACTGCATTACCTTTTGTGGAGAGATCTGCAATCGCTGTTTTAAGGCGTGTCCGTTCCCGAATGTGGCCATCATGCAGATCGGGGGCCGGCCGCTGGTCATGAGCGGTGGCTGCACCGGCTGTGGACTGTGCGAGTTTGCCTGTCCAACCGAGCCGCGAGCGATTCAGGTTGTGCCAGAAAAAGACATGGTCCCCGGCCTCAGAATCCCGAAGGATGAAATGCAGGGCGGCTGAAGGGGTCGAGAGCATTCAGTGTGTGGGTCGCCCATTCACCGCCTTCGACGCACACGAGTTTCTTGCGTTTGCGATCTGCTTTTACATGTTCGAAACAACTCATCATGCGCTCTGCCGTACCAGTCTTGGATGCGAGGACGATTGGGGGAGGTTGTGACCATGAATGGTGTTCAACGACGAATGTGTGGGGTAGTAGTCATCTGCTGTTTGGTAGTGGCCTGCATCGACAAAGCACCGCAGCAGATCGAGGATCTCGATGCAGAAGTGTCTTACCTCGACCAAATCCACCCAGAGAAGGAAGCGGTGGTCTTTGCTCCAGGGATTGTCTCCGTTGAAGGACGCTACGAGTACGGTGTCAGTTTTCACCCAGATGGGAATCAGGTGCTGTTCACGGGTGAAGTCCCGGACCAGGGTGCCGCCCTTTTCAGAAGCCGGTTGATAGACGGTGTGTGGAGCGAGCCCGAGCAAGTTTCTCTCACTGATGGATCCCGAAGCAGCGAGATGGAAGCATTCTTCTCACCTGACGGAGAATCCCTCTTTTTCGCTCCATACGACGAGGGCATGGACGTTCGTATCTGGAGGGCCGATGTGACGCCCGATGGATTTGCGAACCCGAGACCTCTTGGATCCCCGGTTGACCAGGATCCT
>JAAESQ010000403.1 GCA_024229275.1 bacterium | reverse complement strand
GTGCCGGAAAGACCGGGATAGTTCCCGTTCGCCAAGAGGCCGTGTAGTGCATGACCGAATTCGTGAAATATCGTCGAAGCCTCGTCCAGTCCGATCAAGGCGGGTTGCCCCTCTGACGGTTTCGAGAAGTTGCACACGTTGACGATCACAGGCCGGACATCGTGTCCATCCTTCTTCCACTGCTGGCGGAAGTTCTCCATCCACGCACCGCCACGCTTGCTCTCGCGAGCAAAGTAGTCGACGAAGAAAAGACCGAGGTGAGAGCCATCCTCGTCCTTGACTTCAAAGGCGAGGACGTCGGGGTGATAGACCGCGACATCGGTCCGAGGCTCAAAGGTGATGCCCCAGAGCTTATTCGCTGTGTCGAAGGCAGCTTGGCGAACATTCTCGAGCTGGAGGTAAGGTTTGACTGCCTCCTCGTCGAAGTCGTACTTTGCCGCCCGCAGCTTTTCAGAGTAGTACCACCAGTCCCACATGGCGAGGTCGATGTCGTCGCCCAAGCTGGAGGCCAAACTCTGCAGTTCAGCCTTCTCGACTTTTGCGCGAGCAAGTGCGGGAGTCCAGAGCTTGTCAAGTAGATCGTTGACGTTAGCTGGGTTCTCGGCCATGTTCTCTTCGAGCATGTAGTGGGCGTGGGAATTGTATCCAAGGAGATGAGCACGATCGACGCGCAAGGCGGCTATCTGCGATGCAAGTGCCACATTGTTCGGTTCGCCAATATCGGTCCCGAGGAGGGTGTAGGCAGTATAGAGTTTTTCGCGCAGATCCCGTTTCTCAGAAAGTTGAAGGAACGGTGTCCAACTCGTGCGCTGTAAGTTGAAGGCCCAGGCATTTTCATGCCCATGGGCAGAGGCCAGGGCGCTCGCAGAATCCCGCACCGACTGAGGGAGGCCGGCAAGATCGTTCTCGTCCTCAATGAGCAACGCGATTGCGTTCATCTCCTTGACCAAGTTCTCACCGAATTGTGTAGACAGCACAGAAAGCTCACCGTTGATTTCGCGCAACCGATCCTTGGAGGCAGGATCAAGATTCGCGCCACCACGTACAAAGGCGCGATAGGTCTTGTCCAGTAGCCGCTCCTGTTCAGTTGTGAGATCCAGAGTCTGCTTACTGTCGTAGACGGTCTTTACTCGCTGGAACAAAGCCTCGTTGAGCAAGATGTTGTCGCGATGTCGAGCCAGATTCGGATTAATCTCCTTCGCAAGCCCTTGCAGCTCATCATTGGTGTGTGCCTCGTTGAGGTTGACGAAAACGAGCCGGACGCGATCCAGGAGCCTTCCGGAGGTGTCGAGTGCTGCGATCGTATTGTCGAAGGTCGGCGAATCTTGCGACGCTGCGATGGTAGAGACTTCCTCGGAGTGACTTGCCATCGCAGCCTCGAAGGCTGGCATGTAATGCTGAGCTTGAATTTTGTCGAACGGTGGCGCTTGGAAAGGTGTGTCCCAATCCGCGAGAAGTGGATTCTCAACCGATCCACCGGCGCACGACATGAGAGTCATCGCCGCAACAATAGCAATCAGAACGCAAGAAAGGTTGTACATGGTGGTGCTCCTTGTTTTCATACCGGTGCGTCTTCAACCACGCAGGCCGGAGACGGCGGCGAAAGGCATTCTACCGCGAACACAAGCGTTCATCACCGCAGGAGACGGCAATGGCTCAAACCAGCCGCTGCCATACCACCAGGGAGACAGGCTTGTCGGCAACATTGGCTTAGCAACCTGTTCGAATTCGCTCATGCGACTCTGAGCCGATGCCGTATAGGCTGCCTGCTTCTAGCGATCTCGTTCGATACGGAGACGGAGTTCCTTGTTGCCGAGATTGTGCGCTGCATCGAAGTGAAGCTTCGCGGACGCACTGTCACCTAGCTTCTTGAAGCATAGTGCGAGTCGGTAGTGCGCCCAGGGCCTGATCCACTCATACGGCACCTCGTCGGTGGCGATGACGACCTTGAAGCGGTCAGCTGCTTCGCGTGTGCGATCTGCGTCTAACAAAGTCCGACCGAGATAGTAGTGAATGAGAGGGGCGTGTGAGGAAGGAAACTGTAGATCGTTATCCGAAAGCCTTTTGAGATTTGCTGAAAGAATCGAGAGGGCTTCTTCGAAACGGTTTGTTTCGTTGCAATTGAGAGCAAGAGTGTTCTCGATTTCGACGCCGAGAAGAGGGTTTTTGAGCCGTTGCTGAGCTGTGCGATAGGCATCTTGGTTGTCGCTTCGCTGAATTTGGCGGAAGAATGACTCGGCCTTGGTTCGATCTCCCGACAATTCGTAGCAGACTCCTATCTGAATCTGCGACCATGCACGCAACCATTTCGTAGAAGGAGTTTGTTCTTCAGAGAGGATCGTAGTGAAAGCCGCAATAGCTTCCTCGAAACGATTCAGTGACATGAGCACTCTGGCTACCTGATAGGACGCTGTCAGCGAGTATTCGAGCCAAGGGGTCGACTCCTTCCCGATTTCGATGACTCTGCGATACGTCTGTATCGCATTTTTGGCATCGCCGGCCCTCCGAAAACCAGCAGCCAAGTTGCTGAGATGAACGACGTTGGTGGGAAATCGAGATACCAGCTCCCTGTTGAGTGCAACGACTGTTTTGAAATCCTCCTCGTAGTGAAGGTTGATGTGCTGGAGAAAGAACGTGGCATCTATCTTCGTGAACTCCCCCTGCTGGCGGGCTCGCTCGAGCTCCTCCAAGCCGAGAGGTCGGTCACCTTCGATGCCAAGTATGAATGACAGAGCTCGCAAAACGCGCGGTGCGAGTTCAGCGTAGTAGTGGTAGAGGCCGAGTTCAAAGTAGGCATCCCAGCAGTCGGGGTGCTGCTGTGTCAGTGCAACGAGCACATTCTTGGCCCGTTTGGAGTTGACGTATGCCTTGAAGTACTTGCCCTCCATCGCATAGTAGCGACCGAGATTTCCGTAAGCCCGACCGAGATAGAGTTGAGTTTCATGGTCTGTACGGTCAACCTTCAGCCGAGCCTTTGCGACCTTCACGGTTCGTTCAGAAAGACTCGCGAAGCGATCTCCGGGTTCTTCTGTTTCATCCTCCGCAAGATACTGCCAGAAGAAGGCAGTAGCCTTGAAGTAGTACCCAACGGCCGAGTTTGGTTCGTTGGTGATGATTCGATCGAAGTGCTCAAGTGCGGTTTCGAAATCCAGTCTGTGAGTACTGTCGATTCCGGCACTAATAGTCTGATCTCGATCGTATGCCGCAAGAAGGGGCAGCGCACTCAACACGAGGAAGGAGGTAATAATAGCCGTCAGGCGATTCATACCGCTTTCCCTGTTGGACTCATGCGTGCCCGCACATTGGCAGCCTCCGACTTCCGAATCCATGCTGGAGTATCTTTCGGGACATCGCACCGTGCGACCTATTTATCGTCGTTCTCCGTTTCGTCCTCAGGCTTCACGCGTTTCTCTTGATAACTCACGACCTTGGCTTCACCGTTGCCGTCCGGCATCGAGATCTGTCCCTCAAAGAAACTGCCCTCGGCGACTGCCAGAGTTGCTGCGGTAATGTCTCCGGCTACGCGCGATGTAGGACGAAGGTCGACTTTATCTCCCGCGGTAAGAGAGCCGGTGATTTCGCCCTCGATCACCATGTCTGTAGCGGTTACGGAGTCGGAGACCTTGCCGGTGGCACGGAGCCAGAAAAGGCCGTCAACATCGATCGTTCCTTCCACTGTGCCCCAGACTTGCACGTTGGTGTGGCCGCGGATTTCTCCTTTGACTTCTGCCTCCGGTCCGATGACAGTGTCGAACTCGTTTGTGCCGTCGGTGAAGCGTCTCCCCTTTTCAGTGGCTGTTCCGAGTGAACCCTTCAAAGCCATGTTGACCTCCTGCAGCTCTGGTCTGGAACGGCTGAAGCCGTGAGACCGCTGATGGTTTGATTGCAGGACCAGTGTACTGGTTCCGCCGCCAGGAAGGCCGTAACTCTCGGCTCGGTTGTTTCTGATCAGTCACCCAGCTTGATGATCAAGCCAGCAGTGGCTCCGAACTGAAGTAATGAAGTCGAGTCGGACCAGCCGTAGCAACCCCAAGGATCGCACCAGCCGTTGTCATTGTAGTGGGAGCCGATGTAGCTGCCATAGAATCGGCCATCAAGGCGGATTCCTACTCGTTCCGAAAGATTGAACTTAACTCCTCCGCCGATGGTGCCGGAAAAACGCCACGTGGAGCCTGCATCGGCGATGTCAAAACGTGTAGTTCCTATCGAGAAAACTACAAAGGGATCGACGGTTTCGAACGGTTGGAAATGGTAGAGGTAGCCGATTTGGAGGTAATCGAGACTCACATCGTCCTGGGTTTGGCGATCGGTGTTCTCGACGCTGGTGTCCTGCCGAAGCCAGAGGAACTCAATCATCTGTTCCGGCGCGAATCCGATGTCAAAGGCAATTCCGAAGCTCATCGAGTTGTCGATGTCGATGTCCTTGGGGTTTGCCGAATAGCGATTCTGGAGATGTCCGCCTGTTTGGTAACCGATAAGGGGCGTGAGTTCGAATTCTTGGGCGTAGCCTACTGCGCTAACGATAACGAGAAGGGCGGCGATGATAATACTTCTGTTTTTCATTGTGACTCCTGTGTTCTTCTCGACTTCAAATCATGGGATTCAACAGAACCGAGTTGTCGACTCATTCCATGATTCATTTCTTGACGAGAGCTAGAATGTATGAGATGACGTCCCTTTCGAAGACGGCACGACCCGCAGAAGTCGCAGTCTACTACGGCGAGGCCCTTGCCCGATACGGATTTGGTGATCAGCATCCTTTTGGGACAGATCGCCTGGCAGCTTTCTGGAACGGATTGGAGAGCGAAGGTTTAATCGACGATGTCATTGTGACTGAACCAGTCACGGCTCTGCGCGACGACCTCGAAGCCTTCCACACACGCTCCTATGTTGAATATGTGATCGCAATGTCAAAAGCAGGTGTCGGTTTTCTCGACTCCGGCGACACACCTGCGTTCCCTGGAGTCTACGAAGCGGGTTGCTGCGTGGTAGGCAGTGTATTGGATGCGGTTACGCGGATCATGGATGACACTTACAGTCGGGCATTTGTTCCAGTCGCCGGACTCCATCATGCGCGCCGGGATCGTGCGGGTGGTTTCTGTGTATTCAACGATTGCGGAGTAGCAATAGAGCATCTCCGCCACAACCACGATGTTCAACGAATCGCCTATATCGACATCGATGCTCACCATGGCGACGGTGTCTTCTATGAATTCGAAGACGACGTCGATGTTTTCATAGGAGATATCCACGAGGATGGACGATTTCTGTATCCAGGTACAGGCTCTGCTGACGAGACAGGTCGAGGAACCGCGGCCGGCAGTAAGATCAACATACCGTTGCCACCGGGAGCAGGCGACAGTGAGTTCCTCTCTGAATGGGGGAAGATCGAAGAACGTCTCGAGGCTGTGAAACCCGAATTCATACTGTTGCAGTGTGGCGCCGATGGTCTCGTCGGCGACCCATTGACTCATTTGAGATTCTCGGATGCTGGTCACTCAATGGTGACACGAGCGCTCAGAGGAGTCGCGGATCGTCACTGCGGAGGCAGGATTCTTGCCCTGGGGGGAGGGGGATACAACCATCACAACATAGCGCGAGCGTGGTGCGCGGTTGTGAGAGAACTGGTACGCCAACGATAATTGGGTACTGCGGATTGATGAATAGACTGTTTTTGCAGGCCGGGTTTTGTAGCTGCGCGATTCGAGTTGTGATCTCTGGGTAGCACGAATGCGACTGCGATAAAATAAGGTGAACGAAAAGCACCTAGGACCAACAGGGAACAGAAAACTGAGGCACGAGAAGAAATGTACCTCTCTGGGTTGATTCACCGCGACCGGCTGTTCGACATCGCTGCCAGATGGCTGTCGGATAGCGTAGAGCCAAACGACGGACGAGTGCTGACCGAGATCTTTGCCTTCGAACGTGCGATCTCGGCTCCAGTAGTTCGGCGATTTGTGGCGGATATGTGTCGTGTTGTGTATCACGAGGATCTCTATCTCGAGCGAATTTCAAACAAGGACGAGGCACGTGCGGCAATCGTGGCCGCAGCCGCACATCCTACGGCAAGGGTGGCTGAACTCATCGACTGGTACCGTCAACTCCCCGAGGAGTTCTTTCCGAGGACGCCGGTTCGAATGAGCCTCGTGACTCTGCGTAACGGTCGATTGGCAGCGATTGTACGCCGCAAGCGCATTCGCCGTATTGCGGACAAGGTTTCGCGACGGGTGACTTCGCAGCTGAAGGGAGAGGTAGATGCTGTGGCAACGGCGTTGGCGGCATCTCGGCCGCGGCGAGGACGCCCGGAGTTGCCTCAGGACGAGGACTTTACAGGCAATCTTGCTGGCGTGCACGGCGCCGCCGAGAGACTTGTCGCGGATCGCATCCGGTCTGGGCGAATCACTCTTGATCCTGATCGACAAAGAGTCGATGACGTTATTGGAGTCAAACTGATTGGGAAACCAGACCAGCTTGAAGCTATCGAGGGAGCGTTGGACGACCTGGAATACACCTGGGCGTTTCACCGTGAGGTTCACGACGGGAAGTATGTCGGAACACACTACCTTGTGGACCTCGAACTTCCATCTAACGAGGTGATCCTGGCGACTGTGGCGGGCATCGACTGGAGTTTTGCAGGGGGTCGAGGGTTGACCGTTGATCAGCTTGAGAAGGGCTTTCAATCATACGTAGAAAGTGGTCGCCGCACCTTTCGATTGGAGCTGATTCTTACCACCTTTGAGGATTTGGTGGAGTCGGAGTTCGGTACGTGCATTCATGAACAGCGCATTCTCGATCAACGGGATATGGCGGCGGACTTTGGGCGGATTGCCAGAAATGCTTCGTCGATCATCGAATATATGTTGCGATTCGCAACTTCGAACCGTACTGAGATCAGTGAGCTACCGATCAAGATCTGGGGGCGCTACGTGAGAGATATGATCGCTCACGAGATTGCCGCCCTCGGTGAGGGCGAGCCGACGGATTGGTTGGTGCCCTGTGAACAGCTTGAGGATTTAATGGCTCTATAATCGCGCCATGAAAACGGACCGACTGCAACAACAGCTTCGCTTCCTCGCCGAAATCGACCAACTGAAATCAGTCCTGCGCAGAACTACACTTATTGATAAATCCCGGCTCGAGAACTCAGCCGAGCATTCATGGCATGTCGCGTTGATGGCGCTTGTGCTCGCCGAGCACCGAGACACGGAGGACTTGGATTTTCTCCGTGTCGTGAAGATGCTTTTGATTCACGACATTGTCGAGGTCGATGCTGGTGACACCTTCTGCTATGACATAGAGGCGAACCGAGACAAGCTCCAGAGGGAATGCGAGGCGGCAGACCGGATTTTCAGACTCTTACCCGACGATGTGGGTAGTGATCTGCGTTCCTTGTGGGACGAGTTTGAAGAGCAAGCTACTCCAGAGGCCCAATACGCTTCGGCAATGGACAGGCTTCAACCGATTCTCCAGAACTTAAACTCTCAAGGGAACGCCTGGCAACAACACTCAATTCGTCGGGAACAGGTGCTTTCCAGAAACCGCCACATTGGCGAGGCGTCACAATCGCTTTGGGACTATGTCAAGCGAAGCGTCACCGAGGCCACAGATAAAGGTTGGCTCATCGACTAACTAAGACCTCTCCAATTGCTGGTTAAGTACTTGGAAGTCCGGTTCGGCTAGCTCAGTAGTAGTCTGGTGTAAGGTGGAGGGGCAAGGCCTATACCGGGAGGTTGGTGATGCAGCAGGGTGACGAGCGCAGGGACGCAACTCGTGTACCAGTGGAGGCTGAAGTAAGCCTCGAATTTCCCGATATTGACGAGCTGTTCAAAGAATGCTCGACCAACGTCTCACTCGGCGGGATGTTCATCATGTCCTCGAATCCCCGGCCTGTCGGTACGACGGTGCGATTTGCATTGGACTTGCCGGGAGAAGTACGGGTTATCGCCGGTTCTGCAGAGGTTATGTGGGTGAGAAGGCGAGAGGACGCGGGACTGGATTCTCCGCCCGGCATGGGTGTTCGCTTTGTTGAGTTGGACGGTGTGAGTCGCGCGATCATCTTCCGCATCGTCGACAGATTCATCCAGGAAGAGGGTGGCGAACCGTTCGACATTAACCAAGGAGATACTGCAGGATCTGAAGCTGACGATGAGATCGAGGTGATTGAATTCGAGTAGGACGTCAAGATCCTGCACACAGGCCATAGATCACTGTGAGTAGAGGCTCATAGACACAGACACCCTCAACTAGGCCGTTCTTCATTCTTTCCAGAATTGTGGATCTAACCCCCATGGAGGTCACGGTGACCAAGATCTACACGCGCAAAGGCGATCAGGGCAAGACTTCTCTGTTGAGTGGAGGGAAGGTTAACAAGGATCACCTGAGGCTTGAGGCTTACGGAACACTTGACGAACTCAACAGCGTTCTTGGACTCTTCGATTCAGAACCCATTCCAGACGATCTTCGCGGGGAGCTGTTGTGGATTCAGGGCGCCCTCTTCTCGATTGGAAGTCACCTCGCCGACGCCGACGGCACTCTGGAAGTCGAATCGCCTTGTCCGTGGAATGCCGATCGGCTTGAGGTGTGGATGGACCAGTTAGACGCTGACTTAGAACCCCTGAAAGCGTTCATACTGCCGGGAGGAACCCGTGCTGCAGCGATTGCCCACGTCGGCCGAACTGTCTGTCGTCGGTGCGAGCGCAGGATTACGGCTCTCAGCGTTCAGGACAACAAATCACTGCCAAAAGGCATGATCGCTTTCATCAATCGTCTCTCAGATACGCTCTTCGTACTCGCTCGTTGGCTCAATCACAATGCGGGGATTGAAGACCGGGTATGGAAAATGGAGTGAAAAGGCAATCTCCGAATACGGACAACCGATATCGAAGAACGGGAAAGTGTGGAAGCAAGTGACGCGATGGTCGCCTGCTTCCACTGCTACAATGTCCGTCTGTCGATGCAGCAGCTGACACTTCGTGATGATCAGACCGAGCGACTCTTCGGTACACGCGACGAGCATCTTCGCTATCTCGAAAGGCGGCTCGGTGTGTCGATCAATGCGCGTGGGACGCAGGTCTCGGTTGATGGTGAAGATCAAGACTCCATCGAGATTACAGTCCGCCTGCTGCAGTCATTTAGCCAGTTACTGACGTCCGGCGGATCTGTCGGTAAGAATGAGTTTCGCACCGGTGTACGGGTGCTCGAGGAAGACCTCTCAATTGATCTTGTTGAGTTTTTTCTGGACTCAAGCATCCCTCCGACCCTCAAGCGGTTCCTGGTTCCGCGCAACTTGAATCAGCGATTGTTCATTCAGGCAGTTGATCAACATGACTATGTATTCTCAGTCGGGCCAGCCGGAACCGGCAAAACATATCTTGCCGTTGCGATGGCAGCTGCAGCACTTGTTGATCAGCAGGTTCGGCGCATAGTACTCGCACGACCGGCGGTCGAAGCGGGCGAACGCCTGGGATTCTTGCCTGGAGACCTGGTCGAAAAGGTCAACCCTTACCTTCGACCGGTTTACGATGCTTTGTACGATATTCTCGGTTACGAGAAGGTCACGAAACTCATGGATCGTGAAGCGATTGAAATCGCGCCTCTCGCATTCATGCGCGGGAGAACCTTGAACGACGCATTCATCATCCTGGATGAGGCTCAGAACACGACCCGGGAACAGATGAAGATGTTCCTGACCAGAATGGGTTTTCATTCGAAGACCGTCATTACCGGGGATATAACGCAGATCGATCTGCCAGATGGCCGGATGTCCGGTCTTGTGGAAGCGCTTGATATTTTGGACGGCGCCAAGGGCTTCGCGTTTATCCGCTTTACTCACAAAGATGTAGTTCGTCATCGCCTCGTTCAGGAGGTTGTTGACCTATACGCCCGCTGGGAGGCGAAGAGACGCGACCGGTCCGTGGCGAAAGATGGCAGCAGTTAATGGGTAGGAAGAGGAAATCTCGTCCCGAACCGCGCTCTGCCACCCGGATCGAGCGCGGACTTAAGCAGCGCGCCGGTTGGTGGGACAAGATCCTTGAGTTGCCATCACTCTGGGCGATTCTTGCCATAGTCATCTGCACATGGTTGTTACTGCCGCGGGAACAGCGTCAGCTCCCGGTATGGGAGCCCGGCGCAGTTGCGGCTTTTGACGTCGTGATTGCAAGTGATATGTCTCTACCCGACGAAGCAGCCACCGAATCGGTGAGGGAAGAGGCACGAGCGCGGGTTCTTCCGGTATACGATTTTGAACCGCGTCTCTCACAGGATCTGACCGAGGGAGTTGACCGCTTATTCGTGACATGCCAATCCGTGAGAGAAGCAGGTCAGGATCCGACGTATGCGCTCCTCGCAAATGACGCTCAGCTCGAGCTTCCTGAAGAGATGGAGGGAGTTCTCAATGCGTCCGAATGCTCCGCCGAACTTGCCGATGCTCTGATTGCAGTAGTGCAGGACGTTTACAGGGAGCAGATTGTCGATGATGCTCGCGCCCTGGAGCGTGCCAGTGAAAATGGCATCACCGTTCGAAATCTGGCGAATGCAATCGAACGGACGGTTTACTTTAACGATGTGTCTGGGGCGATCGACCTCAGGACTGGAGTAGAGCCGGCCCTACGCGCGCAACTCATCGAAACGGACGCTGTGCGGCGACGATGGATCAAACCCACCACTTCGTTCCTTGAGGCGAATATTCTCCCTAATCTGATGCTCAATCGCGCTGAAACAGCTCGCCGCATCCAAGAAGCAGCCGAGCAGGTGACGCCGCGCTCACAGATGTTAAAGAAGGGACAGGTTTTGATCCGCCGGGGCGACACAGTCTCACGCGGGATTTACGAAACACTGCACGTCATCAATCAGCAGCGCCAGGAAGTCAAGGCCTACTCAACCGACGTCGGAATCGCGCTCCTCGTGGTTTTGATGGTGATCGGTTGGTGGCGAATGATGTACAGGTTCAGCGCTCCACTTGAGGGACGCAACCGGTTGTCTATGGTCTTGCTCCTCACGATTCTGTTCAGCGTCATCATGCGGTTCACGCTATTCCTGGCGTCCGCTGTCGCGTTTAATAGCGAGATCGCTCCGCTTTCGTCGCTTGAATCGTATCTGTCGGTACTCCCACACGCTGCCGGGCCGATGGTGGTGCTGTTATTGCTCGGTATTCAGGCTGCGGCGTTGTTTGCACTGTTCGGTGCTCTGATTACAGCAATCATGCTCGGCGGCGACTTTGTCGTAGTCGTGTACGCGTTGGCTGCAGGCCTCGCCGGAGCTCTCGCCGCGCAGTACATGAAGGATCGAACCGGCATTGCGAGACTTGGGGCGATCGTCGGATTGTCAAACATGGTCGTAGCCGGTGTGCTCCAGGCCTACCAGGGATTCACCGGATCCGTAACAGAGTTTGTCATCACCCTCGTCGCAGCGTTTATCAGTGGACCTTTATCAGCTGGTATCGCTGGCTTTGTTCTGCCACTACTCGAACGTTTATTTGGCATTGCCACTGACATTCGACTACTCGAACTCTCGAACCAAAACCTCCCACTGCTGAAGAGGCTGTCGCTGGCGGCCCCTGGAACCTACCAACACTCGTTGGCAGTGGGCCACTTGGCTGAAGCAGGTGGCGACTCTGTGGGCGCCAACAGTCTCTTGCTTCGCGTATGTGCTGCCTACCATGATGTCGGTAAGCTGGTAAAACCTGAGTACTTTGTCGAGAATCAGAGAGGAACGAATCCTCACGACACCCTTTCACCATCAATGTCGGCCCTGGTGATCATGAGTCACGTCAAGGAGGGACTGGAAATCGCACGTCGCGAGAAACTCCCTCTTCCAGTACGTCAAGCTATCGCGACCCACCACGGAAACAAGCTGATCCGGTACTTCTATTCGCGAGCCAAGGAACAATCGGATCCGGACCTTGGTGATGTGAGCGAGAACGAATATCGTTATCCGGGACCACGTCCGCACACCAAGGAACTGGGCATCCTTCTTCTAGCGGACGCAGTCGAGGCAGCTGCCAGGACATTGGACAATCCGGCGCCCTCAAAGATTCAGAATATGATCAGCAAGATCTTCTCTGACATCCTGGAGGACGGGCAACTTGACAAGAGTGAATTGACTTTCAAGGAGCTGGATAAGATTGCTAGCGCTTTTCTTTGGGTGCTCACAAACATGTATCACCATCGTATTGACTATCCAGGTTTTGACTTCAACAGGAGGCAAGGCAAGCGTGACTCGGGTGCACATCTCATGGCAGCGAAGACCGACTCAGCCGACGGCTGAACGTTTAAGACGCCTTGTTCGTGAGCTGCTTTCTCGCTATGACGATGGCCCCTACGAGGTCCACGTCCTCATGACTGGCGATACCCAGATTCGAGTGTTGAACTCGACCTACCGAGAAATCGATCGGGCGACTGATGTCCTTTCTTTCCCGGACGGAGATCGTCTACCGTCGGGACGAGTGCTGCTTGGGGAAGTTATAATCTCCATTGATGCCGCAAAGAGACAAGCTGATGAGGCAGGACACTCAGAAGGCCGAGAGCTGTGTGAGCTTCTTCTCCATGGCGTGATACATCTCCTGGGTTATGATCATGATGTGGACTCAGGGGAGATGAATGCTCTAGAGCTGGGTTTGCGAGAGGAACTTCTGCGATGAACCCTGACATCGCAGGATGGTTATCGCATCCCGTGACGCTGATTCTTACAGGAGTCGTCGTCGCACTGCTCTTTTCGATTGTCGAGGTATTGCTCCGCAGCCTGTCGGAGATCGGCAACGTCCGTTTCCAAGGCCTTCTCGAAGATTTCAGCGGTCTGGTTCCATCGGCCGCGAATACCTCGATCCATGTTTCGATGTTGCTCGATGTGTTGCGTTGGATAGAAATCGGCTGTGTGGGCGTCTTGTGGATTGTTCTTACCAGACTTCCCGATATCCGCCTCGAGCTCTTGCTGGCCATTTGTGCGTTCTTACCGTTGGCGCTAGTGATCCTCAGCCGAACCATTGTAGATAGCGTCGGCGAGCGCAGTCTCGCTGTGATGTTGCGCTTGCTGCGTCCGGTGACTTGGCCACTGGTCAGTATCGTGACTCGTTTCACTCCGGCGCCAGACGCACTGGCAAGTCCAGCGGAGGATGAAGAGGAGGAGGCTAGCGAACGCGAGATTCAGGCCTATCTCGCTGCGGGTGAAGCAGCGGGGATATTCGAAGCTGACGAAGGCGAGATCGTCGAGTCCCTGGTCGAATTCTTTGACACCGTTGTTCGCGAGGTCATGACACCCCGCACTGAGATGGTTGCTATCTCAGGTGATGCAAACCACCAGGATTTGGTGGAACTCTTTGCCCAGACTCACAAGTCACGTATTCCGGTCTATAGAGAGACACTTGATGACATCGTCGGAGTGATTCATGTAAAGAACCTTGTGGAGGGCATGATGGGGGGCGAACCGGCCTCGCTTTCGAGCCTCCAACGGAATTGTCTCGTCGTGCCGGAGAGCAAACAACTCGGCGATTTGCTGAGGGATTTTCAGCGTGAGCAGCAGCAACTGGCGATCGTCGTGGACGAGTACGGCGGCACATCAGGCCTGGTGACGCTTGAAGATGTGTTGGAGGAAATCGTCGGCGAAATCCAGGACGAACATGATCCGGCTCTGGTACCAGAATCGCAGCAGCTCAGTGAAGGTGTGTATCGACTGCAGGGAAGGGCTCAGCTTGAAGTTATCGAAGAACTCTTTGGTCTGGAAGTAGATGACGAAGATTTCGACACGGTTGGCGGACTCGTCTTCGATCGCCATGGAACGGTTCCGGAGTCCGGTGCTCGCATCGAAGACCCCGAGAATGGATTGGTTTTCATAGTGGAGGCCGTCGAAGATAGACGCATCGTGAGTGTCGTGGTTGAGCGCACGGAGGCAAAGGAGCAGGGTGACGATGGGTAGCCCGAAGCGAAGTGGTTCTATCGCCTTGCTTGGCAGGCCCAACGCCGGCAAGAGCACGTTGATCAACGCTCTGGTCGGAGAGAAAGTGGCGATTGTGTCATCGCGCCCTCAGACAACGAGAAACCGTATCGTCGGAATCGTCAACGACACACGGGGGCAAGCCGTGTTGCTCGACTTGCCCGGTGTGCATCGTCCCCGTCACAGGATGAACACCAAGATGATGCAGGAGGTCCGCTCCGCGATCGAAGAGGTAGAGGTTGTCCTGCACTTGATTGACGCGAATATCGATTGGGGTGGAGGAGAGGCCTTTCTCTTTGATCTCATCGAGCCTGTCACCAAGCCGGTGATCGGGGTCATCACCAAGATCGATCTTGTGCGGCCGAAGCAGATGCTTCTCCCGTTAATTGAACGTTACGGTGAGAGGCGGCCCGGGGCACCTATCGTACCGATCAGTTCGCGAAAGTCTGACGGTCTCGACACCCTTCTGGCAACTATTTTCCAGCGTCTTCCGGAAGGTCCTCCAGGCTATCCTGCCGACATCACGACAACACAGACCGAGCGCTTCTTCATTGCCGAAGCAGTACGCGAGAAGGTCTTGTCACTGACACGGGATGAGTTGCCCTACACCACTGGGGTCCTGATCGACTACATCGAAGAAGACGAAAACCTGCTAAGTGTCGATGCCACTATCTATGTGGAGCGTCCGAGTCAGAAGGGGATTGTGATCGGGCGTGGTGGGTCGATGATCAAGAACATAGGGCAGAGCGCACGTTTAAATCTTGAACGACTGCTCAGTACGCGGGTTCACCTTGCCCTTCATGTGAAAGTTCATCCCCGGTGGCGCGAAGATGCCAGGATTTTGATGCAGATGGAGCCAGGTATGGCTGATCTCTGCTTTGATGAGCCGGAGGCCGATGAGCCCTCTTGAGATAATTGTGGTCTACGTCGCAGAGGGCTGTCCGCACTGTCGTGCCCTCATCGAGGATTTCACCCGCCGACAGGTGAGGTTCGTCGTGCGAAACATCACCGATGACGAAGGGGCCCGCGAGCAGCTCAAGCAACTCACCTGGGAACGCCGAGTCCCTGTCGTGGCCGATCACGAAAGACTGTCGTTTGGTTTCCGGGGAGAGTCCTCAAAACTCGAAGACCTTGGAATCACCAGCTAGGCTCTTCAGGCTCCTGACTCGCAACAGCGTCTTCACGATCAGTCACTTTGTTTGCAACCCAAACACTCTGCTATGCTCAGCCGCGTCAATCTCGCCATTCGAGCCATGATTCCCGACCGACACCAAGCACTGGAGATGAGGCTGTGCTGACGTCAGAGCGAAGACGAACCATTCTCGCGCTTGCCCTTCCAATCATCGGTGGAATGGCGTCGCAGAATGTACTCAACCTGGTTGATACCGCGATGGTCGGAATGCTCGGTGCTGCGGCTCTGGCAGCTGTCGGAATGGCAAGTTTCATCAACTTCATGGCTGTTGCCTTTCTGACCGGCCTCTCTGCCGGCGTTCAGGCGATCGCTTCACGCCGTATGGGAGAAGGCCGAAGGAGCGAAACGGCAGTTCCGCTCAATGTGGGGCTTTTGGTGGCGATGGTTGTCGGGTTGCCTCTTTCTCTGATCTTGGTTGGGTTTGCTGACGATCTCTTCCCGCTCTTGATAAACGACCCTGAAGTCGTTGAGTTAGGAGTGCCATATCTTCGCGCCCGAATGCTGGCGATGGCATTCGTCGGCTGCAATTTTGCCTTCAGAGGATATTGGAACGGGATCAACCGCTCGCGACTCTACATGCGAACTCTGATTGCAATGCATGCGGTCAACATTGTCCTCAACTGGCTGCTGATCTTCGGTCATTTGGGCATGCCAAAACTCGGCTGTGCCGGCGCCGGAGTGGGGAGTGCAATCGCGATGGTATTGGGCACCTTCTACTACGTCTCCTTGGGATTCAGGAATGCCCGAGACGCGGGCTTCCTACGCCGAATCCCTGACAGAGAGACCATCGCTTCTGTGCTTCGCTTGTCCATACCAGCCGGAGTTCAGCAGATCTTCTTCGCTGCCGGATTGACCGCGTTCTTTTGGATTATCGGCCGCATCGGAACCGCCGAGCTAGCGGTGTCCAACGTGCTCGTCCATCTCCTTCTTGTGGCCGTCCTTCCAGGAGTTGGCTTTGGGCTCGCAGCCGCCTCCCTTGTCGGGCAGTCACTCGGAATGAAGAAGCCGGATGAAGCAAAGCAATGGGGCTGGGATGTTTCTCGTCTGGCAATGACGTTGGTTGGATTGGTGTCGATTCCTGGACTTGTTGCACCCAAGTTGCTTCTGGGGCTCTTCCTTCACGAGCCAGAGACGTTGGAGATGGCAACGCTGCCGCTGCAGCTTCTGGCGGGCACAATGTTTCTCGACACCTTGGGTACCGTGCTGCTGAACGCCATACAGGGAGCGGGTGACACACAACGGGCAATGATGGTCGCTGTATCGCTGCAATGGGGTTTGTTCCTTCCTGCAGCGTACCTGGTAGGACCGATGTTGGGATATGGACTGGTCGGTGTTTGGATTGCCCAAGTCGGGTATCGCCTGATTCAGACCGGAGTCTTTGCCACTATGTGGGCGAAAGGCCGATGGGCGACGATTACGGTTTGACCTCAGAATGAAGGCTATTTCTCGTGCCCGAATCGCGCTACTGGTGACGGTCGTTGTCTGGGCATGGTCGTTCGTGGCGGCGAAGGTGTGTCTGGAACAACTCCGTCCGTTTGAGATCCTTGGACTGCGATTTCTGATCGCTCTGCCTGCGCTCTGGATCATGCTGCATTTGCGGGGTGCAGCGCTGACTGTTCCTGCAAAAGAGCGCAGGGTGCTGGCAGGAGTTTGGGTCGCGACCGGCCGATAGCCAGAATAGACCGCGTATATACTGCTTCTATGTTGACTCCGAATTCGATACAAGACGGTGTGATACTGCTGCTGTTGCTGGGCTTTCTTATGGTGGTAGGTGGTTGCGAAACGTCAATTGACGACAACCCGAGTGGATTGGCAGGTATTGCGCAACAGTTACCAACAGAGGCTCTCGGATGGTCAGCAATTGGTGGAGACGACCTCTACGACACAGAGTCGATCTTCTCGTACATCGACGGCCATGCGGAAGTCTACTTGGCCTATGGCATGAAGGCCTGCCTGGCTCGACGATTTGAGGGCCCCGAAGGTGAATCGGCAATCGTTCTGGATGTCTTCGAGATGGCATCAGCAGAAGATGCCTTTGGTGTGTGGTCACACGACCGCGCTGGCGACTCTGTCGAAGTTGGCCAGGATGGGGTCGTCAAGCATGGGTGGCTGAGCAGCTGGCAGGGTCGCTACTTCCTTTCAGTTTATGCTGAAACCGGCACGCCCAAGGCGCGAGAGGCGCTGCTGGAGATTGGCCGAGCGGCTGCGGATGCGGTCGGGCAAACAGGGAGTAGACCGTCACTCCTGCAGAGTCTTCCCTCAGAATCGTTGGTGCCCGAGAGTGTTCGCTACCTTCGCAATCCTGTAATTCTGCGCGCTCATCTACTGGTAGATCCGGAGAACCACCTCGGCATCGGGGACAGCACTCCAGCGGTCATCGGTGACTATCAACTGGAGGCAGGGAACGCACGGACATTGCTTGTTGAGTACGACAGCGAGGCTGTCGCGGCTCAGGCGCTCAACGACTTCGGAGCTGGTGTCACAGCAACTGAGACAGATGATGGACTGCTTGTCGGGTCGATCGATTCCGGTTGGATCGCAGGCGGCACGCAAGGCCGTTACCTCGCAATCGTGTCAGAGGCAGACACTCAGGAGCTGAGTCGATTTCTTTTGAATCAGATTCTCAACAGCTCGATCGGAGATTGAAAAGGGGAGATGATGCCAAACGCTGAGAAGGGAATGACTCGTCGCGACTTCGTGGTGGCCGGTTCCGGAGTTGCCCTCGCAGGCATGGTGGGAGTTGCTGGACCAAAGGCCGAGGCAGCTGCCGCCAACAATCGTGTCGTCCTGGTGCGTGATGGCGGCGTGCTCGATGAAGCAGGACAACCTCGGAACAATGTCCTGCAGAAGATGCTGAATGACGCCATGGAGCGACTGCTTGACGTGAACGACGCGAAACAGGCGTGGAAGCAGATCATTCGTCCTGAAGACATCGTTGGTATCAAGACCAACGTATGGGGACGACTGCCGACGCCTCCGGTTTTAGAGCAGTATCTCCGCACTCAGGTGATCCGTGCAGGAGTTACAGCAGACAACGTTGCAGTTGACGATCGCGGCGTCCGCAAGGACCCAGTGTTCCAGCGCGCGACAGCACTCATCAACGTCAGGCCGATGAGAACTCACGCGTGGTCTGGTCTGGGTACCTGCCTTAAAAACCACATCATGTTCGTTGAGCGACCGTCGGACTATCACGGCGACGCCTGCGCCGATTTGGGGGCGGTGTGGGAGCTGCCGCAGGTCAAGGGCAAGACGCGTCTCAATATCCTGGTAATGCTGACGCCTCAGTTCCACGGCGAGGGACCGCACAGCTATTCGGAGGAGTTCGTGTGGCGCTACAACGGTCTCATTGTTGGAATTGCTCCGGTTCCCGTTGACGCAATAGGGGCGCAAATAATCGAAGCCAAACGAGAAGACTATTTCGGCACCAATCGGCCAATCAGTCCGTCGCCACACCATATTCAAATAGCCGGCTCGAAGTATGGTTTGGGTGAGAGCGATCCCGCGAAGATCGATCTCATCAGGCTCGGCGATAGCGAAGGATCGTTGATTTAGGAAGAATGGAGGAGTCTAGAGGGTTTCTGACAACGAGCCGGGGAGTACAGAGCGAGGTGCAGGCGTGGGTCGGAAAAAACTGAACATCTTGATGGTGACCAGTGAGCTGGTTCCCTACGCCAAGGCCGGCGGCTTGGCGGACATGGTGGCAGCTCTGTCCGCAGAGCTGAGTCGTCTTGGACATGACGTCCGAGTCGTAGTGCCCCGTTACTACGGTATTTACACCGGCGGATATGAGCGCATGCGCGAACCGCTTGGCGTGCCGGTCGGTTTTGGCGAGAAATGGTGCAGCGTGTATGAGACCCGTCAAAATGAAGAGGACGGCGGTGCTCGAGTTTATTTCCTGGAGCACGAAGGACTCTTCGGTCGCGATGGCATCTACGGGTATCAAGACGCACAGGCATTTCACGACAACATGGCACGATTCACACTGCTATCACGGGGTGCATTTCAGCTCTGCAAAGCTCTGGAATGGACTCCACATGTGATGCATGCACACGACTGGCCCGTCGCACTGGTTCCGGTCTATCTACGAACGTGGGAGAAGGTCGGAGTCTTCGCGGAAACGGGGAGCGTTCTCACGATTCACAACTTGGGATACCAGGGGATCTTTCCAAAGGACGAAATCCATCTCACACAACTCAGCTGGCAAGAGTTTCACGGAGCCGGCTTCGAACATCATGACGAACTCAACCTGCTCAAGGGGGGAATCACCAGTGCAGATATTCTGACAACGGTGTCACCAACCTATGCGGGTGAGATTCAGACCAGCACCGACGGTGAAGGCCTGGAAGGGTTGCTGCAAAGCCGAGAGTCAGACCTCTATGGTGTTCTCAATGGGATGGACTATCGGGAATGGAGCCCGCGCACCGATAAGCATATACCGAAGCCATTTTCTACCGACGACATCTCAGGTAAGGCCGAAGCGAAAACTGCTCTGCAACGAGAACTCGGTCTCGAAGTAAGGCCTGAAGTACCTGTCATAGGCATCGTAAGTCGCCTAGTAGAACAAAAAGGTTTCGGTGCGCTGTGTGGACCGACTTTTGGAAGCCTCTATCAGATCTGTAACGATCTGGCAGTTCAAGTTGCGATCCTCGGAACCGGTGAGCGATGGTGCGAGGATGAGTTGCGTTCGTTGGCCTCAAAGCTACCCAACCTCGCGGTTCAGGTGCGTTTCGACAATCGACTGGCGCATCTCATCGAGGCTGGATCGGATTTCTTTCTCATGCCAAGCGCTTACGAACCGTGTGGCCTGAACCAGATGTACTCCATGAGCTACGGAACTCTACCGATTGTGAGACGAACCGGAGGGCTTGCAGACACGGTCGACCAATACGAGCAAACAACAGGTCAGGGAACAGGGTTTCTCTTTGACGACCTGACCCCAGGGGCAATTTTCGACGTTGTGGGTTGGGCAGTCTGGACCTGGTACAACCGGCCAGAACACATACAGATGATGCGCAAGACGGCGATGGAAAAGCGGTTCTCGTGGAAAGATGCTGCGCAGAGATACGTGGAGCTCTACGAAACGGCGATCGAGAAGCGGCGAAACGCCACCACGAAGTGATGACGCAGCGCGTCGTGAGTGGGTGCAAAGACAGTGGTACTCTCACCTACCGAGCGGAGCAACCGTTCGAAAACAGGCGAACGAAGGGCAGATCTGAACTGCCCGAGATTCTGTGACGTCCGAAGGGAAATTCGATGCAGTTTGAGAATGTCGTCATAGCCGGCGTCGCGCACATAGACGCGCCGCATGTTGTCTCTTCGGCCGAGATCGAGGAGCAGCTCAGCGAGACCATGTCCAGGCTCGAGATCAGACCTGGTTTGCTGGAGGACGTGTCAGGGATCACTGAACGGAGATTTTGGAATGAGGGGGTCCAACCGAGTGAGGTCTCGACCCAGGCCGGAAAGCTGGCGCTTCAGGCAGCAGGTATCGATAGATCAAAGCTCGGTATTCTCATCAACACATCTGTCTGTCGTGACTACATCGAGCCGTCAACAGCTTGCCTGGTGCACGGTAACTTGGGACTGCCGGCAACATGTATGAATTTCGATCTCTCCAACGCCTGCCTCGGCTTCATCAACGGAATGGACATGGTCGGCAACATGATAGAAAGGGATCAGATCGATTGTGGAATTGTGGTGGATGGCGAGGGAAGTCGACTTCCAATCGAGAGTACGATCAGTCGATTGCTGGAGCCGGATTGCGATGAGCAGTCATTTCGCGGCAATTTTGCGACGCTGACACTTGGCTCCGGCGCGACGGCGATGGTTCTCGCTCGAGCTGACATGATCACCTCAGGCCATCGTTTCTTGGGCGGTGTGAATCGTGCTGCAACTCAGCATTCGAGGCTCTGTGTTGGGCATATGGACGGGATGGTTACCGACACAAAAATGCTCACGATCGCTGGCCTCGAACTTGCCGGTCAGACCTGGGCTGAAGCTGCACCTCTCCTAGGATGGAGTCCGACCGGCCTTGATCACTATGTCTTGCATCAGGTCAGTAAAGCTCACACAGATCGCTTCACCGAATTGCTAGGACTTGATCCGTCAAAGATCTATCGTCTTTATCCGCGTTTTGGCAACATTGGACCCGCCGGTGTTCCGATCGTATTGTCGAAGCTGGCGCAGGAGAACTTGTTGCGTGAGGGCGAGCGCATTGCTCTGATGGGAATCGGAAGCGGTTTGAACTGCACCATGGCTGAGGTTGTCTGGTAGAGCCTTACCGGCTCGAATTGAATGGGAAGCAGAATGCGCAGTATTTCAAACGAGTTCTATCCGTTTGACGGCAAGTTCATCGATCTCAACGGGCACCAGATGCACTATTTGGATGAGGGTGACGGTGATCCCGTCCTCATGGTGCATGGGAACCCGACCTGGTCTTTCTACTATCGAAATCTGGTTTCACAGCTCCGGCAAAGCTGCCGGACGATCGTTCCAGATCACATCGGATGTGGATTGTCTGACAAACCTAACGATTCGCAATACGACTACACACTTCGGAGCCGCGTCGACGATTTGTGTCGCCTGGTCGACTCTCTTGATCTTGGTGATCGGATCACCCTCGTGGTTCACGATTGGGGTGGCTTGATCGGAATGGGGTGGGCAGTTCGCAACCTCGATCGTGTGAAACGCCTTGTCGTTTTCAACACTGCGGCATTTCATCTGCCGAGCGAAATAACCGTTCCTTGGCAGCTCAGACTCGTACGTAACTCAGGGCTTGGGGTCTTTCTCGTTCGAAGGTTCAATGCGTTTGCGAGAGGTGCGACTTGGATGGCGTGTACCCGAAAAAAGCTGTCTCGTGAGCTGAAAGATGCCTATTGCGCCCCTTACGACAGCTGGGAGAATCGCATCGCAACAGCCCGCTTCGTTCAGGACATTCCACTGGATCCGGACGATCCGGCGTTTTCGGTTGTGACGGAGGTTTCCGATCGCCTCCCGTTTCTCGCAAAACTGCCAACCCTGATCTGCTGGGGGATGAAGGACTTCGTCTTTGATCACCACTTCCTCGATGAGTGGTGCCGCAGATTCACGGATGCAGAGGTGCACCGTTTTTCAGACTGTGGTCACTACATTCTTGAAGATGCGAGCGAGGAGATCGGCAGATTGGTGCCAGACTTTCTCGATCGAAACCCAATTGGAAGCGCAGCAGACTGATGAGTGCTCCAAAAAACATTGCGTCAGTGCTCCCGGAAATGGCCGATCGTCAGCCAGATGTGAGAGCCATCGTTGTACCTGGAACCGGAAAGCGTCCAGACCGGAGCTTGACCTACGGTGAACTTGAGCGAGCATCGACGAACGTCGCCAAGGGTCTCGAGCAATTCGGAATCGGCCGTGGGGTGAGAACGGGACTCTTGGTGACCCCAGGACTCGATCTATTTGTGCTTTGTTTCGGTCTCTTCAAGGCAGGTGCCGTTCCGGTGTTGATCGATCCCGGAATCGGCGTACGCAGAATGAAGAGTTGCCTGGAACGAGCACGTCCCGAGGCATTTATCGGCATCAGTCACGCTCATGTGGCGCGACTACTGTTGGGTTGGGGACGATCGACAATCCGAAGGTTAGTAACCGTCGGGCGGCGTTTATTCTGGGGTGGAGTAACGCTAGACCAACTGCTTGAACGAGGAAGCCGTATCGCCGGTGGCGAGATAGCGGATCCGGGCCAAGATGACCTGGCGGCTGTGATCTTCACCAGTGGTAGTACCGGTCCACCGAAGGGCGTGTTGTATCGGCACGGCAACTTCCTTGCCCAGGTGAATGCAATTCGGGACCTGTACGGAATCGAACC
>JAAESQ010000402.1 GCA_024229275.1 bacterium | reverse complement strand
CGACCGTTGGAGGCGCCTGTGAATCAGCCAGAAAGGGCAAGTGAGCTGGCGCTCACTACCTTGTTCGGGGAGCTGGAAGGTGCTTCAGATGCGCTGATCGTGGGTTATCCCACCCTAGCTGAGTGGGGTTTCGGCTTAGAACGGGACGACGATGGAATTGTTTGGGTGGAGCTTCGCAGTCTGGGATTACGAGTCCCGTCCGAAACTCAACAGCAACAGGTCTCCGAGCCGGCCTGTCGGACGGTCGAGTGCGAGTGCAAGTTGGTCCCCAAGGATAGAGTCTACCTCGAGGGCCCAGTCGTTGCGAATCTCCCGGTGGCCCTCGAAGGGCAGGCGACGAGTGATCTCTGGGTTCGGGGGACCGGAGTGACAGGTGTTCGAGTCGTGGAAGGCCCGATCGAACAGGTCCTACCCGCCGGTGCCTCTGACGGGGCAGTCGTTGTCACGGTAGAACCTGGGTCTCGATGTTTGGTCTGCGTGGACCGGTGTCCGTGGATGGTCGGGCCCGCCACGAAAGGGGACCGAGAGGCGGCCCGTTTAGCGCGCACCGTTGGGGCGGAACAGGCGCGAATTCACGTCGCTGGTCTAAAAGGGAAAGCGCAGGTCTACGAGGACCACAGTGGGGAGAAGGTGCTCTCTCTGCGGGTTTCGCAAAAGTGCGAACATGAGGAATCCGCGTGGGAAAAGAAAAGGTGCGGCCATGTTCGTTGCGTGATGTGTGACGGGTACGTCCACCCAGTGAATCGAGTGGCGATCGCGGGCCCGGGGCCAGTGGTGAAGTGTAATCGTCGTCATCACGCGTTTGCGGATTATCGGTATCTTTTCGGTGAGAATTTCGCGGGGTCCGCTGTTCTTACCGAAGCCATGAAGAGCCACCCGCAGATTCCGCTAGCGAAGGTCCGCGAACCGAGAGATGTGAAAAACGCGGGAGGTTACGACATCCTCAACGATCGAGATTATGAGAAGCATAAGAAGGAGGTTAAGGACCGCGTGACGTTCTACGAGCACTTCAGCCCCCCGTGCGAGACGATGACCCCTGCGCTCAGAGGGAACCGCGAGCGCTCAGTTGACGCTCCGTACGGCCATGGAGTGAACGAGAAGGTCGAACTGCATAATAAGATTGCAGTTCGGACCTGTAACCTTTGTCGGATCAAACATTCGGTGGGGGATGCGTTTAGCCTAGAGCACATCTGGCCGACAGATCTGATGCGGTTCGATTGCTACAAAGAGCTACTCGCCCTCCCTGGGATCGTGGCGTTCACTTTTGACAACTGTGCGTACGGTGAGAAATACAGACATCGACAGGTTCTGATTGTGAACCAACCCTGGTTGATGGCTTTGTGCCGGGACTGTGATCGAGAGCACAGTCATTTGTCCATTGGGTTTGACGGGGATCTGCAGACCCACCAAGTCTCGGCATTCTCCCCAGGGTTGGTGGACGCTTGGGTCTCGGCATTTGCAGCTTTTTTGGTGGCACCCAACGAGGACCTGTGTCCATTGTGCTTCGACCAATGTCTGAGGACAAGTGAGG
>JAAESQ010000401.1 GCA_024229275.1 bacterium | reverse complement strand
GGATGTTCGTAGGCTGTGTCCGAGCGCTTGAGTTCTCCGGAGGCCGGATCGGCGTACCAGTGACCCTGCGGCGGACCGGTGATGTCGTAGGCCCAATGCAAGCCGGTATTGAACCACTGCGGAGAGTTTGGAGCAGCCATCTGCCGCGCCAGCATCGCGCACAGCTCATCGTGAAACGCTTCGGCATCTTTTTCGCTCGAGAAGTAATCGTGCTCGCGGCCCCAATGAGTCCAGCATCCCGCCAGACGCTCAAAGACCTGTCGTGCGTCACGCTCCGGTCCTGTCTTGCCCTTTTTGCCCTTCTTCTGAGCCTGAGGCACTCCGGCCTTACGGAAGTATTTCTGTACCAAGACGTCGACTGCGACCTGGGACCATTCCTTGGGGACCATGACCCCATCCATCGAGAAGACAATTGTTCCGTCTGGATTCCTGATCTCTGAGGATCGTTCGACGAACTCAATGCCTTCGTACGGGTCGCTTCCTACCTTGGTGAAATGCCGCGAAACCTTCATGCGCGCCTCGTCCCCTCCCCGGTTCGTCCTGGCACACGGGCAGTACCGACACTTTCATGCCCTTTTCTCTGCGCCAGGAGGTATTTATCAGGCTTGAGCCACTATATCTTGGGGTTTTGCGGCTTGTCAACACTATATCTTGCGGTTTCTCGAAAAGCTAAGCCTTTGCTATTCAGATGCTTCTGTTCTTCAACTCGACAGCACAGAGTCGTCACCTTCACGATCTCAACCACATCCAATGAAGATGAGACTGCCGCGTCAGGAATTGAGCCTCTTCAAAAGAGCATTCCCAAGGATCGCCTCTGCTGTGATTTTGCGCACATTTCGTTCGGATCTTTCACCGTGATTCGTAGAGCGCTCGGATCCGTGGAATCAGGAATTCTTCGAAAGCGCTCTTCAGTTCGTGCTTCGGTGCGAGTCCCCAATCCTGCTGCGCAGCGGAGTCGTCCACGTCCGCGGGCCAGGTGTCGACGATCGACTGCCTTTTCAGGTCGGGCTCGAAAATGACGACAGCTTCCGGGAAACCCTGCGCGACAAGCTGTCGAATCTCTTCGGCAGATGGATTGAACGCCGTGATGTTGTACACGGTCTGGCTCAGCGAATCCTTGTCGGCGCGTGCCAACCGCAGCATGGCGTCGACCGCGTCCGGCATCGTCATAAACGGGATGCGGGTGTCGGGCCGCACGAAACACGCGTAGTTCTGTCCCTGCGCCGCGGCATGAATCATTTCAGGTGCGTAATCCGAAGTGCCACCCGAAGGAACGGTGATTGCACTGATCAGACCCGGAAAGCGGATAGCTCGGAAATCGACTTTACCGGCGAGCTCCTCGGCGGCGAGCTGCTTGTAGTTGTCGGTGTAGTAGCGGCCGAGATGCTCACAGTACAGCTTGTTGCAGCCATACATGGTTGTCGGAACGTTCCATTCGTGCTCTTTGACCTTGCCAGTGCTGCCCTTTTTGTCGAGATCCGGGAGGCCGTAGGCGGCGATCGACGAGGGGTAGAGAAAGACCACTGGCCGCCCATGCGACTCACCCTGCGACTGCGCGAAGTCAAGCAGGTTCAGCGTACCTTCCACGTTGACCTCATGGGCAGTGATGGGTGTGAACTCGCCGCGGGTCGAAAGGACCGCGGCAAGGTGGAAGACCATGTCGACTTCAAACTCAGCCAGGATGCGGTCGAGCAGATTTTTGTCCATGATGGAGCCGACGAACTCTCGTTCGATCATTGGTTTGAGCTCGTCACCAAGAGGGCGAACGTCGACGGTGATGATTGAGGCACCGCCGTCGGCGGAAAGCTGTTCAATGAGTCCATGACCGATCTCGCCGCCGGCGCCGGTGATGAGGACGACTGGTTTGCGCATGAGAAAACCCCCGATATCAAAATCGACCCCGCAGAGAGTGTCCGACAACCTTCTACCTGTCAAGGGTGCAGCCCTGTAGGTGCCAGGCCGCTTTGTGGATTTATAAGTTCCCGCCCACCGATAGTTCACGATCAGCCACCAGCCTGCGCATTTCGCCAGTCGGGTTAGAGTAGAAACGGTCCATTCAGGAGGTTCTGATGACTCACGAGAATCGTTCCATCTCTTTCCAGATCATTCCCTGGCTGGCTGTGGTTCTCATCCTGGCAGCGTTTTCCACCGTTGAAGTATTTGCTCAGACTGCCGAGACTTCCAAAGCTGAAGCTGAAGGCACCGCCAAAGGCCCCCTCTCTCCCGAGCAAACGCTCGTGCGGTATCGGATCGGCGACCTACGCCTCTCACCCGACGGCCGTTCTATCGCGCTTTCTGTTACGGAACCAGTGGAAGGAACAAAGTCAAACAGCG
>JAAESQ010000400.1 GCA_024229275.1 bacterium | reverse complement strand
TGACGCAGCGATCAGCTCACGTGGGACAGCCGATCCCGGTGACGCTATGGACCTGATTCCGAACGCCGTCGACGCAGCCGCTGTAGCCACCGATGCCATCGACGCCGATGCGCTCGCTACCGACGCAGTCAACGAAGTCCGGGATGCGATCCTGTCCGATTCCACCCCGTTCGACGGGGCCGACATCGCCGCCATCCTGAACGACACCGGTATCACGATCCCCGCTCTTATCGCCGGTATCGCATCTGACGTATGGGACGAGCTAGCCAGCAGCCACCAGGTGATCGGCAGGATGGGCGCTATCTACACCCGCCTTATCGGCAAGTTCATTACCAACCCCTCGACCGGGGTCAACACGATCCGGGATCTCGGCGACACCGGCGATTTCGTTACTGCCGATATCTTCGAAGACGTCGCCGAGTCGCAGCAGTACCAGGATCAAGGCATCAACGTGCGAGACGAGTACACGTAATGTCTGCCGGGACCCTCGCACCCACCGACGGTATCGGACGGATCGGGACGTTCCCCAACGTGGCACCGACCGACGGTATCGGGTTTAGTGAACCGGCACCTACCCCACCGCCAATCACCGGGGACCTGGACAGTATCGGGCAAGGCAACCTGAACAGTTTTGACCCGGCAACCATCGAGACGGAGACCTATGCCGGGCTGCGTTCCCGAGTCTCTGGGGAGTTCATCCGCAGAGGTTCTTCAGGGTCCATCGGGTAAGCTGCTGGCATGTCAACTGTGATCGTAGGAACTACCGCTGTTGAGCGAGCCACGTTCCGGGATGCCGACGGGGCGCTCGCTGACCCGGACACTGTTGTAGCGGCCGTCAAGAAACCAGATGAGTCTGTCACTAGCGTCGGGCTCACTGTCACCCAGATCGGAACCGGTATCTACGACGTGGGGGTACCTACCGATGATGCCGGACTGTGGTACCTGAAGGTCACCGGCACCGGCCCCGGTAGTTTCGCCAAAGTGCTCGAAGCGAGGATCTGTGTCGTGAGGAGTTCCGTAGCATGAGCGGCCCCTGTACCCCCTGGATCGAAGAGGACGAGGACCTTGTCGAATGTGGCTGCCCTGACGGTCAGCAACTGGTAGTCCAGTCGGCCATCATCACCGCCGTCGATATCCTCTACAACCTATCTGGGCGTCGCTGGTCCGGGGTCTGCCAAGAAACCAAGCGGCCCTGCCAATCCACCGGCGGCTGTTCCTGTTCCGATTTCCATCTCTGCTACTGCATCGGTGGCGACCAGATCGAACTGCCCCGCACCAACGTCACATCCGTTGACGCGATCCTGATCGACGGCCAACCGTTCACCGATTTCCTGTTCTACAGCCCGAACTGGCTAGTACGCACCGACGGGGACATATGGCCCTGCTGCCAAGACCTCACCCTGCCCTCCACAGCAGACGGCACATGGGCCGTTACCTACTCCTATGGGGTAGAACCTACGGAAGGGGCAAAGAACGCCGCACGCGTCCTCACAACGGAACTAGTGAAAGCCTGTGTAGGTGAAGCATCGTGCCGTATCCCTGTCGGGGCGGTCTCTGTGACCAAACGGGGGGTCACCTACGATCTCTCAGCCAACGACGGGTTCACCGGCATCACCGAGATCGATATGTGGCTCAAAGCCGTCAACCCCAAAGGCAGACGGCAACGGGCCCGCCTCATCTCCCCCGACGACACCAGGTGGATACCGGAACCGATCGTTGGTTCCTAATGGCTGACCTGACCGCTTTCCGACGGGACTACCTACTCGGTGTGGAACGACGCCTCGTCCGTGGCGCTGCCATCCTGGAGAACCGGCTCAAAGCCAACAGTCCAGTAGCTGCCGTCGGCGGTGGCACGATGCAAGACTCGATCACAGTGCGCGCCGCTGGGTTCACCGTCTCCGTTGTAGTCGGGGTCGAATACGCCTCGTTCACTATCGAGGATCAACAGCCGCATGTGATCGTGGCCCGAGGCCGAGCACTCGTATTCAACTGGCCCAAGATCGGTGGCAAACAGCCGAAGTTTTTCAAGTCGGTGCAGCATCCAGGCACGTCTGGGACCGTCGATTGGTACCATGACGTACTCGATATCTGGGACGAGATTCTGGAGCAGGTCGCATGAGCAACACAGATCCGAAAGTCCTCTACCAAACCGCCTTCGACGTCCTAGCGTTACTCAAGGCCGGAGCCGATACTGTCGATTGGGAACCGGACACTGTCGGGATCTCCTCCGGTGAACCCGCAATTGACTGTGACGCCATCGTTGCCTGGGTCTCATCTCTCACTGCTGACGGCAACAAATGTACCGTCTCAACCCGAGTGGAGCTCACCTACCAGTTGCATGTCTGCGTCGGTGCCGACATTGAGGAAACCGAAATCTTCGACACTGCTGAACTGTCGCACGAAATCGCCTGGGCCGTCTGGGTTGAATTACTCCAAGCCTGCTGCGAACCGAATATCGCTTTCGACAATCCGGAACTGGTTGATAGGTTCACACTTGGCCCGTTGCGGATAGTCACCAACATCGGCGGTCTCGGTGTATGGCGAGGCACTGTGACCTGGTACCAATCTCCGCTGGAGATCGTCGGCTCATAAAACTGTCGGAGGATTTGGTTTCCTACGAGCAGAAAAAACTGTCGGAGGATTTCATTTCCTTCGGCAGAAAAAACCGGCCAGAGGATTTGGGTTTCCTTCGGCAGAAAAAACCGGTCGTAGGATTTGGTTTCCTCCGAGCAAAAAAACGGGCCAGAGGATTTCGTTTCCTCAAACAGAAAAAACTGTATGCTGGCTGGGACCCCGAGGACAGGAGACCTCTATGACTACCCCCGCACGACTCGAATCTGTGCCCATTGAGGGCGGCCCGATAACGTTCCTTCCCGACGGAGCAGTCCGGCTCCAAATCGACCATGAGGTGTACCTGAACTGGCGGCCACCCCACAACCGCCAGATCAAATGGGGCAAGGACCTCCACATGGAGATCACCGAGAAGGCCCGCAAGGGGCTGCTCACTCTCACGGCCGCCCTCACCGACGAAGGCAAGGACGACGAAGACGAGATCGAGCTACAGACCGATCCTGAGGTGAAAGCCGCCGAAGCCGCAGGTGCCACCGAAGCAGCAGAACAACTCGATGCTGAGGTCGAGGCCGCTGTCGTCGCATTCATCAAGAAAGCGAATGAGGATCTCAACCTCAACGGAGACCTCCCAGATGACGTGCTGGACTGGCCGCCCTGGCTGTCCCGGCTCCCGTTCGTGACCGAAGTCGTTCGACATTGGGGGCGCAGCCCTTTCGTCTTGAAGAGTGGGTAGTCCTATCTGACCGTGATAGAGCGCTCGCTGCCGCTAAAGGCCGATCGTCGCTACCGCCCGGAACCCAGTTCGTCTGGTACTACTGGCAGGTTGTTAATCGTCGTTTCCCGTCAGTCACATGGACCGAGTTCCTGGACTGGCAAGCATGGCAAATCGGGGCCACTCTCGGTCTCGACCGGATACCCGTCACGGACGAAGAACAGGCCATAATCGACAAGTTCAATGAGGCCGCAATGCGTGGTCCATCACCGAACCGGAGGGGGTGACAGGTATCATCTGTCGATATGGCTGACATACGTGACGAATTACAGCTCGACGTATCCCAAGCACTCGCCGCAATCCGTGAGGTCGAGAACGCCCTCAACCGTGCACTCGCCGATGTTGAGGTCGATGTTGAGACCGGGCCAGGTGTCCAACAGCTCTCCGAAGAATTCGACCAGGCCGCTGACCAAGCAGCCCGAATCGAACGGGAACTAGAACAAGCCGACGAGGCCGCTGCCGGGTTAGCTAGCGAAATGCGGCAGGTTGAGGATTCAACTGATGCCGCAGCGGACGAGGCCCGAAGACTTGCCCGAGAAACCGACGATGCCGAATCGTCTGCAAGCCGCCTCAGCGGATCACTCAAGGGAATAGCGATTGGTGTTGCGGCCGCAGTCGGTGCTAGGGAAATCGCTCAGTTCCTTGGAGACGCAGTCAACGCTGCTACCGATCTCAATGAATCCATCAACGCTGTCAACGTCGTATTCGGTGAAGCCTCCGAGAAAGTGCTCGCCTTCGGTCAGGACACCTCCGATGCCGTTTTCCTTGCCGCTTCCGAGTTCAACGCCCTAGCCACCTCCACCGGCAACCTGCTCCAAGGGTTCGGACTCGCCGCAGATGACGCAGCCGATATCACGATCGAGCTAACCAACCGGGCCGCCGATCTCGCATCCGTTTTCAACACCGAAGTAGCTGATGCGCTCGCAGCTATCAACGGAGCTATCCGAGGCGAAGCCGAAGCGATCCGCCGCTTCACCGGATCGTTCTCCATCGACGAGGTCAAACGATTCGGTCAGGAACTATTCGGAGTCACCGGCGAACTCACAGACCAGCAGAAAGCACTCGCCACTGTCGAGCTCATCCTCGAGAAAACCGCAGCAGTCCAAGGCGACGCTGCCAATACTGCAGGGGAACTTGCCAACCAGCAACGGGCACTCACCGAGGCATGGACCAACGCCCAGGCTGTTATCGGCAACGCTCTCGTCCCCGCCCTTACCGAACTGGTACCGCTCCTGGTCTCCCTCGCCGGGGTCATCCCGACCATTGTCAAGAGCGCATCGGATCTGTTCACAGTCAGCGAAGGACTTGTCGGGAGTCTCGTCAATGTTGGCCAGGCCGCAGTAGCTGTCGCCCAACTGGACTTCACTCAGGCAGGTAACCAGATCGGCGACGCTGCCGATTCTGCTTTCCGGTTCGCCGATACCCTGTTCGGGTCCCGGTCCATTCTCCGTGACTTCCAGAGCATCCTGGCTGACGGGGTGGATAACACCACCGACTACGCCAATGCGCTCCAGACCGTCGCTGATGAGGACGACCTGATTCGGCTATTTGAGGAGATCACTGAAGCAGCTGCCGCTGGCGGTGTCGGGATCGAGGCCCAAGCATCGGCGCTCCGTACTCTGGTCACTGAGGGGCGGCTCTCAGCGCAGGAAACCCGGTTCCTCAAAGACCGATTCATTGAGCTAGCCCAACAGCTGGACCGCACCGACCTGATCGGTGAAGACACCATTTTCACGTTCTCGACACTCGGCGGTATCTTCGACTCGCTCGGGACGTCCGTTTCGAGTTACGTTTCCGAAGCTCAAGCAGCCGAAGCGCTCGATCTCGCCAGTTCCCAAGAGGCAGCGATGGCCCCTGTTGAGGCCATGATCGAGTTCTACGAGCAGGAAGCCGACGCTGTTGTTGCTGCTGCTGAGGCCCAACAGGAACTAAACGACGCAATCGCCGAGCTACCCGAGACAGCCTCCACCGTCGGAGAGGCCATCGGGTTGGCGAAGGACGAGATCCTTGAATTCGGGCTAGGTATCGAAGCGGCCACTATCGCCGCAGACGAATTCCGGTCCAAGACCCTCGAACTGACCGACCCGGTATTCGCTGCAGCAGAGGCCCAGGAACGTCTCACTACTGCCGAGGAGAAACTGGCTGAGGCTCGGGAATCCGGGGAAGCATCCGCTCAGGAAATCGCCAACCTGACTCTTGACGTGGCCAGCGCTGCTCTGGAAGCCGACGCCACTCTGCGGGGACTCGGCGACGTCAACCTGCAGGGCGGGGCCTTCGACCGGTCTCTCGGAATACTTGCCGAAGTCCTGGGCACTACGAGAGAGGACGTGCTGCTACTCCTGGAGGATGCCGAGATCCTCAACAATACCGAGATCGGCCCGACCGTTGAGTTCCTTGTCGATGACGACGAACTGGAGGCTGCGCTGCTAGGCATCCCCGACACGATCACTGTCGGGGTACAGCTCGCCTCTGTAGGTGGGACACCGGTGCTGCCCGGTGCCGCCCCAGGCCCAGACCTAGCCGACCCGAGGACCATCAGTGGCGGTGTACAGGAGTCACCGGACGTGTCTGTGGTAATCATCAATCCGACCGATTCTGATATCGCAGGCAACGCGGCACAGGCAGGCAACACCGTGGCCACAATCGTTGCGGCAACCGGAGCTTACAGAGGTAGATGATGACATTCGACACAGCATGTTCCAGGCTCCGACTCGGCGGCTCCATCTCCGGATCAGTCCTATCCGGTGGGACTGTGATCGACGCCGGAGGTATCGCCATCTCCACCCGCAGCGGCATGTACGGATTCTCCGGGTACAAGGGCCAGAACCCGCAGCTGCTCGGCTCCGATGGCCAGTTCTATCGGGAACGGAAACCAGTCCGGGCCAAGACCCTCACACTCAACTTCCGAGCCTACGGACGGGACGCCACCGGTACCGTCACCACATCGGTCGGTGAACATCTCGAAGCCAACATGGACGACATCATGGAGCTCATCGCCGGGGCAGGTGAACAGGTCATCCTGGAACGGGACATGGAGAACGGTGATATCCGTTGGATCCAAATCCAGCCACTCGTCGAATCACAGTTCATCGAGGGAGCATTTTTCAATCAGGCAATGGGTTCGTATGACTTCCCTGTCATCTGTTCAGCTGCTTACCCCTACTGGCAATCCGAAGAACTGAAATCGAAGCTACTCGACCCTGGGGGGTCGCCAGACACAGTCGTCCAGGTCGGCAACGCTCGGATCTCGAATGCGACCTACACATTCCCCGGCGCCTCGATACTGACCAATACCGACAACGGCGACATTCTCGAAGTCAACGCTGCGTGCCTCGTCGACGTCGGACAACGCCAGATCAGCAACGGCGGCTCACCGACACCGGGACGCCTCGAACCACCTAACCGGCTGCACTGGATGTGGCTCGGAGCTGGGACAACGAACGTGACGATCGTCACGAACCAATGCACCGTCAGCTACCGGGACCACTGGCACTGATATGACTGGACTCCGCTACTCGGCCTGGCCGTTCCCAGGACAATCACCATTCACGGTCAAAGTACGAGACCTCCAAGCCGTCACAGGTTCCGGCTCGAAACCGAAGAAACCAATCGGCAGTGGTTCAGTCGAGATCCCGAAAGGCGCACTCCAAGCCGACGGTACCCCTGTTATCAACCAGGTTCTATTCACCGACCCGGACGACCACACCAACGACGTAGTTTCCCTCATCCGGGCCCACCGCCCAGGTGACCCCGACGACCAACCGGTTCTTGAATGGCTAACAGAGGACCCGCTCGCCGACGCTGACGACGCCAACATGTATCGTCTCGGCGGTCGCAACATCGAAGCAGTGCTCGATACCGAATTCGTTGAAGTCTGGGACTGGGACGGCTCCGCCATATTCCCTACCCAGTTTCCTGACCACATATACGGCGGCAAGAACGTAGTCAAGAACCCAGGCCTTGAAGACCCCCAAGTCGTCAACGAGGTTTACACCCTGTCAAATGATGGCGCCGGGGCCGATTCGTTCACGGTCACCGTCGAAGGCGATACGACAGCATCGATTGACTGGGACGCCACTGCGGCCGTCTTCGAGGCAGCACTCGAAGCGACGACGGGGATCAGTAACGTTCTCGTTACCGGTGCCGGTACCGACGCAGATCCGTGGCGGATCGAATACGTCGACCCAGCCATTATCAGCCCAGACATGAGCGTCACCGATACCGGAATGACATCCACACTTGTCAAAGACACCGAAGGTCGCCTATCAACTGCACCGTTTACGATCTCGCAGACGATCGCTCAGGGTGTCAACTGGATCCACGGACTACTCGATCCCGGCCATCCGTTCATCTCCACCGCCGTTGTCCGCACCGGCACCTATTCGCTCGGGTTCAACGGCATCAACCAGTTCGCCGGAGTGCAGCAAGTCATCAACGTCAAGCCCGGTGGCCTCTACCAGTTCTCGATGTGGGCCAACACTGCCGATACCGCCGCGCTATGGCGGCTCGTGATCCGGACACCGACCGAAGAATTCGTCGGGTCATCCACCCCGTTCAGTGGTACGGCGCTTGCCGCATCGACATGGACCCAGTTCACAGCAGCCGATGTCCTGATCCCCGATGGTGTCACCCAGGTCGTGATGCGTTTCGCTTATGTAGGGACAGGCGATCCCGGTCAGGTCTACACGGACGACTGGTCTGCTGCTGAAGGGCTCGCCGCTGCTACCCCGGGCGTAATGCTCCACGATCTGTTCGACGACGCCCAGACCGATCACGCCCCCGGCCGGGCTGCACTGACATACATCAATCTCGACTTCACGACTGTCCTCGACTCGGGCGGGAACGCCTGGGCCCACTCCGCTCTATCCCTCACGATCAAGCGACGCCAGTCGTATCTCCAGATGATGCGCCAATTCGAGAAACTCGGTTACGAGTGGCGACTCGTCCCGACTTCCGGGACCCCCGGCGAATGGGACCTCCAGGTGTACAACCCAGGTGGCATGGGCGCCGATCATGGCGGCGCCGACGACCCCGCAATCGTGATCGGCCAGGGCACTCTCCCGTCCAATGTCACCCGCCAGGCCCCGATCTCGAACTACCTCATGGCTGAAGGCAAAGCCGGGCTCACGTCCCGCATCGGCGATACCGATTCCATCGGTGCTATCGGCCGCCGAGCCCAAGGTGTCTTCGATCGGCGCTTCACCGATTCCAGTGACCTCACTGACTGGGTCACCCAACGGCTCGCCGACTTCCTAGCCGAAACGCTCGCTCCCCGAGTCGTGATCACTGAACCCCCGCTCGACAGCAGCGACGATCCGCTGTGGCCACGGCCACTGGTCGAATACGACACCGGCGACATCATCGACTATGTGCTCGCTGACGGAACCACCCGCATCGAACGCCGACTCGAATCGATCGACTTCACGGATGCCCTGGAGCCAGGTCTTATCTGGACGGTATCGGGCGGCTCAGCCGAACCCTTCATAGTCCCATCCTCGGGCGGAGGGACAGGCAGTAGCGGTCCCACTCCGTACGCTGGCGGAGGCACAGGACCCGACACGTCACAACCAGTGTTCAACCCCGGATACGCATCAGCTGCGCAAGCGTCACAGATCAGAGTGCTCGGTGAGGCCGTTAGCGCAATCTTGGAGGAGTACCGGTTCGATGAGGATGAACCAGATACTGCTACCGGGATTACCGGAGCCGGGATCCGGCCAGCATTCACCGTCCGGGTCGCCGCCTCTGATGCTCGCCCCGAATCCCAAGCCGCCGCCGATTTCGTTTGCTACGGCACTGACGACTGGCCACAAATCATCGCCGCTCACAACATCTGCGACACGCTCGGCTTCGGTGACGTAGTTCTATCCGAGGGCAATTTCTATCTACTCACCGACTTGACCACATTGGCCGGAGTTCGGCTCCGAGGCCTCGGCGACGAGATCACGTTTGTCTGGTCCGACCCGAGCCTGACGCACATCTTCGGTGGCCCTGTGAAGGACTTTGCCCTGATGGAAATCGTTGAGTGCAATGGGGGCTGACGTGGAAACCTGGGTGATTAACCGAGCCGACGACACCGACCGATGGGACGCCATAGTCGAGCACCTAGCCGAGTTCGGTATCGAGCCGCACCGGTTCGAAGCGGTCGAACCTGTCAACGGTGTTCCCCTGTGGAGAGGGAAGCAGATGGGTGACATTCCGAAACGGGTCGCCATCGTCAAGTCGTACACTGCCCTCATGGGCTATCTACAGGACCGCCCGGAGGGCTGGTTCGTGATTCTCCAGGACGACACCCGCCTCAGTGAAACCCCGATTCGGGACTACGACCGGCCGCTGCATTTGCTCGGCGGGTACAAGCTACGGGGCCGCCACCGATCCCCCTGCCATGAGGTCCACATCTGTCCTCGAGGTTTTGTTGCCCACTCGTCGATACTGTCACGATTGCAACAGGCATGGAACGAACCTATCAACCAAGCATGCCGCCTGTGGTGCCGACTGATCCGACCCGATACTACGAGCTGGGACGATCCCCGCACCGCCGAGGAGACATCGTGGACGTGACATTCCAGAATCGAGTCGAAGGCATGACCGTCGTCACTAACGGCGGGACGATCGACGTTGACGCCGGAGCCCAAGTCGCTAACTCCTGGTTCGAGGGCGACAACACCCTCAAGGTCGATATCTCCGGAGATTCAACGACCACCGTCGACGACCTCTACGTGAAGGGTGGCGAGTCTGGTGCTGACGGTGTCGTGCTGATATCCGGCGACGGGCAGCACATCGACAGCCTCTACATCAACGTCAACGCTACCGCCTCGGATGTCGCCCTATCCGTCACAGGTGACCGCAACACCGCTGTCGGAGTCCACATCGAAGACATCCGGCGGAAGGCCGTGAAGATCGACGGCGACGGCAACCTCGTCGAGTTCGCCGGAGAGTCACGTCTCAGCTCCGACAACGCCTTCGACCTGGTGGAGATAACCGGCAACGAGAACGAGGTCGAGGGCCTAGTCACACTGGCCGCAGGCGCATCGTTCCAGCACCAGTACGCCTTAGTGACCTCCGGGACCGCAGCCGACAACTACGCCTGCATCCAGTCACACAACCACCAGACCGGGTTCTGGAGTAACACGTCGAGCGGACTTGGTAACCGCATCTGCACCGACTCGGGCGCTGCGACCCACTACCAGGACGACACTGCTGGAGCAGTACCGGTCTTGACACTGCAACAGGACGACGTTGATGAGGATTTCTTCGAGTTCATCGGCACGTCCGATACCAATGTTGATCGGGCGCTAGTCGATGCTGCCGACTTCACAACGCCAGGCTCGATCGTCGGCTGGCTCAAGATCCGGGTCCAGGATGATCAGACGACGAACCCGATCGCCGACGGGGATTATTACATCCCGTTTTACGGAGCGCCGTCGGCCTAGTACGGGGTCGCTAACGCAGCGCAGGTTGACCGTATCGAATGGGTGACGCATGGCTGGCCGCAGCCTTTGCAACGGATATGCCCAGTGCCGCAAAACGACGAATCGCCGTCGAGTGGTTGGGCTAACCGGCGAGCAATATTCGTCACGGTCGAGTTCTGGAGACCGGTAGCCGCTGCCACTACTGCGACGTCCTGGCCGTCGAGCAAGAGTTGAGCAGCTTCGTCTTTGCGTGACACGCCGACACTATGCCACACCGGGAGCAGTCGTTCCACCACCGGAATTTCGGGCCCTGGCGGTAGCATTATCCACTGTGGGGGTGGCGAGACCATGCTGTACGGTGTACGTGAAGGAATTAGAGCATCGACACAGAATGGGTAAACGACGCCTGGATACGGATCTCAGCAGTCATCGCAGCTGGCAGCGTATTCGGATTGGCACTTCGGAGAGGATGGGGAATCGTGAGGACAGCAGTCAAGCTAGCTGATATGCACCAGACCCTCGAACAGGCGTTACCTATGATCGAGGACCTCACTGAGCAGTTCCATCCGAACGGCGGCCTCACTGTCGCTGACCACATCACCGCACTGACCCGCGGTCAGGAAGATATCCAGGACGAGCTGAGCGAAGTCAAGAACCTAGTCGAGTTGCATGTCACGTCCCGTAAACGGGGCGGCCGCAGAGATGGAGACCCACAATGACCAGCCCCGCCTACCTACTCAACGCCCTTCGGGCTGCCGGGCTCGACGTCGATACGTACCCGGATTGGGAAAGTCGGGGGGGCGGCTGGGATAACTCGGTTCCCGTCGGAACAATGGTCCACCACACCGCACCACCAGTGCCGTATCCCGTTGACAACCTGGCGGGCGTCACCGACCAAGGCCGTATCAAATGCAACGTCAATGCCAAAGCCGACGGGAAACTCGTTCTCATCGCATACGGGGCATGCAACTACAGTTCCGGGAAGGGCTCCACCATCGTCCTCGATGAGGTCACGGCAGGTACCACACCACCGGACCAGGCATACAAGCGTGGACTCACGGACGACATGAACGGCAATCCCCACTTCGTCAATATCGAGGTAGACCACCCAGGAGACGGATCACCGATCGACACGGAAACTGTCATCGCTATCGGACTCGCCCACATCGTCCTCGCCGAGTTCTGGCATTACCCCGCTTCGGCAATCATCTCGCATGCCGAATGGACATCCCGCAAACGGGACCCGAATTGGAACGGCGGACACGATACCGCCATGACACAGATCCGAGATCTCGTGACGAAAGGAACAGGAGTGCAACTAGGACCTAATGGTGAGCCCTACTGGGAAGACGTATCGGACTGGGCGAAACCGTCATGGTCCAAGGCGTTCGCAGTCGGGGTAGTCAAAGGTGACAATCCCGACACTGACCACTACGACGCCACCGACCCGAAGGACCCGCTCGATAAGGAGGAACTGATGGTGTTCCTCGACCGGGCCGGTCTCCTCGACGAGTAGAAACGGAGCGAACAATATGTGGACGAAAGCATTCTGGATCGACCTAACCGAACGGTCGGTGAAGTCCGCCGCACAGTCGGTGATCCTCGGCCTCGGGTTGGGTGAAGGGTTCAACCTGTTCGGCGTCGACTGGAAATTGGCGATCGGGTTCGCCGGTGGCGGTGCACTCCTATCGGCCCTCACCTCCCTGGCATCGATCGCTACCCGTAACGGCACCGCCCAGCTCGGGCCGGGACGTACACCTACAAGGACGCATAAGGCCTCAGAATCCACTGTGCTGGGCCTCAGTTAGCCCGAGAGACAGAAATAGACCTGGGGTGGGTAACTCCACCCCAGGTCTAGTACCGGCGATTTGGTGGGCTGCTCAGTCTTGTTGGCCCGCTTCGATATCTAGCGCCGATCTGGTCGATGCCCCAGCCAGTCCGATAGCGAGATCTCGGGCAACATCGGCATCTACGAGTACATCCACGATGTGATACTTCGGTCCGGTTCCGATCACACCCAGGGCGAGTCGTAGATACACGGCAGGATGGACTACGCCTTGTCGATCTTGCCTACCGGAGCTAGTGACGTGACCATGGGCGAGATGGCAATGGATCTTGGGGACGCGGATCCCTTCACCGTAGAAACCAGGATCCAGTTCCAAGTCGGGACCAAGTACCTGACCCTCCCAAACAGCGAATGCTGACAGAGGATCTACAGGGCGACTCATTGCCGGATCTCCCTCAACCGGTCGTACCCCGCGATAGTGAGACAGACCCCGTCATGACGAATCGAGCGCCAAGGCTCGGGATCAAGCGGTGCAGTTCCGAGAGCAGCCTTGCATGCGCGGCAGTCCGATGATCGGCCCTCCTCAGTGCCGATGAAACCGGAGTCCCGTCCATGCTGGAGCGCTTCGGTGAACTGCTGATAGGAAAACTCCGGCCAGTTGGACTGGTCCCGCAGAAACGTGAACAGGTCACAGGTGGTGATGAACGTCGCCTCCAGGGACCAGATCAGTATGTCGTTGTGGTCAGTTGGAAACTTCATCCGGAATGCGGTCCGTCCTCGAACGGGGCATCCGATCCGTCAGTGATCGGCTCGCTCTCCTTCGGTACCGGTTCGTAGATATCAGACGCCTCGTCGATCACCTTGTCCGCATCGTCTGACGTGACAATCTCGGTGAGCTCCGCTGCGTGGAGCGCTAGCTCGAATCCCCGCTTCGCCTCGTCCTTGTCGTTCTTGGCCATCGAGAAGATCGCTGCCTTGGCCTTGTTGGTGTAGTGCAGAATGTCGCTCTCCCGTTGGGCCTTAGCCTGGGCAGCCTCGGCGGCTTCCTTCGCTGCTGGCGTGTCGCCGGGGTCCTCTTCTGCATCCTCTCCGGTGTTGATCTGGAGCATTTGGATCAGCACATATTTGAGTGCCTGCTGGATTGCTTTGTTCGGGCCTTTGTCCTGGTTGTCTCGGCCCTGGGCAAAGCCGACTGCGGTGAACTTGGTTCCGTCGCTGATAGCGATGAAATCGTATTCCACGGTGAGCACGAAATCGAGACAGGCACCGCCGTTCGGGAACGTGCCATCTCGCCACTCGTAGCTGACTACCCGCGGCACGA
This sequence comes from bacterium, assembly GCA_024229275.1. Lineage (GTDB taxonomy): Bacteria > Acidobacteriota > Thermoanaerobaculia > Thermoanaerobaculales > Sulfomarinibacteraceae > JAAESQ01. The sequence goes on along the minus strand of JAAESQ010000400.1, from coordinate 41,017 downwards.
TGATCACGCCATGCTTGATCAGTAACGGGTGGATCGAGGCGTACACGTCATCGATGTTGAAAGCGGTGAAGGTCTGCACCTTCCGTCGCTCCAGTTCGGGCATGTCGTGCAGGATGTAATGCCACGCCTGGTTGATGCCGTTCCGCTTATCGGCCAGCTCAGCCCGCGCCTGGGCTAGCTGCTCGGTTAGTTCGGCGTTTGTCGGTTTACTCATAGCCTCTCCATTTCGCTTCACGCTCCTTGCGGAGCTGCCTGTCCTCTGCGTCGTGTTCGTGTTCGATGTGTTCCTCAGCGAGCCGATGCTCGACTAGTGCTGTCGCAGCAAGTGTGCCGGTCAGTAGAGCAGTCCTACGCACGGTGTCACGTAGCAGCGGCCGGGTCAGAAACAGTCTCTGACATTCGGGGCAGTTATGCGGGCTAGCCACTTGGATCACCCAGGGCATTACTCGCCGACTTCATCGCCGGGTGCCATCGGATGGAACGGAACCGCATCGTCTCCTTCGGGTTCGGGCTCCGGGTCCGGCACGACCTCCATAGGCTGTACCCGGTCCTTGTCCTCAATCGGAACCTTCTTGAACCGGCCAGTGTTTTTCTCGTACTCCCCAACCATGTAGCCCTCAATCCCGTCATCATCATCGACCGGTTCGAATGCGAGTGTCATCGGTACCCGGACCTGCTTGAGAAACGTCTTGAGATTCGTCCACTGGAACTGGAACCGCAACGCATCGGCCCGGTTGAGCTCCAAGAGGGTTCGCAGCGTATCCCAACCGGTGACTCGTTGGATATTGGTAACGGTCGCTGGGAAGTTGTAGGTCCGTTCCGTCTCCGTGATCGGTTGTAGCTCGAAGTCCTGGGACTGGGCAACTGGTGCAACGTCCCGAGTCGACTTGCGTTTCGGTTGCCGGACCCGTTTCGCCTGCGGGATCGGTTCCATCTCCGTGACGATCTTCCGTTCCCAGGATCGGCGGGTGGTCTTGAGGAGACGTTCGCAGCGGTCCATGATGCTGATCACGTCGGCCACTTCATCATCCTCCGGTGGCATGTGGACCAGAGCCGTAGCTGCCGATTCCAGCAGTTTCACTAGCTCCAGTGATGTTGGCTGTTCTGCCATATTCCTGTCCTTTCGAGAGACACTCTCAGTCTACTAGGGATACCCGACACGATCTCCTCTGTGGTAGTGCGCTGAGCTACACCGCTTACAGAGAGCGGGGATCTCGGCCTCGGCTATATCGTCGTCCTCTTCCCATGCCCATTCCTGCTGGCCGACTCCGCAGTACGTCTCATTGAGATCATCCGGCCGACAGATGTGTACCCGGTTCCGCTCTCCGGTCTTCGTCGTTAATTGCATCGTCACGAGTGGGCGTATCCGTCGGGTTCGATCCCGACGAAAATGCCGTTCAGATCCGGTATCGCAATCGTGCCCACGTCCCCTGCCAGAGCGCCGCCGATTCCTGGCATGACGCCGCCTGTGACGGTGGCTGCGAGTTCGGCGAAATCCAGCCCCGAGTTGCGCGCTAGTTGGATGAACGAAACCAGTTGGCCCACGGTCCAGTCGGTCAGGATGACTAACGTCTCGTAGTCGATCTCGATCTCCTCAGGCAGAATGTCCTGGGTGCAGGTCGGGCATGGGAACCGTTCGTTGAGAGATGGCAGGTCGGCGACCTTCATCAGTTTCGGGTCAGCCATTCTTGTACTTCCCTTTCTGGTTGGTTTTGGCCCACTCGATGATGTCGGCCACGTTCCAGACAGGTCCGGTTGAGAGTCGTTGCCGCGGGGGTGGCAGGATCCCGTTGCTGGACCATTTGCGCGGGGTCTGTCGATGCACCTCCAAGATGTCGGCGATTTCGTAGGGGCCGCATAGCGGCTGGTCTTCTGGCATCTGTCCTCCTAGATCAGGATGTTATTGGGGCCTTCGTAGTTGTCCCACTTGGCGACCTCGGCCTGTAACTGGTTGATGACGTCCTGGACGGTCTCTCGGCGAGTGAAACTCAGCGTGTGGATGTGGGTCCGACCGGAGGTGACTGCGAGGTGGATCATGCGGCCATCCGATTCGTTCCAGTCCCGCTCAGCCTCGAAGCCGTTGTATACCCGGCGAGCAACTACTTCGACCGACTCGTCACGTATAGAGTCGACGACGTTGCCGAGTCCGTTGTCTCGGATCCACGGGATCTGCCCGGAGTCCATCAGTGCGTTGGCTTCGATCATGTAGCTGATCTTCATCCGTTCGAGATCCCGCCAGGTGCTGTCGTTGCGGAACCCCGGTTTGGTTTCCTCGATGAGTTTCATCCGGGCGGCCTGTTTCCGGGCCAGGTCGTACAGCTCGTTGACCCGAGCGACCAGTTGGGCATCGGTCAGTCCAGTAGTGCCTGCCATTTACACTTCCTCCGTTTCGAATTCGTGCCCATGCGGGCAGTCCCAGCTGATGCGTTTCCCGGTCATCTCTCCGTACTCGATGTACGCCCAGTCGACGACGTTGGTAGTCCAAGCGCCGCAAGCAATCGTGTGCTCGATGACGTTGTCGTGTCGGTTGCGGGCCTGGTATACGATCGTGTTGCAGCGGGCCGCTTCCACCTCGGTTTCCCATCGGGCCCGGTCCATGTAGTCGCATTCGTCGGGGCAGGCTTGCGAGTTGTCGTTGGCGAACTCGTCGACCCCATGCGGTAGGGGGTTCTCGACGAAGAACCCTCCCAGCTCGGTCCAGGAGTACCCCCAGTTGGTGCCGTGGGCGGGACATTCGAATCGGGCTGCTCCGGTCTGGTGTTGCGCGCCGGTTACGCCGGGTGGATAGTTACTGGTCATCGGTTCGTTCCTTCAGATCGATTTCGGCTCGGCTAATCAGTTTCTGGCCCCAACCGGTGCCGAGTTTCATGCCGTGTGCCCGCCAATGGGTTGGGCACATGTACGCCCAAGGGCCGGTCCTGGTCTTGCCGTCGTAGCGGGCGTCCTCCTTGCAGAAGTCGCATGGTGGGAGAAATCTGACCTCAACTGCGATGCTCATTTTTCACCTGTCCTTCCTGTGCGATGTAGTCCCAGTTCACTTCGTCCATATCCACCAGGCTGTTGAGCAGGTCCTCGAATCCTGCCTGGTAATCCGCTGCAGTGAGACAGGTCTTTGATGCGTTGTACAGCGGCTCCGTGTTGTCGATCCACCGCTCCACCTCCAGCGTGTCCCAGGTCTGGTCGTCGGGGTCGTAGGTCACTCGCCCTCCTTTGCGTTGTCTAGCGTGTGCGGTGCGATCTCTGACTCGATCCGCTTTTTGCCCATCGAGGCGTCCTCCTTCTCGATTACGAGTGCGGTGAGGGAATCGGCCCAGCCGCTGTAAAGCGCCTCAGCCGATCCGTTCCCAGTGAGCGCTGCGGCCGCTACCCACTCAGCACGTAGATCGTCCACGTAGCGGCGCCAGGAGCCGTGTAGGGCGATTCCGATCTGGATGCCGTGTAACCCTTCCACGATCGCCTGATATGCCCTACCGACGCTGCTCCGGTCTGGGTTCCATCTCCCGTTGAGGGAGTAGAGGCCAATCAGGTACAGCCGGTTGAGCTCCCGTATCGCTTCCTTATCGGTCATAGGCTTTGCTGCCTTCATCGCTGCACTCACGGCTTCAGCTTTGTCGAGGTCGAAAACGGCATATTCTTCGGTCATTGGTTGATCCCTCCCCAGCCTCCGTCTTCGGGGTCCCGCATGACGTGGCATAGATATCGGTTATCGGGCCCACCGTCGGGGTGGGTGTACTCGCCGTGGCGACGCCTGATCGTTGCTCTGACTTCATCCCAATCGGTAGGCGAGTCCATGAAAGTGAACACGTCGAATGTGATCCACCGATCCCCTTCCGGGTCCTCGTAGGTGCCGGGCCACTCGGGGCGGGCGATGTTGACGGTGAGACCTCCGAGCCAGGTGTACCGGAACGGGACTCCGGTCTGGCCGTTGTAGAGGATCTCGATCCGATTCTCTGGTTCCATTCAGTACCCCATTTCCTGTTCGTGTCGGCGTTCCTGCCAGTCGTTCCACTCAGTGTCGGTCGTGACCCGCTTCCCTCCACAGTGGTCACACGGATGGTCGTAAACCCCTTCCATCATGTCCTCGAGAAATTCGGGCCCTTGCTCGTCGATCTCGTCTGCGGTGAACGCTGCGCCGTGGAGGGTTTGGGTCCCTCGGCCTTGGCAGAGCGGGCAGACGATGAACGGTTCAGTTGCCATAACTGACTGGCCAATCGGACTGCGGAGTACAGGGGCCGGTCATGTTCTCGATCGCTTCGTTAGTGCCACAGTCGTCGCAGATATACGTCTCATTGTCGGTGCGACTCAGTGACGGATACTGCGGCGGGCACTCATGCTTACATCGGGGGCATTCGGTCGACTGGTACCAGCGGGGATCGGCAGTCGCCAGCTTGAACGCTTCGTACTCGTCGTTCCATTTCCAGGGTTTCTCAACGATGTCGATGACACCACACTCGATGCCGATGAGATGGGCATTTTCTTCGGCGTACCAGCGAAGGAAACCGATTAGTTCGGTACGGTTGTCGTACCAGGATGGTTGCTGCTCCATATAGCCTGTCCTTTCCTACGGAGTAAGATGAGTCTATATCGAGTCTCAGGAAGTGTCTACTCGTGGTAGCTAGCCGAGGACAGCGGCGATCCGAACTCAGAGCGCAAGTATTCGGTCTCGGATCCGATTGCGAGTTTCCTAGCTGTACCGCACCGGCTACCCAAATGGCACATCTCCACTCGATTGGCATGGGCGGCCGTAAATCCGCAGACACCCTCGATAACGTGATGCGGGCCTGCGACGATCATGCCCTTCTGACCGACCAAGCGATACCTGGTGGGAAGGGCCAGGACTGGTATTACACCGAGCTAGCAAAGATCCCAGGCATGGGTCCCGACATCATCCCGACACGAGTTAAGGCTTGGCGGGTTGCTGAAGGGCTCAGGATCTGGGTAACAGAACACCGGCCAGGAATCCCATGAGGGGCTCAACTGGCCGGTGTTATGATTTGCGTGTCTCTCGCAGAAAGGACAGTACTCGATAATGTCTCTCGCTTCAAGCTCAGGCACCCCAAAATGAGTGGCTGGATTGACGATCTGTACAACCGTTTTGTCCACGGTGACGACCCAGGTGAGCTCCACGGAGAATTCAAGGAACGGGTAGCCGAGGACCAGGCCCGGGAACGGATGACACCGATCCCGCCCGAGTCGATGCGGCTACTCAGAGCCTTCGAAGGCGACCTCATCAACGACAGGCCAACGTCGGATTACGAAACCCTCGAAGCTATGGGTGCGCTGAACCAGGAAGGGAACCTCACCCCAGAAGCAACCAGAAAAATACTCGACGCCTACGAGCTACAAGATCGGCAGTCATCGTGAAGGATTGGCAAGTCTTCGCCGTTGACCAGTTGGAAATCCAGTACGAGTGGCAGGGATGGAAGGTCCATTCGACGTGGCCGGTCCGGGGCCGACGACAGAACGAGATCCACGTCCTACTCACGGTCGAATGGCAAGGCGCCGGTCCCCAGATTGTCATGGCCACTTCCCGGATCAACCTGTACTCCGTTTCCGCAATGGGCGGGATCGAAGTAGCGATGCGGAAGGTCCCGGCAGCCGACAAGGAAGCGGTCCACGTATTCCTCCAGTCGGTGAAAATGAACATGCTGGAGTGGTACCGGCAGGGCCGAGCCGTCGAAAACCCAGACCCCGAGAAAGCGGCCGAACTGTCGGGGTGGATCATCTACCCGATCTGGCCATTCCCCGGAGTCGTCGGGATCGCAGCCGCACCGGACTCGTTCAAGTCGATCCTGGCCGAAGCGATCGCACTCCAGATCCAAACCGGGAACGAGATCCTGCGCAAGAACACACGCCGGAATGCCAATCTCCGCAAGATCCTGTACCTGGACTGGGAGTCCGGCCCCGGCCGGTTCGCTTCACGCCTCGGAGCTATCTGTCGTGGTGCCGAACTCGATGTGAAACCCTGGCTCACTTACCAGCACCTGACCGCACCGCTCGCCGACGCTGTCGGGGGCCTAGTCGAGGACATCCTGAAGTACGATATCGACGCCGTAATCATCGACTCCATGTCGGCAGCTATCGGTGGTCCCCTCACCGACGACGAAGCCGTGTCTGCGTTCTACGATGCGGTCCGGCGACTCGATGTTCCGACCCTGGTACTCGCTCACAAATCAGCCGAGAACATTCGGAAACGAGCGACCCGGTTCTTCGGATCCATCATGTCCGAGGTCAGGCTACGAATGGCATGGAACGCAGAGCGTGTCGGCGACACAGTCGTCTGGGAATGCTTCAAGGACAACGACGCCGGAATGAACGGCAAGAAACTCGCCTGGGATATCCACTTCCACACCATCGGTGAAGAGGACGAACGGCAGCTCCAAGCCATCCAAATCTACGGCACCAATCCGCATCATGTAGAGATGCCAACTGAGCAGCCAGGTGGCGGAGTGAAACCGATTCCGAGATGGAAACGCATCGTCGATGACATCCTCGATAACGGCCCTGCAACGTCTGATGAGATAGCGCACCGGATGAGCGACGACACTGCCAAGGTCCGCTCCGAACTGTCACGCCGCAACGAGTTCCGGAAGCTCGCCGACGGGCTACTTTGGGGGCTCAACGACTGATGAATAACAAGACGAGGAGGAAACCAACCAAAACCCCTGTAAACATTGGTGATAACATGTTATTGGAGTCTGTTATCGGGTCTCAAATACAAATAGAGACACACCCCCCTAAAGGGGTGTCTCTTGTTATTGACCTGTTATTGAAGATGAAGAGGAAGATGGAGGGCAGGCATGCCAAGAAAGCAATTCCCGTTCGGTGATCTAGACGGCGAGAAAGTCAATTCGGCAGTAGCAAAGCTCACTGGTGAGCGGATCGTCGATCGCAAGTACGAGGACGGCGAACGGATACTCGCCGTCGTGGAGATCAGCGTCGGAGGCCCACCCGGGTTCAAACGAGTCGACGGCAACCTGATCCGGGTCGAGAAATTCGCCGTCTCGGCTCTGGTCATCATCGAAGACCAAGCCGTCCTGTTGCGGAAACTCGAGAAGGCGCTCGACGAAGCAGCTGAGGCCCGCACTGGGGCAGCGAAGCTCCCTCTCGACGAACACTCAGAGTAACCTGGGTCTACCACCGGACAGGAGGACAGGATGAGCTCACTGGATATCTACAAAGCAACCCCTGGATTTTGGGCCTGCCGCAGTTGCTGGCTCGACCACTCAGGGGTTGGGCCCACCTACCGCCACAACAAGTCCTGGCGTCCCGTTCAGAGAAGGGACCGTCACGGCACCTGCGAATTCTGTGAGCAGGAGATCACCGGCGAAATGTGGGGATACGTCGAAGTGGATATGGGGCAGTGATGGTTCGCCGCCCACCCGTCGATCGGCTCCCCTCAGGTATCCCGAAACCGCATCATCGCTGTGCAGCGAAAGTGCGGCGCCGGGGGGAGCTATTCGACGACCGATGCATGCGGGCCAGGCTCCGGGGATCCGCATACTGCGAACAGCATGACAAGATCGAGCAACTCCGATTGGAGGGACAGGATGGAACGACTGAAACGGACCCGTCAGCTACCGAACGGTGACCGACTGGTCGAGATGGGCTGGGTGCTCGCAGGGTTCGGGAAAACCCGAGACTCAGACCCGTTGGAGCTAGTCAACTTTGACACCGCTGTGGAATGGCTATCTGAGGCGTTCAGCATCACGGAGGTGCCAGATCTCGGACGGCCCTGGGTAGATACACCTCAGGAACCCTTACCGGGTCTGGCAGTCGCCCACTTCAAGCACTTCGCCTCGGGTTGGGTCGACGAGCTGATGGTCCAACTCGACCGGCCCCACCTCATCGCCGCCTGTGACGCTCTGCTCCATGACCTGGACGACTATCCGATTCTGGACGAGGACCGTTACGCTGAATACGAGGCTGACGATGAGTCTTGAATGCAGCGAATGCGAACGTGATAGGCGAGGCCCACACGACAAAGAATGCAGCCGCTGGAAACCGTCACGAGTCTGGCTGTGTATCGAAGAACGGGAGGACGGCGACAGTGTGAGCAATCTGCCAGGCGGTCCCCAGCACTGCTTTTTCCGAGGCAGTCGATCACACCTGCCAGCTTGTGGCCACTACGACCTGCACGAGGCCGACGATGAATCTCACACCTGAGTTAGGGCCACAATGAGCGTCGAGAAGTGGTGGTTCTGCCGCAAGTGTGGGCGCAGGTTCCCAAGCGGGGACGATTGGCATCCGTGGTGTCCCCGCTGCAAGTCTGAGGACATCGGAGTCGACGATGAAGCTCACTGATGCCCAGCGTGAACGGCTGCTATCGATACGGCTCAAATGCGAACACGGCAAGCTCGAAGCTCACCGATTCTCCGTATATCACGACGAATCAATGCTGTGTTCTGGTGGTGCTTCTGCTGCTGAGCTTTGCGACACCTGCGGCGGCAGCGATGATTTGGCGACTTACCGCTGCCACGATTGCGAGGGTGTCGGTATACGTTTGTTGGTCGGCCAACTAATCGAATGGTGCACCGTGCACGATGCCCCGACGTGCGACCGAGGTCACGAAGGATATCACTGCATACTGGCCCGAGCGTTGGGCCTGGTTGATATCGAGCCGAAATGCGTGTTCGTGGCTGTGTATCAGGTAGGGCCACAACATGCTTGAAATCACTCTGACCAACAGAGACGTGCACCACAAATTCCGCCCAGGAGACACGAGGTGCTGTCACAAATGGCGGTCGGATTGCGGGCTGCGTCGCTGGCTTGATGATCCCTGGTGGCGCAACGGAAGCCACAAGGTGGGGCGACCGTGCAAGAAGTGCTATCAGGTCGAAGGGAGAGATGATGGCTGATCGGGTCGGAGCTGCCCACGCCCTATGTGACTGCGGATGGCGTCTCATGGACGAGAACGCCGCTGATGGCTACCAGGCTGTCACGGATCATGCCGATGCGAACCCAGGCCACCACATCACCCTGGTCTACAGCAACGCCACGGAGCACGTCATGACGATCCCGACATGAGACCGCCGAAGGGGCAGACGCTCGATACGTATCCGAAGACCTGGACCAAGGCGCAGAAAACCCGGGCGTCACTCGGGTTACATCCGACGATGGGGGAACCGTATCTCGACGCCGACAACGAATCGCCGCATGTTGGACCGACCTGCGGAGACTGCCGCCACCTACAGTCGCATGGCCGCTACTGGAAGTGTGCACTGATCCCGATGACATTCGGACGAGGCACCGATCTCGCATTGTCCTGGGACGCCTGCCGCATGTGGCAACCAGTAGACGCTACTCAGAGCGACGTGTAGTCTCGGAACGTAGCCGAGGGACAGGACAAACCAGATGGCCAAATGGACCGACCAACAGAAAATGGCCGCACTCGCCATGTATGCCAAACATGGCACAGCCGCAACAGTCGAAGCCACCGGAATCCCCCGAAGAACAATACTCAGATGGGCAAGCGACGCCGGGATCGTTGCACAGGCCAGCAGTGAGAAAACATCAGAGGCCCGCGCCGTGTCGTCTCAGCAGGCAACCGAGGCGTGGGGCGACTACCGGGAAAAGGAAGCGCTACTAGCCGGGGCGGCTGCGTCGAAGATGCGTCGGGGGATTGCTGAGGCATCGGATGCGTCGAACCATTTATTGCTGCGGGCGAGGTCGATTGCTTACGGCATCATGATCGATAAGGCGGAACTGTTGTCGGGTCGGGCGACGTCTCGTATCGAGCATTGGGCAGAGTCGGAGCTGGATACAGAGATCCGGGAACTGATGACTGAGATGCAGAACCGGACCCGAGAGTCGGGTAAGACGCCGCTGGATGATATGGCTGATGAGATCGATGCTGAGATCGATGCTGAGATCGACGAGGATTCACTGTCCGTCGATGAGCTTCCGGAGTGACTCGGACCTGACCGGTCGAACAGCTTTCAATTCCAATCCGTAGTTGTCCGGGGTGCGGTCGATTTCCCCTACCGGGATCAGTTGGGTATCGAAGTCCTTCCAAGCGTTCCGGACGACATGCTGCGGCCGTTGGAATCGGCGCTTAGTAGTGACGACTCCTGGCCACTTGCGTTCCAGGCTGCGAGACATCTTCAACCGACCGTCGGAGTACTGGTACAGCTCCTCAGTGTTGCCACCTGTCATGGTCATCGTCGGCATCTTGTCCACCATGAAAGCGTTGAGCAGAACGGTGCACCATCCGTCAGCCAACACTTGGAGGCAGTAGTCGGTGTCCTCGTTGTATTGGCCCCGCCACTCGTTCGGAAGCGAGTTGAGGATCAGGCTGCACGAGTAGACGTGGCAGTTGAGCACAAACGGTCGCTGCTTCGCTGTTTCAGCCGGGACGAACATTGTGTACTGGAAACCGGAAACGGCGACGTGGTATATCGGTCGGTGAAGTCCTCACACACAGCCAACGCAACACCTGATCGGCAGTACAACCGTTTGTTGGCGTAGAGGCGTCGGCAGGACCGAATGTTGTCATCGAATTGCCAGTGCCGTTTGTGGCCTTCGGCGGTGGCGTGCTGCTTGATCCAGTTCCTAGCCGGGATCACGGAGCCTTGGTCGGAGAACGGCAGGACCAGCAACCTGTCTTCACCGAACTGTTCGGCGTAGGCGTCGTACTCGGCTTCCTCAATGACGAGCTGGAACGGCACTCCGTCCTCGGCGAACATGCGTGCCGAGAGGCAGTAATCGGCTCGACCTTTCGTCGGGATGTAGACGGGGTATCGGGGCATGCGTTTTTCTGTCATAGGATTCTGTTTCCTCTCACCGGTTTTTTCTGTTGGAGGATTTCAAATCCTCTCGGCGTTTTTTCTGTTCGTAGGATTCCAAATCCTCTCACCGTTTTTTGCTGTCGTAGGATTTGGTTTCCTCATCCGTTTTCCTCAGCGGCGTATCGAACTTGCGCCACACCTGGGCAAGGTTATGTCGGGGTCGGCCGTCGCCCCGTTCGACTCTGACAAGTCCCGGCCATTCCCGTTCCAGGAACCGGGCCCGTTTCAAGCGGCCGTCGTCTCTGGCGTAGTCGTCGGTGAGTCCGCCCTTCTGGATCCCGGAAGCGACTGCCCGGAACTGGTACTGGTTGAACAGGATTGTGCACCAGCCACCGGAGAGGACCTGCAGGGCGATGTCGGTGTCTTCGCCGAGTCCTCGGAACCGGTACGGCAGGTCGTTGAGGACCAGGAACATGCAGTACACCATCGTATTGATGGAGATCGGTGCGGTGACCTTGCCGCCCCAGACCTGGGTACGGAGACCGGAGAGCGCCACATTGCTGTAGCGGTCGGTGAAATCCTCCAGCATCGCTAGGACAGCGCCGGGGTCGGGTTCGCTGATTCGTTTCCCTTGCGAGTAGCGGGCAATATCGTACATGTCGTCGTCGAACTGCCAATGACGTTTCGCCCCGGCAGCATGGGCGTGGTCCCAGATCCAGTTACGGGACGCAGTGATGCCCTGGTCCTGGAACGGCAGGACAAGCACCTGAGCAGTCGGGTAACGGCTGGCATACTCGTCGGCTTCTGGTAACTCCACGACCAGACTGAACGGCACCTCCGAGTCTGTCAGCCAGGTAGCGGTGCGGCAGTTCTCGAATCGGCCTTTCGAGGGAATGTAGATGGGGTAGCGCATCAGCCTTCGAACATGACTGAGCGCACATCGTCCTTGGGTTGCGGCGGGTACTTGGCCGACCAGGCCTTGCGCACTTTGTTGGTGATCGTGAGTCCCATGTCTCGGATGAGCTCCGTGCGCATGTCCTCGTTGTCGAAATGCAAGACGAGACTGATCCGGGTCGGGTCGGATTCAAACTCGGGCATTCCCAACCATTCGGCAGCAGCGTCGATGTCTTCGATCTCCTCAGCGGGGCGGGTCACCATGGCGAGGGCGGCGAGCATCTGTTCATCGAACCCGGTGCCGAACAGGGTATCGACGTCAGCGATTTCCTTAAGCAGTTCCGTCAACGCCCGGTCGTCGTCCTCAGCGAAATACGGAAGAAAGTTGTCGGCCGCCAACAGCTTAAGCGCAAGCGGATCGTACGGATCAATGTCCTTCACTACCGCAGGTACCGCTTCGATCTCCATCTTGGCTGCCGCCTCAACAAGTCCGTGCCCAGCCAGGATTGTCAACTCCCGAGCGGTCACAATGTTCTTGTAGATACCGTGTTCCCGGATCGACTGCATCAAGTGTTCGATCTGGTCCTCTGGGTGGTCCCGATAGTTGCGAGGATGCGGCTTGAGATCCGAGATCAGGATCAGTTGGGACTCAGCAATGTCGACCATGCGGGCGGCTCCTGTCGCTTGCAGATAGTGCGCAGTTGGTAGTGTATACGAGATATGACTTCGGCTACGGACAGGTTTTTGGCCAACGCCCCGGCAAGCTACAAGCTCCGCCTCCGGCATCAGCTCAACTGGATCGCCACCCAGCACCACTACCAGGTGCCGCCGCTCGGTGACTGGATCGGCTGGATAATCCAGGCCGGTCGTGGATCAGGCAAGACCCGTACCGGCGCTGAGGACGCAGCCAACTTTTCGGTCGAGAACCACAACATCCGCTACGCCGTTGTTGCCCCTACCGGTGGCGATGTTCGGGACATCTGTTTCGAGGGCGAGTCTGGGATCCTGTTCGTCCTCAAATCGATGGGTCTCGAAGAGGGAACCGATTTCACTTGGAACCGGTCATTGAACCAGATCAAGATCCTGTCAACCGATTCCCAGATCAAGGGCTACACAGCGAAGGAACCGAACCGTCTCCGTGGCCCGCAGCATCACCGGGCCTGGCTTGAGGAAATGGCTGCCTGGGACGATGCCCATAAAGGCGACGATCTCAACACGACGTACAACAATCTGATGCTGGGGCTCCGTCTCGGTGCTGATCCCCGTTACGTTGTGACCACGACTCCGAAACCGGTGAAGCTGATCCGGGAACTGGTGGCCCGGTCTGATGTGGTAGTGACCAGAGGGTCCAGTTACGACAACCTGGCGAACCTGGCACCGAAGTATCGGGAGATCATCGAGAAATACCAAGGCACCCGCATCGGCCGCCAGGAAGTATTCGGCGAACTCCTGGAAGACATCGAAGGCGCACTCTGGGTCCAGGCCATGATCGACGACTTCCGCTGGCAGGAGGAATGGGGCCCGCCCCGACTCTCGAAGGTCTACGTGGGGGTAGACCCGTCGGGTGGGTCATCCGAATCGGCAGGTGAAACCGGCATCGTGTCGGCTGGTCGGGTCAGAGGGAAATGCCCATGCGGTTCCACGGTCGGACCCCCAGCCCACTATGTGGTCGTTGCTGACTGTTCGCTGCGGGGTACTCCGATGCGGCGGGCTAGGGCCATCGTCAACTGTTTCGACGTGACCGAAGCCGACAAGGTTGTGGGGGAACGGAACTACGGCGGCGACATGGTTGAGGCACTCGTCGAACAAGCATCCGAGTCCGATGACCGGGTCCCGTATGAGAACGTCAACGCCACCAGGGGCAAGGCCATCCGGGCCGAACCGATCTCCACTGCTTACGAGCAGGGCCGGGTCCATCATCTCCGAGAATTTGTCCAACTGGAGGAACAGCAGACAACCTGGGAACCCGATGCCGGGTGGTCCCCTGATCGGTTGGATGCACTGGTGTGGGCGATAACCAAACTGCAGGGGCGCCGGGGCCGTAAAGTGAAAACCGGCAGTACTGATTCCCGACTACCGGAGACGATCGGATGAAGTGGATATATATAGTCGGAGGTCTATGGATCTTGGGCGCTTTGCTGGTCTGGTTGTGGATCTATTCCGCAGCGACTTTGAGGAAACGCTTCGAAAACCATCCGGACTACTCGGAGTAGACATAGCCCGGAACCCGATATAAACTTGCCTCTAGGAGCCAACGAAAGGACAGGCAATGGCTACCCTGGAGCACCCGCTTAAGTATCGGATCTACGATCGGCTGGACCCCGAACAGCTGGAACGGCTGGAACGGAAAATCGCCGAACGGCACCAACGTCGGATGGCCGCCCAGCAGCTGAGGGAGTGGCGAGCAACCGAACGGATGATCGCCCTCCAATTCAATGAGGAGCATCCCGGTGGTTGCGAACGGTGCGGCGAACATTTCGGAGTGGAAAACGCAGAGGTCGTAGACCCCGCTGGCACCCACCTCATCATCCACGTCGAATGCATCACCGATTCCGACCGGATGGCCTAATGGCCACCACGATCGTCACCACCGACCAGGGCCACGATGAGCTGTACACCCAGCTCGACCAATCAGAGGCCCGCATCCGTATCTACCGCACCGATTTCACCGCCCACTCAAATCCTGAGTTCCGGGTAGAGATCGGCACCCGGCAACTGGTCTTCCAATTGGGTCGGGATTCCAAGTGGAGATGGGTCCACGTCATCGAGTGGGGCCGCACCTTTTTCATCAACGGCAAAGCCTGCGATGCCACAGGGTTCGTCATCACCGATCCCGATCTACTCCACGCCATCAACAACCTCACCGATTGGAGAACCACATGATCAGCCACGAATTCGGACCCGACGAGGAGATCCCGATCGAAGGGACGCTCTACATCGACATCGATATCGAGACCCCGGCATACGCCTCAGGCCGTGTCACCCGGGTCACCTTCAGCGACAAGCCGATCGATTCGACATCAGCCTTCGCAGTTGACATCCAGCGCCTGGAAGCATTCGGCCAGTTCCAGGTATCCCACGACCAGCTCGAAATGGCCCGGGAATGGAACCAGACCGATCTGGAAGCCAGCCAGTCATGACCGATTACCTCCACGTCCTCGGCAAGCCATGCCCAATCACCGAGAAGGGAGTCGTCGAGCAATCGTTCTCGGATCACGACCGCCCCGGCGTATTCAACGCCTGCCGGTACTGCCACGACGATCAGCGCACCGCAGGCCAGAGGCTCCAGGATCTCGAACGCAAGCTCAGGGAGGAGGACCGGGCATGAAGTGGCACCCCGACGACCACCGCCCCGACTGGCGGGACGACGGAGCAGGCACTGTCTACTGCGCCGAATGCGGCCACCACGCCCAGACCTTCGCCTGTACCACCTGCGGCAAGATCGCCGACGAGTCCGTGATCGGCCACGGCAGCCTCGGCACCGGAACCCACTACCCAGTACGACCGAAAGGACAGGAATGAAACACCGTCTCACACACGAAGTCCGTACCAAGGGGATCACCTATCCCCGCGGCACCATCATCAACGTCACCCCAGACCCGATGGGCGGCTACCAAGCCCAGCCCGAATCGTTCTGGATCCACGTCGGCGAGTTCGAACCGATCGAAGACGAGCAGTACATGGACGAACGGGAACGCCGAGAGGACTTCTCGTCATGACAGACCACACACTGGAACGCCAGGACCCTTACGACCGAGAGGACATTCACCAGCCGACCTGGCAATGCATCGGGCACTGTTGGTGCCTCTTCACCGAGGACGGACAGAACGATTACGAATCATGCCTGGACTTCCGAGACGACGGCAGTTGCAGAGGTCTAGTCGCCTTCGCATCCGTCGATGGTCGAGGCAAAGCCTTCCCCCGATGCCGCAAGCATTTCAACGACCGACTCAACCGCTACCAGGGCAGTATCGAGCAGTACGCCCACAGCGACGTTATCCCGTCCTGGTTCGATCCGGCAGACGCCGGTGAACACTGGGACACCGACTACTAGGAGGACAGGATGCTCACAGACAAGAAACCGGAAACCACGAGACGGCGCATACTCCGTTACGCCGCCATCTTCACGTTCATCGTCGCCGCTCTGGCTGCCATGGACGAATCGGGTGGCCTCGCCGTCACCTGCGTCATCATCGGCGGAGGGTTCCTCTACGCCAGGCTGGACGACTAATGGGACTCACCCGACACGAGCAGGAACAGTATGCGGTCCAGAAACGCATCGCAGCCGCCCTGGAACAGATCGCATCGACAGCATGGCGCTTCGGCAACCTGCCTCACGAGGAGGCCGAAGGTTACCGACCTCCGACCGATCGCCAGCTCGATGACCTGGCCGGGCAAGCACTGGATGCAATGCGTGACGATAGGGAAGTGGAGCTCAAGGCAGATGCCCAGATCAGCTACAACGAAAACGCTGCCGTGACGGTCTACCTACAAAACGCTCTCGATGCTCTCGACCAACTCAGAGCAGATCCCACGATCAGCAACGAACGGTACCTACTGGAACAGTTGACCACGGCGCAACGAATCGTCTGGTCAGCACTTTACGAAAGGACAGGCACATGAAACGGATACTGACTATCGCACTCGGAATCCTGGTGGCCCTTGTGGTCCTCGGTGCGGCGCTTGGTGAGGACGAAGGTCTTGCCAAGAACAACATCAAGGACATCGAAGCGGTCAAGACGACCGAGGCACCAGCCACGGAGGCCCCGACCACGGAAGCCCCCACCACAACGACAACGACAACGACAACGACAACGACAACGACGACACTGGCCCCAACAACGACCGTACCGCTCCTCGAAGCATTCGAAGCATTCGAGGTGTTCTCCGAGGTCGTCGACGAGTCCAGCATGGAACTGACCAACATCGTCTACTGGGACATCCTCGACACTGAGGAACGGATAACCCTGTGGACTCTGGCGTGTGAGGGGTTGGAAGCCATGGACGCCTTCGACGTTGTTGAGGTGCTCTACGAGTTCTGGTCCGAAGAGGGCTGGGACAGCGACGATGACCTAAGTATCACCACGATGCTCGTCGGGGCTGCTATCCCGACCTGCGAATACCGGTAGGAAGGGCAGACACAATGACCACGTTCCGCAACGCTCTCGACGATCCGGATGAAACCCAGCTCGGTATGCGTGTCGACATCATCGATGGCAAGCACGCCAACCAAGTCCCGTATCGGGATCTCACTCTCGTAGGTGAAGGGGTACCTGAGATCTCGCGTGTGACACCGACAGCCCCCGCGGTTGAGATAGTGGCCGGGAACCTGCCGATGACCGTGAAGGCGATCCTACGAGACGGTGTCGATTCCCCGGCAGCGTTCCACGGTCGGGGCACAGCCGGTCCCAATCATTCGATGTTCTCAGGCTCGTTCATCTGGACTTCCGATTCCAGGTTCGGCGACATCATCCGGGACCGGCTCGGCATCGTCTGGGACCTGGCCAGCGACGAGCCGCTCAAGCACGCCGTGACCGGCCCAGTGTCACTCCACAACCGATACGAGCTTGACACTCCACCGCCCTTCGGCAACAACCACTACCTGGAGAACGCCGCAGCCCAGTATCACCAGACGGGTGACATGAGCATGAAACAGCTCCGGGAAGCGCTCTTCGACATTGCAGCGAACAAGGCCAGTTACGGCGATACAGTGTCACTCGTCACCAATCTCGCACAGGCACTTATCGAATCGGATTACGCCGATGACCGAGTCGTCGGTTAGCTGTCCCGTTGGCTCCTACTGACGGGTAAGCAAGGACCCTCCGCACCACCTCCCTTCGGTCGGAGGGTCCTTTGCTGTATGCTGTCGTTCTCGGCTCGGTACCCCCACGTTGTGGGCCTACTGGTCGGGTGCGGCAGGCACGGATTCCGGGCACCGGCATATGGGGGCTCCCCGTCGGGCCCGCCTGCCAACTAGGGACAGACTGAAAGGGACACGATGGGTTGCGGATGCAAAGGCAAGGGCAGGAAATCACCGGATGCCCGCAATGCGGATAGACAGGCGAAGCGTGCCGAACGGAGAGCAGCCTTCGAGGAGGCCCGTCGCCGCCTCGACCAAGGTGCCACCCCGACCCTGATACGCCGATGAGTGGCTGGCTCCCGGTCGCTATTCTCACCGGTAGCGCAGCCATCGTCACGTTTCTCTACTGGTGGATCTGGCATCCCCCAACCGGGTATGACTCGACATCCCTCACCGAACACCTGAATGCAATATCAGGCCGCCGCTATGCGGTCCCGCCACCTGTACCCGTCGGTCAAGTAGTTCGGGATCTGAACCAAGCTGCCAATGTGATCGACAATGACTGAGATCATCCTGGCACTCGCTACGTTCCGGCTTGCTCGCCTCATCGTTACCGACACGATTCTCGACCCGCCGCGTGCCTGGATCCTGTCCCGCTGGCCAGGTGACGATACCGAGTTCACCCAGTCCGTTGTCGAACACGACGACCAGGGTTCCTGGTACTCGGCGGCTCGTGACACGGTCCGTCTAGTCGGGATCGAAGATGACCTGTGGGTAGCGGCGAATCCGACCTGGTTCGGTCGGTGGCTGGAATGTGTCTGGTGTGTCTCCATCTGGGTCGCTGTCGTAGTCGTTGCGCTCCATCACTGGTGGGCCTGGTTCCAGTACCCGGCAATGGTCCTAGCGTTCTCCGCTGTTGCTGGTTGGGTCCACACCTACACGTCGGAATGAACAGTCGTGTCGGTACACTGGCCGGGAACAGCATCGAGCCCATAGGACTTGCACATGCGCATCGGTAAACGATCAGCCATCACCGCCGCCGCTAAGCGGATCAAATACTCCAACCAGGGTCGTCTCAAAGGCGTCAAGGAAAAACCATGGGAGCAGAGGGCCTGGACGGTTTACGATCGGTTGCCCGAGGTCCACTACGGCGTATCTATCCGCACCGGTATCGCTGAACGGATCGACTACTTCGCTGCCCGCCTGACCGATCCCCAATCCGAGCCGCAACGGATCGGTGCTGTCGAGGTTGTAATCAACGACGACGGCGAAGAGGTACCGCAGGAGATCTCGGCTGAGGACCAGGCCATCCTTGATCTGATTGAGCGTGAAGGCGGCGTGGCCCTGCTCAACCGGATCGCTACTGAACTGGTCGCCCATTTCGATGTGGTTGGCCGGGCCTATGTCGTAGCGTTCGAGAATCCCGATGCTGACAAAGAGGACGAACTGGAACGGGAATGGCGGGTCCTTTCCACCCAGGAGCTCAAGAAACAGAAGGACAACACCTGGCTCCTATCCGATGAAACCGAGAACGGCACCACGATCCAGGACGACAACGTATACGTGGTGTGGCGCCCCCATCCCCGCAAATACACCGAACCTGACTCGCCGCTCCACGCATCTCTCGAGGTAGCCGAGCAGCTAATCCTGTTGAATCGTGAAATGCGGGCCCGTTCACTGTCTCGGATCCCTGCCGGGATCTTCGCTATCCCGGACACGATGGAGTTCGAGGACGAGAACGAAGAGGGCGACCCGGTCTTGGCGTTTGAGCAGGAACTATCGGATCGGATGAGGAAACCGATCTCCGATGCGGGTTCCGCTGCGAGCCTGGTGCCGTGGGTGATGGCTGCCGACGTTGACGATATCCCAGCGATGCGGCATATCACCTTTGAACGTGACTTTGAGGTCTCCCGGGATGACCGGGAGGAACTGATCCGGAGATTGGCTAACGGTCTAGACCTTCCGCCCGAGATACTCCTCGGACTAGCCGATGTCAATCACTGGACCGCCTGGCAGGTGAACGAATCGGCTGTGACGCAGCACGTCGATCCAACCGTGAGACTCATCCTCGACAGTCTGACTACCGGCTGGTTCGTTCCCCTGCTGGAAGCCTCCAACATCGATTCGGTTGGTGTGATTCTGTGGCGGGATCTCACCCCAGCGATTGTCCCAGCTGACCGCACTGACCAGCATTTCATGGCCCTCGAATCTGGTGTGATCGGTTTCGCTGCCGCACGTGAACGGCTCGGATATGACGAGAACGAGGCCCCCACTGATGAGGACCTGGCACTCCTGACCGCTCTACGGGCCGGTGGTGCCGCTGGGGAAGTCATCGAAGAGGAATCGGAGCGTGGCCCCGCTGACACGGAACGTCCCGGCGCATCCGTGGTGCCTTTGGTTGCTGGAGGCGACCAGACCCCCGGCCCTTTCTCGCAACGCTTGATGAACTAGCGCTACTCGATCTGGAACTGCTCGATTACGTCATGGCCGAGATCCAGGCCGGGCTCGACCGGGTCTTGGAGAAAGCGTCCAGCCGGATTCGGGCCTCTGTGCAGTCTCGGGACGGTGCCCGCTTTGTTGCTGGCATCTCACCATTGGACGTACCTCGGGTTTTGCGTGACGGCTTGGAACTACCTGAGACCGACCCGATCTTTGCCACCTCGATCAAACCAGGCGACTTTCGGGGCATTGTGCGGCGCATCCTTGCCCGGGTGAAACGAACCCAGGAATCCGCTGCCGATGTGCTCCGGAACCTGACCGGTATCGGGCTCACCCCGGAGGAACGGGAGCTACTGGAAGTCGATCGGCTACTTGGCGGGAACCAGTTGATGGCCGAACTGATCGCTGCTGCCGAAGCCGCCTTGTTCAAACCAACCGGTGTGGAGTTGGAAACGAGACGGGGCGAATCAGTCGATACCCGGATACCTACCCAGAAGATCCGTGACGCTCTCGCCTCGATGGGTGGGGCCGCAGCCGAGGCCGCTACCCGTAACCTCCTGGCCGGGCAAGGCGCAGGCATTGTCGCCAACGGAGAACGGATCACCCAACTCGCCGCGAGGCGGGGTGTGCGGACTCTGGTCTTCACTTGGGTTTATGGCAACCCGGCCGCTCGCCAATCCAACTTCGAGCCGCATATGAACATCAACGGAGTCCAATGGGACTTCGAAGACCCAGACCCCGACGTGCTTGCTACCGCAGGGACCGGTGCGGAATGGATCGGCCAGTTTTTCCGCCCCGGCGACCATAAAGGCTGCATGTGTGTGGCGTCCCGTACCGTCGTGGTGCGACCTGCCGGTGCCGGTACCCAGACAGAGCCGCCATTCGATATGCCTGATCCACCATCGGTCTGTCCCGATCATCGAGGGCTGACCGCTGCGGCCCATATCCTTGTCGCTACAGCTGCCTGCCGAACCTCGATCCCTGGCCGACGTGTCGAGTCACAGGGCATTGAACTGGGCGTTGTCGGGAATGAGCCGAAAGGCGAAGGATGGGAGGACTTCCAAGACGCATTTCGGAATAGCGAATGGGAGGAAGCGCTTACCCCCGGCCAGATGACGGGCCTGGAGGAATACGTTCTCGGTGATGCTTACACGGAGATCAATCAGGTGTTGCGCACCGATCCCGATCTGATCCTCGGGGCACTACCTGACGATCCCGGCCTGGTCGCTGCTTTTGAGGAACTGGTTGGTACCCGCCGCAAGGTCCAGCCATCCGATTTCGCTGAATGGACAGTTGACCTAAACGAAGCAATGGATAAGACCCGGTTCGCCAATTCGGAGCGGACGGTTTACCGGAGTATCAAACGATCCCGAGCCGAGGACTGGCTAGGTAATGTCGGGGACGGCTCGACTGTGATGATGGATGGATTCACGTCCACTACGATCGATCCGGCATCTCTGATCTATGTCGAAGAGCAATTGCCTCAGCTACTCAAAACAGATATCCCGGTGGTCCTGGAGATGAAAGTCACGTCCGGCGCGTACGTGGGTAGGCTCGGCGATCTCGTCGAAACCAATGAGGGTGAATGGCTGATGCCGCACCAGACCGGGTTTAGAATTGACAGCGTGGAAGACGCCGTCACATTCGAAGCAGATGGAGTGGAAATCGTTCGGACAGTGATCACGATGACAGAGGTGAATCCATGGTGAAACCACCGCCCGCAGTCGAACGGATATCGGATCCCGAGGGGACTGTCGCTCTGACACCGAAACAGTTGGAAGCGCGCCGCCAGAAACGCCAGAAGCAACTGGAACGGGCAGAGCAGCGACGGGCCGAGAAATCAGCTACCGATTCAGAGTGAGCGTGTCGGCGTAACCCCGGTCGTCTACCACCTCGATCATCTCCAGGCCCTCATCGTCGGTGAACCAGTCAATTGCGAACCCGTATGCCATGCGTTGCCAAGGGAACAGCATGACCTGGAGCTCAGTCTGCCCTTCGTAACGGGTAGTGACGGTCCAGCTACGCATTGAGGATGCGGGGATCGTCGATTCGGAGGTCGAGACAAAACTCGTCGATCTCGGCCTCGGATGCGTCGGTGGAGTCCAACTGGACGATCATCCGAGCGATGTACTTGACAGCCGCTATCTGCTGGTCGACCCGGTTCTCGGGGTGGGTATCAGTAAGTGCCATTTCCTGTCCCTTTCTGGTGGCTACCTACTAAATATCGGCTGAACTAGCCACTTGCTTAAGCGATTTCTCGGCACCGTCTTGTATCCTCAGTCGTGGAACGACCGCCACCTTGGAGGCAACATGCCGGAACAACTGCTCGAACTGCTCGGAAGGATCACGACCCAACTAGCCGACGACTCCGGTGAGGAGCAGGAGGAGGTCCGGTACCGAACCTTGCTTGCGCCCGAGGACATGATGACATCGGATCGCCGCTACATCGAGCCTGATGCCCTAACTTGGCGGGACTCCCCGATCCATGTGATGTGGTCCGATACTGAGGTCGGTCACGGCGATGCGGTCCTGGTCGGCACGTTCACCGATCTCCACAAGGAAGACGTCGCCGGAACGACCTGGGTAGTTGCTGACGATATCGACTGGGACCTGCACGAGGACAACGAATCAGCACCCCGTGCGAAACGTCTCGTCGATGAAGGCAGATTGACCGGGGTGTCGATCCACATGGCCGACATGGATGCGGACGTGGAATGTGAGGAAACCGAAAACGATGATGGCGATACCGAGGTCGAGTGCCAACTCAACGTCCACGCCGGGACCATCGCAGCTGCCACGATCGTTGCGATCCCCGCCTTCGAGGATGCCGTTATCGAACCCGTTGCCGCAGCCGCCGATGCTGACCTGTACGCCCCGCCTCGGGAATGGTTCAACGACCCCGAACTGACCGGACCGACCCCGCTCACTGTGGACGACGACGGCCGCCTATTCGGGCATCTCGCTCTGTGGGACTCGTGCCACATCGGATTCGAAGGTATCTGCGTATCGCCACCGAAGGACCAGACCGAGTACGCCGAGTTTCATGCCCACGCCAATATCACTACCGAGGATGGTGCGCTGATCCCGGTCGGGGTCATCACCGTTGACGGTTCCCACGCCTCAACCGATCCGTCTGTTTCCGTCAGGCAAGCAATCCGCCACTACACCGATACAGCGACAGTCGGCGGATATGTGCGTGCCGGGAACGACGAGTTCGGGCCCTGGGTCGCAGGGGCCTTGGCACCGGACCTGCCCGAAGCCACGATTGAGAAACTGCGCCGCTTACCGCTATCCGGTGACTGGAGGCCACAGAATGGTCAGCACGTTCTCATTGCCGCACTGGCAGTACCGGTGCCTGGTTTCTCGATCAAGGCTCGGGTAGCAGCCGGGGTCCAGACGGCTCTGATCACAATGGGCCTCACCCCAACTGAGGAACCGGAAACGGATCTGGCCCTAGTTGCTTCGGCGCTCAATGCGGTCGTTGATCGGCTAACTGGTATCGAGTACAAACTGACTGAGGACGAGCGGGCTGCCGAACTTGCTGAGGCATTTTCCGTTTTCCAGGAGTAGCCTGGCTGTCGAGCCGTGTCATCGGATACGCTGCAAAGCCGACGGTGACTTAACGACGAGTCTGGTCTGTACTCGGCTCACCACAGTCCATGGAACCCTCTCCCTTCTGGCTGACGAGTCGGATCATCGGGAGGGGGTTCCTGCTTACCCAACCCGTTTTCGGGACCCGCTGTTGTATCATCGTGGATGCCGCGGGTTCTATTCCGTTGTGATCGCTCCATAGGGGCGGGAACGCCGCAAGCCCCTTGACCGCTCGACACACCCATAACCGCCGCCGATCAGACATCCCAAAGGAGGATGGATCACTCATGGAACGATTTGAGGAACTACTTCGCCAGCTCGAAGAGGACATTGCAAGCCTGTCTGTTGACGAGCTGACCGAACTGCGTACCGAGATCAACGCCTACGGGCTTGAGCTCCAGGACGCCGAGGTTGAGGACGAGACCCAGCTGCTTGACGATGTGAAGGCGCTTGCTGCTGCGATGGCCACCATCGATGGCGAGCTGGAATCCCGCCAGGCCGCTTCTGAGGAAGCCGAGACAGCGCGTGCTGAGGCGTTCGCTGCCTTCGAGTCCGAGGACAGCGAAGCCGAGACCGAAGAGGGGACCACTGAGGAAGAGCCGGAGACTGAGGAGCCCGTTGTGGCTGCCGTACCGGCCATCTCCGATGTGGCTGCTCGTCGGCCCCGGAGACAACCGGAACCCCCGGCAGAGTCTGATCCTGAGGTAGTCATTGCGGCTGCTGTCGGTGACGACGGTATGGGTGTCGAGTTTGACCAGGAATCGATGGCCCATGCCATGTTCAACGCCTTCCGGCGTGGACCCGCCAACGGTTCCCAGACCGTGGCCCGCATGGAGGTCAACAACCCTTACGAACTGGGAGCAATCCCTGAGGACAACTGGTCGATCTTGCAGGAGATCCAGCGTGGCGCTCAGAGGGCCCGTCAGGACACTCCGTTGCTGCCACTCTCAGCGTGTGGATTCTGTGCACCGGCAGAACCCCGGTATACGTTCTTCCAACAGGGCAGCCGGGACGGCATTATCGATCTTCCGACAGCGACCGCCCGTCGGGGCCAGGTCGCCTATCCGGACATCGTGGACATTCGGGACCTCATGGTGCAAGAGGGCATCGGGTTCCAGTCCACGGCCCAGATGGATTGTGACGAGGTCGACAAGGTCTGTTACGAGGTCGACTGTGCCGACGGTAAGACCTATGCGGTCGATGCGTACTCCACCTGTCTCCTGTACTCGAACTGGGACCAACAGTTCTGGCCGGAGCGTGTGTCACACATCACCGGGCAGGCCATGATTGCCAACGACCATGAGGTCAACCTGGCACTCATCCTGGCCATCGTCGGCGATACCCGCACATCGACTGTGATCGATGCTGGTCTCGGTGGCGGTACCTGGGTCAACTTCGTGCAGTCGCTTGCGATCCACGGAGCGTATGTGCGCAACTTCCTGCGGCTGCCTCTCACCACGATCCTGGAAGCTGGCATCCCGTCATACGTCCTGGACGCACTCGTTGCCGATCAGGTGTCCCGTAGCGCCACGGTCGATCTCGTCCTGGCTCGGGCAGAGGTCGAGGCCGCTATCCGGCGTGTCGGGATCAACCCGCAATGGCTGTATGACTGGCAGGAACTGCAGTCGCCGAACTGGCCGACAGACTTCGACTATCTGCTCTGGCCTGCTGGCACCATTGTTCAGCTCAACGGAGGCTCCCTCGACATGGGTGTCACCCGCGACTCTGAGCTGAACAAGGCGAACGACTTCCAGGTCTTCAGTGAGTCCTGGGACGGGATCGCCATCATCGGATCCGGCGTATTCGTCGTGACCGGTGTCGAGATGTGCCCGACTGGTGATGCAGCGAACAACGCTGACCTTGCCTGCGCAGACGGCTCGTAACCAAGTAACGTAGATCACCGCTGATGCGCTTCGGAGCCTTCCGGCGCTGATGCGGGCGAACCAGTTGAGGGTCCCCCACCTGTCCGGGGGGCCCTCAGCTATGCTCAGACCAGGTTCCGCTCGAAAGGACAGGCATGCACGTTGCATATATCGGCAACTTCGAACCGCCGCACTCCACCGAGAACGATGTCAAGTCCGCTCTGGAAGCACTCGGCCACCAGGTCACTCCGCTGCAGGAACAGCACGTCAACTGGCCAGCGCTAGTCACCGAGACGATCCTGGCGATCCCTGACGTCGACCTTGTACTGTGGACCCGCACTGGATCCCTAGATGTCACCCCAGCGGACGTCCAGCGCCACTGTCTCGGATTGCTACGTGACGCCCGGATACCGACAGCCGGATTCCATCTCGACCGATACTGGGGCCTCACCGCCCGATCCGATCGTGAGGAATGGGTCCGGACCCTGCCCTACTTCCAGGACACCGATTTCATGTTCACCGCTGATGGCGGCAACGCCGAGAAATGGGCCGACGCTGGGGTCAACCATCACTGGCTACCACCCGGTGTTGCAGGCAAGAACATCGAAACGGTGGGGAAACGCAATGCCAAGTTCCGGGCCGAGATCGGGTTCGTCGGATCGTGGCGGGACTACCACCCCGAATGGCCTGAACGGAAACGACTCGTATCACTGGTCCAGAACCGCTACCGGCGCCGCTTCAAGGCCTGGGAAGGTCATATCCGGGGTCAGGACCTAGCCGACCTGTACGCCACCGTTCCGATCCTCATTGGCGACTCGTGCATGATCGGCGACGGCGGCTATTACTGGTCTGACCGGATACCGGAAACGCTGGGACGGGGCGGCTTCCTACTCCACCCCGACACACCTGGACTGCGGGACCACTTCCCAGAGGGCACCCTGGTCACTTGGGAGCAAGGCAAGTTCGGTGAGCTCCGTGACCACATCGACTACTACCTTCGCCAACACGAAGAACGAGAAACCATCGCAGCCGCAGGTCAACAGCACGTCGCCGAATATCACACCTACGAGCGCCGCATGGAACAGGTCTTCGAAATCGTCGGCGTGAAAACGGATTGAGGAAACCAAATCCTCACAGCAGAAAAAACTGTTTGAGGAAATGAAATCCTACGAGCGAAAAAAACGCCGAGAGGAAACCAAATCCTACGAGCGAAAAAAACGCCGAGAGGAAACCAAATCCTACGAGCGAAAAAAACGCCGAGAGGAAATGAAATCCTCCGAGCAGTTTTGCGGCTGCTAGCCAACCAGTTCGGAGCCTATTAACCTGGACCTAACCCAAATGAAAGGACAGGCATATGGGTACACCGATCCCCGCAGATCAAGTCATTTTCGACCTGGGCGGATGTCTCCACCACTCCAGGCACCGCCTCGGCTGTGTCTACTGCGACCGCAACCGTGACAAGATGCTGCAGCTCCAACGAGAACGTCAACAGCTCGACAATTTTCTCGAGACCCAGAAACGGCGTGGCAAGCTCCGCTACTTCCGGGACATTGCTGAGCAGTACGCAGCCGGACTCGACTCGTGACGCACCGATACCATCCCGATCCAGCGACAGATGATTCCTCGGACTCGATTCTGTATAACGACTGTGAACGCTGCGAAGAACACGCCCAACGCCTAGTTACTCTCGACCGATCGAACATCGCAGCGTTGTGGCGAGCCATGTTGGTATGGACTGATCGTCTACCGGGCGATTGGGGATATCACACCCGTAACGAGATCACAGCGATGCGGCAGCTAGAACACATGGCCCTGATCCTGGATCATCTGGGCGTTGACCCTAAGGACTTACCTCATGAGCCAGTTTGAGGAAAGCGTTCTCCGATATCTCGGCTTGATCATGTTCGCGCTCGGAGCAATCCTCGGAGTGTTGCTGATACTGGTAGTGGTCTCATGATCCACGAAACGACCCGAGTCGAGAACGAGGACGGGTTGCGTTGCCAAGCCGAATGTTGGGGTGAGATCCCGACAACGCTCCTCATTGATGAGGACGACAACACCTGCTGCGGCGACTGTGACCACATCATCCAAACCGGTGACGGCGACGAGCCGGATCACGACCCGGGCGACTTCCCGATCTCTGTGATTGAGAACCGGATCATGGATATGGGAGTCGAACCCCGCAGCGATACCCAGTTCTATGAGGGGTACTGATGAATGAACAGGATGAGGTCTGGACCGTTCGACCGCCGTGGCTATCCGGCACCCGGTTCCATAAGCGCCGCTACAGCTTCGGAGCCGATCCCGATGTTCCATCAGACCCGCCCGTCACGACGTTCCCGCTCCGAGTCATGTGCGGCATGATCGGTTACTTCCAGCGGGATCTCGAACGAACCACAGTGGAAGCGGCAACCCGAGCCGGTCTCACTCCATGCCGCACTTGCTGGAAACAACGATGAGTACTCACCGTGTGGTCTACCGGCTACTGCTTACCGATGAGACCGATGATTCCTGGGCAGGACCTGCCGGGGTGATGGATGAGATCTGCGTCGAGTTCGATACCACCTTCTGCATGCCCGGCCATCCGTTCAGGATCATCCGTGACGGCATCTGGTTCATCGTGGCCGGTGGTGAGATGGAGATCGACGAATCCGACCCCGAGAACATGACAGTCATTTTCAACTATCGAGAGGAAACCGATGCAGAGACATAAACACCCGGAGTACACCCGCCATCAATGGGTAGCCGAAGCGAAGGCCAGAGGTCTCGCAGTTGACGCCTACCTGGTAGTCGAAGAGATGACCGGCTGGGCCTTAGCTGCGCAGCTCGATCCCGTCGTCATCGATGCCGCAATAGAGGCGCGGTCGGCCATGAGGATGGTCCGCAATCTTCTGCTCCCCGATGAGGAGTTTCCAGACGACCGAGCACCGATAGCGCCACGCCGCTTCCCGGTACCCGCCGAGCGTGTCGCCGAAGTCCTCGACGAATTCGATATCGAAGAGGAGCCCGCTGTCCATATCGCCGTCCCCGCCGACACTGACCCCTACAAGGATGAGAATCCGCCTATCCGTCGTGACCCGGACGGCAACTACATACGGGACGAGTCCTAATGGCTGCTCCGAACCAGGACCGCCTCGACCAGATCGGGAATGCCCTCATCGGCGACCGCCAGGGCATGTATCGAAACAGTTCGGCCTTCCATCATGGCATCAACACCCTGGTTCCAATCGTCACCGCCATGATCGAGATCCTGGCCGACCAATCCGCAAAGGCTGACCAGGAGCAGCAAGCGGCTATCACCGAACTAGAGGGCGCCACTCCCAACGTGTTCCGCCACTGCTCGGTCGGGTTCCATGACCAGTGCGAAGGTTGCGGCTGTGAATGCCACCAGAAGCGGTCACCCCGAGAACGATGGGGCACCTGCTGTCCAGGTGATCCCAACTGCGAGCACTCGTTCCTGGACTATCCAGAGGAAGCATTAGAGCGACACATGGATACCCCGATCACCGATACCGAGGCTGAGAAACTGGAGGCCGATGGTGTTTGATGCTTTCTGGATCGGGGTGGTCTCCGCTGCCGGGATCGGATATGCCGCTTCGATGCTGGTCACCGCTGCCCGCGCTCTCGCCCAGGAACGGACCTGGATGGAACGCCGGGATCTCGGCTCATGATTGAGGAATTCGTCCAGACCCGATACCGATGCACCGTCTGCTCCAAGTCGTATGTCTCGAAGGCCCGCACCGAGGACCACATCGAAAAAGGCTGTGTCCGAGACCCGGAAACCAGAGCGTGCAAGACCTGCCGCCACTGGGACCGCTGGAGCCACTGTGCCGTCGGAGCCAAGGACAGCGACGAGTGGGCAATCAGACACTGCGACGAATGGACCCCGTACCCGACATTGGAGGACAGGAATGGCACTGACGAGAACAACAACGATCCGGTGTGACGGACCATCAACGAGCGACTGTGAGACGGTAGCTCCAGTCCAGGTGGTTACTGGAGTCAAGGACGGGAAATCGGCACACGCAGCCCATGAGGTGCGCAGGAGGGCTCGCCAGCATGGTTGGGTCCACTGGAGATTCCAGACCGGTCCGTTCCACGATTTCGAGACCGGACTAGACAGCTATTACGCCGAGTGGCGTGACTACTGCGGCCCATGCTCCTACTACTGGCGGGAGCATCGTGCCTAGGGACCACGCCCACCGATGCATTTTCTGTCACGAGTATGTGAGTACCCGATCCGGGTCGAGCAACATGCGGCAGATCACTGGATGGGAGGAACTACGGAAAGGAGGTGGCGCCAACAAAATCGTGAAACGGGTACCGACTGGACTCTGGGCACACCGAGCCTGCGTCCAATACCAAGGTCGGGGCGGAACGGAGAAACTACTCTGAGGCCCTGAGGGGCCACGACGAAGGGAACAAAATGGGTAAACGAATATTCATCCTCACCGCAGTCATGATGCTGTGGCTCGGGGGTGTTCTTACTGTTGCTTCGGCAGCGCCAGGAGGGACCGCCCCGCCTGATGACTTGCCGCAGCCGCAACACCACGCCGAAGTGATCGCAGCCGAGTGTGTCGTCCTGGAGGGCGGAATCGGGATCAGAGGCACGTCAGCTTCGTGGCTCCAGACTGGGGCACCAGGTTCAGGCAATCCGGACGTGCGGATCTTATTCGACGGGGTCGAAGTCGCTCAGGGTGCGTACACAGCAGCGAACGGGTTCCAGTTCGACTTCGGTCCGATTCTGGTTGCGGGGCCTGGCCCGGTGACTGTGACTGCTCTGCCGGTCGCCGCATTTGACAATGGCAACTTCGGTGATCCGAGATCGGTTGAGGTGTCGCTCGAAGAGTGCATACCGGTCGAGACGACGCTGCCGCCAGAGACCACCACAACCACGAGCACGAGCACGACGACGACGAGCACGACTGTGCCGCCTACGACTGTGACTGAGCCGCCTCCCGAGACGACGCTGCCGCCTGTGACGGAACCACCGGGAACCGCTGACGTGTGGGCAGACTGTCTGTCACCCGAGGCCGAGTTCATCCACACCCAGACTGTCGGTCAGGTCTTCGATCTGTTCATCGGTGTCGAATGGCCGATCGGTACGAGCTACTGGTTCGCTGATATCCCGACCCCACCGTCGAGCAACGAGCATCAGGATTGGGAGGTCGGGTTGCCGTTCCCGACGAGCGACTTCCGGCTCTACGTCGTTGTGGGTGACGAGATCGTTCAGGACGACATAGTCGCCGGGTGTGCTGTAGAACCGCCTGTCACGACGACCACGACGACGGCTGCGCCGCCACCTGACAAGGGTGTCTGTGTCGAAGACGATACGTCGAGCACCGGGTCTCGTATCGTCGGTGGTCCGCACGACGGCGAAGAGGCTCTTCCGTGCACCGGCGCTGCGGACATTCCATGGGAAGTTATCAAGCTCGCCGGTCTAGGGATCATCGAAGTCGGTGCTTTCTCGGTGCTGTGGGCTGTGTGGAAGCGTGACGAGGAGGAGCTGCTGGGATGAACCCGACGAGCAGACTCGAAGCCATACTCGTCATCGTCGCTATCGGCGGTGCGTACGGTTTCGGGCTAATGCTTCGAGATATGTGGTTGCTGGTGCGGCGATTGAAAGACCGCCGCACCACAATCGCACAACATCTCGAACCGTGGACAAACAGGACAGGAGACAACTGATGGCACTAACCAAAATCAACGTGGAGCTGACTGCGTCAGAGATGCACTCGGCGATCACCCAATACATCGCTGAGGTCTGGGCTAATGGAGACGAGCTTCGGACCATCCTGGAGGAACACGTCGAGCTAACCGATGTCAACAAGTTCTACATCGACGATATCGAGGCAGACATCACGACAGACGATTCTGTCGAGTTCAAGGTCGTTGCCTGTTTCACGGCGCATCGTCATGGTTGAGATGGTCTCTCGGCTACTCAACGGCAAGTATCAGCTGACGCTCCCGATACATCGAGCCGACCGGCCCCACTGGTACACAGAGGAAGGCTGGGAACGGCAACGGCTCGCTGCAATGGAACAAGCAATCGAACCTGGCGATACCGTGGTCGATGTGGGAGCGGAGGAAGGCGACATGTCGGCACTGTGTGCCAAGTGGGCAGGCCCCGAAGGCGGCATGATCCTCATCGAGCCGAACCCACGGGTCTGGCCGAACATCCGGGCAATTTGGGAGGGCAACGACGATCTCGCTCCGATCCTGGACTGGTTCGTCGGTTTCGCCTCCGCTGTAACGGAGCTACACCCACCCAACGACAACGTGACCGACATCTCGAAGCCGGTCAAGCACCTACTCACGGAGGCCCCAGTGTGGCCCGAGTGTGCTTACGGTGAGATCATCGGCGATCACGGATTCCGGCATCTCGCCCAGGAGGCAGACGCCACCCCACAGATCCGCCTCGACGAGTTCATAAGGGAGGCTGCACATCTCCCGACTGTCGATGTGATCACGATGGATGTCGAAGGTGCCGAATACGACGTCTTGGAGGGTGCTCGTGAGGTCCTGATCGAGGACCGGCCGGTAGTATTCGTGTCGATCCATCCGCCACCGTTAGCCGACTGGTACGAAAAGACCCCTGCCGATATCCATGATCTGATGGCATCGTTCGGGTATCGAAGCTATTGGATCTGGGAGGACCACGAACAGCACTGGATGTACACCCACCCCGAGGGCAGGCAGGTCTACCTATGAGGACAGAATTATGGTGAAGGAAATCCAGGATCTATCGAAGCGGATGCGCACCCAGTCTTGCGCCGAATGTGAACGTATCGCTGAACGATCGAATCGGTGGGAAATGCCCGAAGGGCAACACCACGTTTTCGAACCAGGCTCCGGGCTGAGCTACTGCGGAACGGTCTTCATCGAAGCTGAGCGGGTCCGTCGGAGCGAACGATGATCCGGGGCTGGTCCTGCTGGGAATGCGGCACTACTTGGTCCCACGCCAACTTCCGGGGCCTCTACGTCAAGACCGTGAAAGGCAACGACCCGTCCTGTCGCCATCCCGATATCCATGCGGTACCCCGGTTTGATCGGCAGCTCATGTGGGTGATCTCATGAGCCAGAGCGCCAGATACCGGTCACCGAAAGTCACGGTCTACTGCCGCCGCCATATATGTGGCTGGTCTGGGAAACGAGCAGAACTCAGCGCTGAATGGAGACGATGCCCACGCTGCGGAGCAAGAGTCAGGAAACAGCCATTGCGGGTGATCTCATGATGAACGTCGACTGGCTGAACCTGTATCCCGACACGATTACCCATCCAGGCATGTGGGACGATACGTGGCTGCGGGAACTACTCAACGGCGACTTCGGACCTGTACCTGATTTCGGGAACGTGGTCGTGATTCCGGGCCGCTACCACGACGACGATATCGACAGGATCAACCGATATCTCAACCGGTACCTAGCGGTCCTGGTCATCATCACTGCTGATGAGGAATCCCGTTTCCCGGCTGATGAGCTCCACCACGAAAACATGATCGTCTGGGTCCAGACCCAACGCCCAGGGCGGTACGAGAAATCGTTCACGTCGTTCCCGCTTGGTTACCCACCGGAGACTCGAGAAATGCTCCAGGAGGCAGGCCCCCAGGTCCGTGCAGTGGATCCGTTTTGGTTCGCCGGTCAAGTTACCCACCTCCGAAGGGAACAGGCTGTAGCGGCGATGAGGGAGCTTGATCCGAGGCTGGTAGTGGAAACAGCCGGGTTCACCCAAGGCCTGGACCGTCTGGAATTCATTGAACAGCTCGCATATACCAAGACCGCTCCGTGTCCGTCCGGTCCGGAAACCCAGGAATGTTTCCGCATGTGGGAAGCCATCGCAGCAGGGTCGATCCCTATCCTCGACTTGGAGTCTCCCCGCGGCAACGACGGGTACTGGGACAAGCTGTTTGGGATCAGTCTGCCGGGAACGAAGCTGCCGCTGCCGATCATTGCGGACTGGTCGAAGATCGGGGATCTCATCACCGATCTAGTTGCTGGTTGGCCACATACATCGAATCGGGTCCAGGCCTGGTACAGCCAATACCGGGCGATGTGGGCGAAAGCATTGACCGTAGTCCTGACCACACTGGAACCCCCGGCGAAGCTCCAGGTCCATGCCGATTCCCAGGTCACAGTCCTTATCCCGACCTCGCCGTCTCCGTTCCATCCCGATACAGCCCACGTTGAGGAAACGATCCTCTCAGTTCGTGAACGGTTCCCGCACTCACCGATCCGGATCATGATCGACGGGGTCCGCCCCGAGCAGTGGGAACGAATCCCCGACTATCACGAATACACCCGACGGCTCCTCTGGCTCGTCAACAACCAGTGGTGGAACGTGCAGGCCACTCTCCATGACGTTCACCGCCACCAGGCCCAGATGACATTTATCGAGATGGTCTCGGTCGAGACTCCGCTGCTGCTATTCGTGGAGCATGACACACCGTTGTTCGGGGACTGGCCAATCGGCGGGCTAGTACAGCCGCTACTTGCTGGCCATGCCGATCTAATCCGGCTCAACCATGACTACCGGATCCAT
Organism: bacterium; assembly: GCA_024229275.1. Classification (GTDB taxonomy): domain Bacteria; phylum Acidobacteriota; class Thermoanaerobaculia; order Thermoanaerobaculales; family Sulfomarinibacteraceae; genus JAAESQ01. Next base: position 7,165 of record JAAESQ010000400.1, on the reverse strand, counting down.
CCGGAACACGAGTATCTGATGGTGGACGAGCCGGAGAAACTGGTCGGCGGATTGTCGTTCCGGAAAACTATCCAATGGTCGCAACGACCTCACCTGGCCCGAGTCGGGAGATACCAGGAATGGCTAGCCGAGCATTTCGATTTCGATGAGCGGTCCATGATCGAGGATCGGATGCACTCAGTGGTCCAGTCGGCCCACTACTGGGGCCAGTACAAGCTGTACATCTACACGCCGGAAGGGAACCAGCAACGCTCGATCCATTTGGATTCCCGAGGTGACGATCCGAAATGGCCGGTAACCCGATGAGGATCCAAGTAGTGAACCGGTGGCGTCGTCTTGTGTGCAGGTTGTACGGTCACACGGAGATCACCCTGTTCATGGGCGATGTTGCGTTCTGGGGGTGTCTCCGTTGTCAGGAAATGGAGAGGAAGGCGGAGCGATGAGGCTGGGCATGATTGTGCGGGCCGACACGACTGGGCTCGGTAACCAGACCTGGGAAATCTGGCGCCACCTCAAACCCGAGGTCACGATCGGTCTCGATTTCAGTCGGCTCCCTGACCACCTGCCGCAGCGTCGAGAAATGTATCCCGGTGGGCACACTATCTGGACGACTTGGAAAGGGGTCGGATTCAACTTCGATAATCCGCAGGCATACCGGATGCTCAAAACCTGTGACCTGATCTTCAGCGTCGAAACGTTCTACGATCTCCGCATCCCGAAGATGAACGTGCCGGGTGTGTTGTATGTCAACCCGGAACTGTTTCGTGGCTACGGCTCCCCCACCTACTGGGCACCCACCGACTGGCTCATCGACCATCTACCTGACGGCACCAGGGTCGTGCCGTTCCCGGTAGCGACCGACCGCATGTATCAGAAAGGGACCGGGTTCCTCCATGTGGCTGGCCGGACCCATGACCGCAACGGAACACGGGCCGCAGCTACAGCCTGCCATCAGCTCGGTATCGGTCTCAATACCACCCACCAGATCTCTCTGCCGTCGATGCAAGGAGCGAGGCAGGTCGGCGATGTCGGCGACTACTGGGACCTGTACCAACACGGCGACACTCTTATCATGCCCCGCCGATACGGAGGCATGAGCCTCCCGGTCCAGGAAGCGCTCGCAGCAGGCCTCACCGTTATCATGACCGATATCGCACCTAACCGGCGCTGGCCTGTGAAACTCATTCCCGGTACCCATGGCACAACCAAGACGGTTGCCCGGTTTGCGATCCCAACCTGCAACGTACACGTCGGCGAACTGAAGACAGCTCTCCGTACTATCGACGACTGGCGCTGGGAACTAGTCGACGCCCAGGCCGAATGGGTCGCAGCTAATTCGTGGGACACACTGCTCCCGGTGTGGCAGGAAGCATTGGAAGATGCTGCGCAATGATCGGCTTCGGATCCAAACCCCACTATCGGCATCACCTGGAACAACTCGGACTCGAAATCGTATCGAGACGACCGATCGGGCATTCCCATGTAGTCGTAGCTTCACGCCGAGACGCCCGAGTACTCGAAGCAGTCCAGGGCACCCAGGTCGCTGTCGTGGAACACGGTGCCGGGCAGCGATACCACATCGACGCTGGAGGTCCCGAGACCCCGCATCCCAACGTCACGCTGTTCCTGGCCCCATCAGAACGGGTAGTTCACCAATCTGCCCATCTGTTCCCGTTTGCTGAGCTCCAGGTTTGCGGGTCGCCGCGGGTAGAGCACCTGTCCGCACTACCCCGGCGCCCGCAAGATATTGCCCTAGCGTTCCACTGGAACAGTCCCATCGCACCCGAATCTATGTCCGCTTGGCAGCATTACCGAGGCGTCCTCCCGTCCCTCACGGAGTACCCAATCATCGGTCATGGCCATCCAGCTATCCGGTCGAAACTGAAACCCTGGTACAAGCGCAACAGGATCGAATGGGTTGAGGACTGGGCCGAGGTTGTGCAACGAGCGAAGCTACTAGTCATCGACAACTCGTCGATCATGTGGGAAGCGTGCGCTCTCGATATCCCCGTCGTTGTACTCAACGCACCCTGGTACCGCCGTAACGTCGATTTCGGGCTCCGCTTCTGGTCCCATCACAAGATCGGGCCTGTCGTGAACAATCCCGGCGAACTGGCTCGGGCCATCAAACTGATCCTGTCCTACGATCGTTGGTCTAAGGCTCGGAAACGTGCCGCCGACTACGTTTACCAGCAGCCACTGCACGGAGCCTCTCGGGCCGCAATCACAACACTCGACCGCTGGGTTGTATCGACCTCATAGTCTCCTAGGGACGTGAATCCCGCGATCCTCGCGCCGTTTTTCAGAGACCGTGTTGTAGCATCCATTGGGATATGACTACACGAACCCTCCGGTCCAGCATCGATCCGATCTTGCCGCCGCCTCGATGGCGGATCGGGTTGTTCGAGAATTCGGGGGCCGCACCGCTCCCGCCCGAAGCCCTAGATCGATTGGCAGGTGGGGTCGCTTACGACCCGCTCATCCCATACCTGGACGCCCAGGAATCGTCATTCGACCCATGCGAGGAAACCGAAACCGAGTGGCGTGACGGCGAGGATGAGGACAACATCGTCGAGTGGAATGCTTGGGGCATCTACGACTCGCAACGATGTTCTACCCTCTCTGGCCAGGACGGGCGGATAGCCGCTCAGGAGGCCAGGGTCCGGGCACTGCTCGCAGCCAGGTCCTCATATCTTGGTGAACTGTCTTTCTGGACTGGCGACGTTTCCGGTTCCAGTTTCGGATCGATGGGCTGGGAAAACGTAGCCCTCACCGACGCCGGGAACGTAACCGATCTCACCCCAGTTGATGGGGAAGCAGGCCCGGTCGAAGCCTTCGGTCTCATCAACGAGTACCTAGCAGGCACGCTCCAGGGGGTTACCGGCGTCATCCATGTTCCCGCCCAGCTGCTCCCATTTCTACAGTTCTACGGCCTGGTACAGCGTGAGGGATTCCGGCTCGGTACCGCCCTCTCCGACCATCTCGTTATCGCCGGTTCTGGCTACACCGGATCGGGCCCAGGTGACGTACCGCAGCCGAACAACCGGGCCTGGATCTATGCGACGTCAATGGTCCGCACCGGCATGACCGATATCGAAGTCCGGTCCTCATATAACCGGGCCAGGAACAAGGCCGAAGCAATCGCTTTCCGATCCGTGCTCGCCGAGTGGGACCTATCCGCCCACGCAGGTGTCCGGGTCTGTCTAACCGACCCCGGCCCCGAATGTGCAGTAGCCGGATCATGACCCCCATTCTTGTAGACAACCAACCAGGAGGAACCAATGCCTAACTCAACCCTTCCAGGGTGTTACGGCGCCCGGAACCTGGTCGCCATCAGGGCCTCCAGGCTGGACGCAGACGGCACCCGTATCTGTCCCAACACGGACGGATCAGCATTCATGGTCGGCGGGGCGATCTCGTTCGCAATGAACCAGGTAGTCGACACTGGCCAGACCGATACCCAGCGAGACGGCAACGGCGCCGTCTGTAATACCGACACGTCACCCGATATTGTCACCGGTATCGGCGGGGACCTGACCCTGTGTATCTTCGATTTCCAGATGATCGAAGTACTCACCGGGGCCCGTCTCCTCGTCGACGGTTCCACTGCTATCGGTATCGAGCTACCGGACCCGGCTGAGACTCCACCGGTTGTCGAGTTCCATGCATGGGCGAAAGCCTGGTCTGGTGGCGGCATCGCAGCAGCCCCTTACAGCTATGTGCACTTGGCGGCATTCTCAACCCAGTGGCGTATCGGCGATATGACATTCGAAGAGAACGCTCTCGAAGTGCCGCTCACGTTCACTGGCAAAGCCAACGAGAATATCGTGATCGGTTCCTTCGACGATATCCCGTTGGATGTCCAGGGTGACGGTTTCGCTGCGATCTGGTTCGCAGACGACGTACCAGATGCTGATGCGAGCCCGTACAACGACAACGGTCTCGACTGTGGCTATGTCGATACCCCGGTCTGTACTGCTAGCTAGAACCCAACCGAGAGCCGTACGTTATGGCATTTACACAGCGCGGCGTAGTCGAGGTCGGAACCACAGCACAAATAATCCAGATCCCGAAAGCGTCGATCACCGGGCTGGCTGACGGCGATTTCATCCTTGTCGCCGGTTGCGCCTACAACGACTCGGGCGTCTACTCATCGAGCGATTTCGTCGTCGACTATGCGCAGTGGTCGACCGGCACTGACGGGACCGCGATCTATGCGTGGATGTATGTCGAGAGTGTCGCCGCGTTGCCAACGAATCTGGAGATCGACTCGGGCGGCGTTTTCGAGAAGGTGGTCCAGGCGACAGCCTTCTCCGGGGTAGATAGTTTCGATTGGCTTGACGCCATGAACAACTCGCTGATCACCGCGAATTCCGCAACACCGTCGACGCCACCGGTCGACACATTGACTGATGACGCTTTAGTGATTGCGATGCTCGGTGCCGAGATTGCCGGTGCCGCTCCGGGTGGCGACTGGGCGACGACATACCCGGCAGGGTTCACAGCTATCGGTCAGGCACGGTTCGCTGCAACGAATTCTGCGATGTGTGCAATGGCGAAACTGCTCGCTGCTTCACCTGGCACCGTCAGCCCCGGTACGTGGACAATGAGCGGCACGTCAGCGACTGCGCTGGAATCATCGACACGCTGTCTCGTGCTCCGCTCCGCTGACGCTGATCCACTGCCGGAGCGTGACATCATGGTCGACCGTCACACGGTGGCTGGTGGCTCAACGGCCTCGATCTCGTTCTCGAAGACAGATCTCGATGGATTAGCAGACGGCCATCTCGTGGTCGTCCAGCTCGGACAGGTCGGTTTCACCAATCTTGCGTGGACCGGCCCCGCAGGTTTCGACGTCGTCTACGACGCATACTCTGGCGGCACGTCAGGCGAATCAGCACTGTTCTGGAAGTACATCACCGACCTGGCTGGGGAACCTGATCCGTGGACGTTCGGCAACGGCGACGGTGGTGAAGACAAGACACTGGTGGCGATCGCTATCAGCAACGTCGACCCTGACAATATCGTCGCCGCTGTTGACGTGTTCGCCGAGGGACTGAACGACGGCTCACCACCGGTCCCTTCGATCGTTGTCCCCGAGATCGGTCAGGTCCACCTGATGACTCGTGAAAACGTCCATTCGTCTCCCGGTGCCGGAGTGGCCGGATGGCGGCCACCCGACTCGTATCACGCCGGAGACATCCAGGGTTCAGTAGGCGACATGGTGTTGTCAACGATGGCGTTCCGGATCGCTACAGCAGCCGGGGCACAGACACCTGGCGATTTCGAGATGTTCGACCGTGGCGCCGTGACGTTCGGCGCCGTAGCCGAATATGGTGTCCGGTCGATAGTGTTCAGTCAGTTACCAGAAGCGCCTACTCCTAACGGGGACGGGTATCGGCCTCGACGGTCAGCACAGCATCGGTTCCGACGACCTGTCAGGTAGCATCAGGGGCAGTCCATACCCGAGGGGGCGCTATGACCGTGACACTGTTCGCAGCAGGCAACCCGGTGCCGTCTGCCGCCGCTACCGATGCGTTCGGACGGTTCCGTACCTCCGACCCGCTCACCATCTTCTCCTCGAAACTCATCTCCGAATCCCAGGACCTGTTCTGGGACGATCAGGAAGTCTCCGGCTCTGGCACGTCGTCGACCTGGGACCAGGACCGGGCATCGGTATTACTGGAAACCACCGCCGCCACGGCCGGGAAACGGGTACGGCAAACGTTCCGGCACCTGAACTACCAGCCGGGCAAGTCCCAACTGATCATGATGACCGGCATCATCGGATCCCAAGAATCCGGGGTCACCGCCGAGATCGGAACCATGACTGACGACAACGGACTGTTCTTCCGGAACGAGGACGGCACCCTATCAGTAGTGCGCCGAACCAACGTCACCGGGACACCCGTCGATAACGTCGTCGACCAAGCCAACTGGAACATCGACACGATGGACGGCAACGGCGTATCCGGTATCACCCTCGACCCCGACAACGCCCAGATCTTCCTCATCGACTTCGAGTGGCTCGGAGCGGGACGGGTCCGCATGGGATTCGTGATCGATGGCCTCACCTTTTACTGCCACGAGTACGGCAACGCCAACGTCCTCGACGCCGTCTACATGTCCACCCCGAACCTGCCGCTCCGGTACAGCATCGAGAACGACGGGACCGCAGGCTCAACGTCCCTGGAGGCGATCTGTTCCTCAGTCATATCGGAAGGTGGGCATGAGGAGATCGGTCCTACTACATACGTCTCGAATGGCGGTACCCATGTTGACGCCGCCGTCACTGGCACGATTTACGCTCTGGTCGGTATCCGACTCAAAGCGACCCACCTCGGGGCAACGATTATCCCGTTCGCCATGTCCGTCCTGTCCGAATCGAACGACGATTACGAGTTCCTACTCATGTGGAACCCGACAGTCGCCGGGACCTTCACCTATACCGATGTCACGGGGTCGTGTATCCAGGAGGCGATCGGTGTCTCCGCTAACACCGTCACCGGAGGGAAGACCCTGTTCGGTGGTTACGGAGCCAAGAACGCTGTAGCAGCCCGAACGTCACCGTCGACCGGCCTGGTCCTGGGTTCGGCGATCGACGGGACCCGAGATGAAATAGTGATAGGTGCCCGGCCCTTATCGAACGCCCTTGACATATCAGCGGGCCTCACCGTACGGGAACTGCTATGACCACAATCGTCGCCGGGTTTACGACCCAGGGGGAACCCGCTCTCGGGTTGTCCCCCACCATCCGGATTCGCCGCACCGACACGCAAGCGCTGGTCGTCACTGATGCTGCGATGACAGAACAGGGTGACGGGATGTATTCCTACGACTTCGCCCAAGACCCGACTCTCAAATACGCCATCCGTAGCGACGGCACCGATGTGCTCCCCACTGTCGAACGATACGTGTTCGGTTCCCTCGGAGCCATCGAAGACGTCGACCTGGCCACGTCCGCTGTGAACAAGATTCGGGACACGATCCTGGCCGACTCGACCCCGTTCAACGGAGCGAATATTGACGCAGCGATCAGCTCACGTGGGACAGCCGATCCCGGTGACGCTATGGACCTGATTCCGAACGCCGTCGACGCAGCCGCTGTAGCCACCGATGCCATCGACGCCGATGCGCTCGCTACCGACGCAGTCAACGAAGTCCG
>JAAESQ010000399.1 GCA_024229275.1 bacterium | reverse complement strand
TCACAGCACTTGGAATAGGCCTGACGCTGATCGCCTTGATCGTTTATGCAATGTTGTTCGGATATCGGTAGATTCATAGCCTCACAGGCATTCTACTGGGGGGCAAATGGGGCTTGAGGACCGTGGAGCCAAAGTCTTTCAGGCACACAACGGCGATGAGGCTCTCGAGATGGCACGCGGAGAAAAGCCCGACTTTGTTACGCTGGACATTCAGATGCCAGGAATGGGTGCTGTTGAGGTTCTGAGCCATTTTGGCGATCAGGGTGACTTGAACGGCATCTGCGTGTGTGTGATTAGTGGCCGACCGGAACTGCGTCGATTTCTCGTCGACAAGATACCCAATGACTGCTTGGGCTTCATCGACAAACCTTTCACGGCGGAGCGACTGGTCGCATACCTTGAGGAGACATTCTGCTCGTAGACGAGAAGCTAGGTCTCTTCATCCGGCGGCGCCAGAGTACGCACAAGACCTGCATAGCGACGCTCGACAGTGAATCCGAAATGGTAGAAGAACTGCGGTCTGAAGAATCCTGTCGTCAGTGACCTGAGCCCTTGCGTGGCGAGACGATGACAGAGTTCGTCCATGAGTGCTCGAGCAATGCCTCGGCTTTTGAAGCGTGAGTCAATAACAATTTTCTCCAAGTGTGCCACCTGCTCCTCCGAATCAACTTCATAGAAGAGTCCGCCGATGACAGTTCCTCGTTCACTTACGGCAACCAGGAACTTGTGCTCGGTTCGAAATTGCACCTTGAGCTTGCCTTCCACGAACAGGTCGTACAAGCGCCCAATCTCCTTCGCCGTCAGAGCGTGACGCACGAAGAATAGATTTCCGTCATGATCCTGACTGCCGACGACCATCTCACTGAGGCGCTCGGAGCCGACGTCTCGGGCCACGAACTCCACGTCATCTTCGGGTCGCAGGTAGGGGTAGGTGAGGCGTGCAAGGAAGAAATCTTGGTCCCGGTCGAGGTGAATGCGTGCACGCAGATCGGCAATGGCCTGCGGAATCTCGTCAGCTACGATTCCATGCTCTCTGAGTTGAGTAATAACGAACTCCAAGCCTTCGGCAAGTTCATTGATGGTTTCGTGGAAAACCGTGTCGCGGTAGAAACGAACGCGAGTTTCGGGATGGTCCGGGTTGAGGTTGACTAGGCCATAGGTCGTTCCCAGTTCCTTAAGTGTTGCTGCTCGTGCCGCAAGCGTCGCATCGCGGTTGAGGAATTGCCAGCGGCGATATCTCTGGATTGAAAAGTGCAGGCGCCGTGGAAGGAAACCTTTCCGTTCTACATTTTGAATGAACGCGCGAAGTGCCTTGGAGTCAACCGTGCCGTCAGAGTCATCACTGCGCTTTTGAAGATCCTCGAGAAGGCGGCGCAGCAGGACCAGACCGTCACTTTCACCTATGGCTTCCAACAGGGCTGAAAAGAGAATCCGCCACGAAGCGATTCCCAGCAGAGGCTCGTGTTCTGCTTCAACTGGAGCCACCAGCTTGTGCTTGAGGAGAAGAAGCAAAGTGGAAAGCTGATCACATGGTTCTCGTTTCGCAATCGAGATAATTCGAGCGCCGGTCTGGTAGTCGTGCATAGGGGCGATTACGTTTGCGGGCCCGGGATCTGCAATCGCTAGTTGCCTTCCAGTTCGATCCCAGAAACCGATATAGACTGCAGCCGCGCTCCAGGCTGCTGCCGGCCAAAGCAGGGTCAAGGTCTCATAAGAGGGATCCCGGCGGGAAGCCACGCGCAGCGCTCTGTCGAGAGACTCTCCTGGGATGTACTCCTCGGTCCATAGCTTTCGTTTCCTCCAGTATCCGCCGAACTCCTCTACCAGAGGCTTCGCGTTCCGTGGATCGCTGCAGGCGATCAGCCAACGAGTTTCATCGTCCATGGATTCGCTCGAGAGTTCTTCACCGAGATTGACGGCAAGATCGACCTGCTCTCCAAAACGGGTTCTGATGGCGACGCGATATACGGATTTGCCGTAGGCTCGCCCGAGCAGGCGAATCCAGATGCCGCCCGGAGGGATATCACTGAGGTGAAGGCTTTTGCCTTTGGAGAACAGAAAGACACCTTCGGCGAGGAGTGGTGTCATCCGGATCGCCTCGCGAAGCCTTTCTTGACCTATGTCATCGACATCCTCGGCGAATTCGATCACGTCCGCCCAGCCGTATTCACGCCCAGTCTCTGGATCGACCGCCACGCGTGCAGGAGAGCCGAGCCAAGACCGGAAACCCTCTGTGAGGAGTTCGACGGAATTTTCAGCATGACTCCGGAGGGGTGCGGATTCTGCCTCCGAAGCCATTCGCGTCAAAAAGCTGCGGAGTCGCTGGTATTGGCTTGGATGGTCAGTGCCGTATCCAACCAACAACGATAAAAATCGTTCGGCGACGTTCTCCTGCTGCGGTGAGGATTTTGCGCGCCGGCAGAGCGCTCCTGTTTCAGCGATGATCGCGTCGAGACGCTCCGGTGAGAGAGTCTCCGCAAACAGGTCAGAAATCGATTCATCTATAAGATTGCAGGCTGGTGAATCAAGAAATGTGCGAAGTGTCTGTTGATAGTGCCCAGGCATTTCAGAGGTGATGAGGACCTTCAGTGCAAGACAAGCAACTACAGAATGCCTGCTGCGTGCGAGTCTTCGCAGCAGGTGGCGTGCAATGTCACCTTCGGCTCCATCCGTCGTTGCCACCGTGCGTTCGAGCGCATTGACGCCGATCTGAGCAAGCGAAGGATCTTCCGCTTCGCTGAGTACCGCACTGGCGTGGAGTCTTGATAGGGTGACCTCCGCGCCATCGATGAGTTCCTTGGCCTTCGTCTTTTGTTGGGCATTTGGTTGGCTAGCTATGGGGCGTTCGTCCCACTTGTAGCTCTCTATGTGACGCCTCTGACGGCTGCGGTGACGGGGAGCAAGATCAACGAAATCAGAGAGTTCCTCATTTCCAACCCACAATCTCGGAGTAGCGAGGAAGACTCCAAGGTCTAAGTGCGCTTTGGGAGTACGGTAAATGCAAGAACCTATTTGCACACGCGAATCGTGCCCGCGCTTAACAGAGAGAGAGCGGCCTGTCTCGGGTAAGACCATTTTGCTGTCGTGGATTTCGAGGTCGTGAATAGTAATGCCGAGTGCCTGGTAGAGCCAATTGGGAAAGGTGATCTCGACTCCATCGATGGAAAAACGGGAGCGCTGATAGAGGAGGGCGATCTGGTCGGAGTAGTTATTCTCAATCGTTCCCCTGCGAAAAGTACCTTTGGGAGTCAGCTCACCGTGCTCGGCATCGAAATCGCGATCGAGAATGGCGAAATCGACAATTCGCTCAAATGGTTCGAGGAAGGTATTGACAGAAACGACAATCGACCGGAAGTGATCCTTGAGTTCTTCCGGGTCGAGAGATCGGAAATCCAGGCCTTCATAGTCAAGATTTGGGAAGATCAACGCTGTGTTGTACTCACGATGGTCGCCGGCAAGGAATACTCGGCCAACTGAGTCAAAGTCGCGAAACAGGTTTTCGATTTTCTGAGGGGCGATCGTCTCCCCTTTGACGTTTTTGTAGATCTCCTTTTTACGGTCGATGATTCGGAAATAGCCTTCGGCATCGGTTTCCATGATGTCGCCGGTGGCGAGCCAGCCATTCTCGTCGAAGGCCGATTCTCCATTTGGTGGGTCGAGATAACCCATCATGACGTATGACCCTCGGACTAAGAGTTCACCATCTGGCGCAAGCTTGGCCTCGATGCCAGGAAGTGGAGAGCCGAGGGAGTTCTCGGTGTAGTTGTCCGGGGGCGTCATTGTGATACCTCCAGTAGCCTCGGTCATGCCGAAACCGCTCATGAGACTCACACCGTTGCGGTTAAAGAACCGGAATATCTCCGGGTTGAGGTAACCTGCGGCTGACAATCCCCAACGCAGTCGCCCTCCAGTTACGTCATTAACTTGTGAGCGGATATCGAGGTCACTGGCCGTGTCGATGTCAATCCGATTCGTGATGGCCTCAAAGAGCTGTATCCACTTTCTGGGAATACTGATGAACACGCTTGGCTGCAGGTGTTTCATCTGATGCGTCAAGGTTGTGATGGATGTGTCCTCTGCAAAGCAGTAGGAAGCACCCCAAAAGATCGATCCTGTGAGTTCAAAAAACCGTCCAAAGGTATGAAAAAGAGGGAGATAGCAGAGGAATCGATCATTTGGACCTATTTCTGGCAAGGCGAGCGCGCGGGCGAACCGTTTGAATACGATGTTGCGATGAGAGAAACAGATTCCCTTCGGGATACCAGTTGTCCCCGAGGTGTACATGATCGTGGCAAGGTCATCGATTTTGAGCTGGGAACGCTTTTCGGCGAGAGGCTCGTCAGGTTGACGTGCACCCTGATCCAGCAACTGTTCGTAGGTCAGCCCTCTGGACTGTCGCGGCAGGAGCCTATCGAGGGTGATAATCTGTGGAGACGGATCCAGTCCGTCCGATGCCGCAATCACACGGCGTAGACCACGTGGATCAGAAACAAAGACAACACCGACATCCGAGTGGCGAAGGATATAGCCGATATCGTCCGTGGAAGCTGTGGCAGGAATCATCACGTCAACGATTCCGGATGCCAGGCAGGCAAGATCAACCAGCGCGTACTCGGGGATGTTCTGAGAGAGGATCGCAACCCTTTTTGACGGGTGGTTCCTCATCAAGGCGCGAAGACCTTTGGCGATGAGATCTACGCGCCCCTGTACCTGTGAATAGGACAGTGAAACTGTTCGTCCTCGCTGTGGATAGAGCAGAAGTGGTCTATTTCCGTAGGTCGAAGATCGTTGAGCCAACAGATGAGGGAAAGTGAAATCAGAGCACTCGATAAGTTCGAGAATGCGCTGTGCCCATTTGGACTCCTGACCCTCTTCAGCGACTCGCCGAAGAAAGGAAGACCTGCGGACAACATCGAGTAGTGCCCACGCCGTTTCTCGCTTGTGCTGAAGGTTTTTAGGATTGATGTCCAGAGAAGAGTCAAGCCGAGCAGTACAGCGCCCTACAAGATCGATATATACGGGAAGCGAGAGTCTCTCTGAGAGTGTAGCTCCGAGTCTGGGATCACGGAGGCGCCGAACGAGTTGGGCGTCGATAGCCTCGATCTCGGCTTCTCCCGCGAGAGCAGCGTGAGACAGGACCTCCTTGACTTGGCTGGGTGCTTCATTTTCCAGCGCCGAAGCGAGGCGTTCGGCGTAGGCTCCGGTTTGGCGGGTTGTCATGCGTCCTCCGGCTACTGATGGTACGTGACTGTTGAAACTCTGGAAACTCATGAGTCGTCACAGAGATTCCTTCTGATCGCCCTGCTGAGCCCAAATCTCGGTGTGATGCTTGGGGGCGAAGGGTGAAAAGGAATCCGCAAAGGCAAAATGCGAGTCGGACACATTGGATGTCGCTGGGGAGACAAGACACGGTGGTACCCTTGGCCCGTGCAGCACCAGCGAATTATCCATCACGCCAGCCGGATGGCGATCGTTACTCTGGTATGCAGAATCTCGGGCTACATTCGTGACAAGGCGCTTTTCTGGGTGCTCGGTGCTGGCGACCTGTACGACATGTACCGTACGGCAAACAGGATTCCCAATGCGTTTCGCGGGCTTTTCGCAGAAGGTACACTCCACGCGGCCTTCGTGCCTTCGCTTTCTCAGGCGCTCGCTACCAAAGAGGGGCGTTCCGAGGCTCGTGACTTGCTCCGAGGTTTGGTCGCCACGATGCTCCTCGTGGTCGGCGGAGTGGTCGCCCTAGGCATCGTTTTCTCGCCTTGGCTCGTTCGGCTTTACGCAGAGGGGTTCAGCGGGACGCCAGGTAAGCTCGAGACCACGGTGTTGATGAACAGGCTGATGTTCTCCTATCTGTTACTCATTACACTGGCGGCGATTTTTCAGGCCGTTCTCAACAGCCACGAGCGTTTTCTCCTCTCCGCGTCGACCCCGATCTTCTTCAATTTGACGGTTGCAGCAACCGCTCTGTTCTTGGTGCCACGCGTCGGTCGGCCTGAGATCGTCCTCTCGTTTGCGGTTCTTGTTGGAGGGTTGCTTCAGTTCCTGGTTCAGTTGCCGGCTGTGCGTAAACTGGGTTTTCGCGTGTCCCCAGTCTGGCGTCAGATCTCGAGTCCAGGGGTTCGCCAGGTACTTCTCCTCATGCTTCCAGGTATTCCAGTTCTCGGTATAAACCAAATCAACCAACTGATCTCGAATAGGTTTGCATCCTTCGTCGGAGAGGGTGGTGTCAGCTATACCTATGGCGCGTACAGGGTCACCGAATTGATGTTTGGTCTCGTCGTAGTGCAGTTGACAACGGTCCTTCTCCCGGTCCTTTCACGTGAATTGGTGGATTCCCCGAAGACTGCACCTGACACCTTGCTCAGGACGATCTCCATCGTAGGATTTGTGACCCTCCCAGCTGCCACCGCCATGGCATTCTTCTCTCGACCGATCATCGGTTTGCTTTTCGGCGGAGGTCAATTTGACTCTCAGGATGTATCAATCACTGCGGCTACTCTGACAGCCTATGCTTTCTCGTTGGTCGGTACCGGGCATGTCAAAGTCATGGCAGGAGCCTTCTTCGCACAGAAGAACACAAAACTCCCGATGTGGGGGAGTCTAATAGCTCTCGTGGTTTTCACGATCGGTTCGTGGGCAGTAGTCGATCGCCTCGGGACTCCGGGACTCGGGTGGGCCAATACAGCATCGATGGCGTGCTTTGCAGTATTTCTGACTCTTCTCTATCGACAGCGTTATGGGTTTGGAACAGAGAGAGTTGCAGGAGTCTATCCTTCGCTAGCGCGTCAGATCGTCGGTTCTGCAGTTCTGGCGGCCATTCTCTGGCTGGCGAGGCCTCTGGTAGATGATGTCGACGCGACGAACCTATGGAACGCCATCAGGGTCGGTGCAGCCCTTGGCGTCTCGGGCCTTGCTTATCTGAGTGTTGTCACAGTGCTCGGAGGCAAGGAGATGAACCTAATCCGCGGAGCGATCGCCTCTCGGAGTGCACGATGAAGTTGGTCATTCAACGAGTCAGTTCCGCGTCGGTGGACATCGACGGGAGAGAGGTAGGCTCAATCGGCATTGGCTTGGTTGTGTTTGTGGGTTTGGAACAGGGAGATGCTGTCGGGCACGTAGATCGCGCTGCAAAGAAAGTAGCGTCACTCAGGGTCTTCGAGGACGAGAGTGGGAAGATGAACAGGAGCCTCAACGAAGTCAACGGAGAGGTGCTGGCGGTGTCCCAATTCACCATCGCTGGATCGATTCGCAGAGGAAGGCGACCCAGCTTCGACAAAGCACTGCCGGGCCCGATCGCGGAGCCGCTCTTCGATCAGTTCGTCGATCACCTCCGTGCAGAAGAGATCAGTGTTGCCACCGGTGTCTTCGGCGCGTACATGGACGTGAAAACAATCAACTCAGGACCCGTGACTCTTCTTTGGAGTGATCCTTAGCAGCCGTTCCGTATTGGCTACATCTTGAGAAGTGCAGGCTAGGTGTTTGTGGCGGGCGGTTCAACTCTCCGTCTCCCGCTCATATTTATCCCCTTCACGCTCCTAGTCGCCCTTTCTGACTCGTTGGGAACTGGAGGGACCCGCCGGCTGGGAATGTGATCCGTTCTCCTCCCAAGCGTGCCAGAAATCTGCAGCGTCAGGGAGATGACTGAGAGCAGCTTGTATCTGGTCATCGCCGCCAACAGCTACCTTATAGCCTTCGATCAGTCCCAGAGTCGAATTGAGGACTTCGACTCGAAGGGCGCGACGGACGTCAGACAAAGCCAAGTCGTCGACCTTGATAGTCTCAACAGCCGTGCCGTCGATGATCTCGGCATCCTGGACAAAGGTCCAGAAACGATGCATGACGATGTCGGAAGCCTGAAACGCCTGCGCGAAATCGTTCTTTTCGTCAGCCTCGACATCCTTCAGCAACTCGATCGCGAAACGGAAAAATGCCGATGAGCCGTAGAGAACAACTACAGGTTCGGAGAGTTCGCGGCCTTCGATCGTGACATCCGGTGTGATGCCTCCACCACCAAGTACGGTCCTCCCTGCGTCAGTGGCGAATATCTCCTCTGTGGCATCAGGTCCGGATACGCCGTTGCGATGCGTAACGTAGTCGATGAAGGAACCGTAATCGCGTTGAATGCAGCGGCCTGAAGATGTGTAGTAACGAGCAGTAGTGAGTGCCAAACCTGTGTCTCGAACACTGAAAACAGTTTGGACTAGGCCCTTACCCCAAGTGATATCCCCAACAACCAAACCGCGGTCGTGATCCTGAACTGCTCCGGCAACGATCTCAGAAGCGGAGGCAGATCCTTGATTGACCAGGAGAACGAGTGGTCCGTCGAAACTAATAGGCCCGCCGGGCGCTGCGAATTCGGAATGACTTTCGCGTGTTCGTCCTCGAGTCGAAACGATCATCTGCCCTCTACGGACGAAGAGGTCGGAAATGCCGACAGCGGCCTCCAAACCACCTCCAGGGTTGTTGCGAAGATCGAAAACGAGGCTATTGAGGCCTTGTTCTTCGAGTGCTCGAATGGCTTCAGCGACTTCCTCCACACTCGTATTGGTGAACTCTGTGAGGCGGATGTAGCCCACCTCTGGACGGATCATGAACGCGAACTGGACTGAGTTGGTAGGTATTCGAGCGCGTTCAATCGTGACCTCAAACGGTTCTGACATACCGGGACGTTGAATCGAGAGGTGGACCTCACTTCCTTCAGGTCCACGTACGCGGTCGACTACGTCGTCGAGCACCAAGTCTTCTGTGAGTTCACCTTCAATTGCGTGGATTACATCACCGGCACGAAGGCCCTTGGAGGCCGCAGGTGTTCCAGCCATGGGTGCAATCACTGTCACTTGTCCGTTGCGGGTCGAGATGATAATACCTACACCAAAGAAAGAGCCTTCCTGTTTTGCTCGCATTCTCTGGAAGTTCCTCGGGTCGAGGAAGTTAGAATGTGGGTCGAGGACTTGCAGCATGCCTCCGATGCCGTCATAAACGATCTCTGCAGAGTCTGTCTCATCAGGGAGCCACTCCAGCAGATGCGACACAATGCGTGCGCTCCGTAGAGCAACGTCTTCCTCGTTGGCGACTTCTGGACGAGCGCCGAAGAGTAGACCAGCGGTCGCGCCGGAAACTAATATCACCAATGCGATGGCTGCGAGTACTCGAGGAGATTCAGTAAAGTTCATCCGTTGCGATTGCCCTCCATCTGCTAGCGTGATGGCACCATCTTTGGGGTTGACATCCATAGCTGCCACCAAGGGCAACTCTATCCCAGCAGGTACGGATTCCCAAACCTTTGGGTTTCGTTGTTGCGGACTGAATATTTTCAGCTATACCAGCAACAAATCTGGGACGTTATACTGACGCAGGAGGTTCGGCGTGTTTGGTCCACTCGGTGTTCCTGAAATCATACTCATCTTCTGCGTTGCGCTGCTGCTGTTCGGGCCGCGGCAGATGCCGCAAATCGGACGTACCATTGGTCGAGCTCTCGGAGAGTTCCGCCGAGCATCGAACGACTTCAAACGAACAATCGAGGACGAAGTTGCCATGGAGGAAATCCGGGACGTCGAGAAGGATCTACGGTCAGCTTCCGCGGAAGCTGTGGGATTCGTTCGAGAGGTTGCAGACGAGACGGTTCACGAAAGTGAAGAAGTCGAAGACTCGAAGGATCAGGGAGAGAGCGAGAAAGAGTGAGTAACGCTGCCCATGAATTGACTGATCGCATGAGTGGCGAGTCGGACGAGAACCTAGACAGAATGTCGCTCCTCGATCATCTCGACGAGCTGCGACGTCGAATCATGTACTCGGCTATCGCCGTATTTCTCGGCTTTCTTGGGTGCTGGTACCTCGCTCCGACCATTTTTCATTGGCTTCAGCAGCCGATTCTGGTAGCGCTACCAGAAGGAGAACAGCTCGCATTTACGGACCTCGCAGGACCGTTCCTTCTCTATATAAAGGTTGCTTTTCTCTCGGCGCTTTTCTTGACTTCTCCGTTCATCCTGTCTCAAGTGTGGTTCTTCATCCAGCCCGGCCTGTACACGAAGGAACGCCGCCTCGCGCTACCGTTCATCTTCTTTACATCGCTCTTCTTTGTCGCAGGTGGGTATTTCGGCTACCGAATCGCGTTTCCAATGGTCGTCAAGTTCCTACTCAGCGTGGGCGAAGATTTTAAGCAGGTCGTTACGATTCAAACCTATTTCAGCATGATGTCGAAAATTCTGATCGGACTCGCTCTGGTTTTTGAGATGCCGATGCTAATTTTCTTTTTGGCTCGGCTGGGAATAGTGAGTGGTCGCCAGCTCATCAAGTGGTTTCGCTGGGCTGTGCTCGCTATCTTCATTACTGCGGCAATCATCACACCAACTCCTGATATCGCGACGCAGACGGTGTTTGCCGTGCCTATGATTTTCTTGTATCTACTCGGTATTGGCATAGCCTTTGTTTTCGGCAAGAAGCCTGACGAGGACGGGACCTAACGCATATGGTGAGCTGTGTTGGATCGTGGGAGTTGGAGTTCAAGCAAGAGGCCAGCAAGGATGTTCTCGTCGGACTTGTAGTCAAGGACCTACTGCATGGGTCGTCGTACGACTTGAGGCCGCCAGGGCGCGAAGACGTCTTTGCGTTTGACCTGGTAGCTGCTGATGAGTTCGACAATGATGTGTACCGTCTCAGTGTAGACATCTCAATAGAGGGCCCAGATGAAGCTGAAGTGGCCCAGGACATGGCGATGCTCTTGTTTGATGAGGCAGTGATTGAGGCGCAGGAGCTGGTTTCGCGTGGCGTAGAGCTTGGTGAACGACCCACTTCGGAAGTGGATTTTGTTGAAGTGGTTGAGGATGTAGAACGCTGGGATCTCGTGGTGCCCGACTGGTTGGCGCCCGACGGAGCTGTGGTTCCTTTTGGCTTTCGGCCACGCTGTCGAGAAAGTGGTGAATTTTGGCCGGAAAATCATCTGCTCGACGCCCATGGACGTGTGGTGCTCGTACCGGACAATGATCAGTTCCTGCTCTTCGGCATTCCTGCCCCGAGTGAGCACAAAACTGAGCTGCCGGTGAGTTGATCACGCAATGGCTAAGGTCTTGCGTACGCTTGAGAAGCTGTGTATACTCCGCGTCCCCGGGAAAACGGTTTGAGCCGGTCTCGGTTCCCCATCGGAGGCAAGAGCGATGGATCTCGTACGCGAAATTACCCAAGAATATCTTCGGTCTGACGTCCCAGATTTCAGGCCTGGCGACACCGTTAAAGTCCACGTGCGACTGAAAGAAGGCGAGAAGGAGAGAATCCAGGTCTTTGAGGGCCTGGTGATTGCTCGCAAGCATGGCGGCATCTCCGAGACTTTTACCGTACGTAAGATTTCGTCAGGCGTTGGAGTCGAGCGTGTTTTTCCTCTTCACTCACCATCGGTCGCCAAGATCGATGTTACGCGCCGTGGAAGAGTGCGACGAGCCAAGCTGTACTACATCCGTGGTCTCCGCGGTAAGGCGGCTCGCATCAGGGAGCGCGCCCGCGACTGAGCGCGCCTCTCGGCTAGCTTGAGAATGGTGCGACAGAACCCTCACGAGCATCAGCGCAGAAAACAGGATCGCGAAGAACGTCGTGCGGATAATCCGGGCCTGGGTGCTCGAGATCGTGCGTTGCTGCGAGAAGGTCAGCTGATCGTTGGGATCGATGAGGTCGGACGTGGATCATTGGCTGGGCCGGTGGTCGTGGGCGGTGTCTCCTTTCGGAGAATTCCCGTTCAGCCCGATGTCGATGATTCGAAGCGACTGAGCCCTCAGGTGCGGGCACGGTTGGCTGACTGGATTCGAGATCAAGCAATCGCCTGGACAGCAGTAGAAATCTGGCCTCAACTGATCGACCGCTTGAATATTCTTGAAGCGACTCGCATCGCAATGCGGACAGCTGCGTCTCAGCTCTCCGAGAACGGATCTGTGGTTGTGACCGATGCCCTCGAAATTGAGGTTCACAACGCAGAATGCCACGCACCAAAACGTGCTGATGCGAACTTTTTCTCCGTCGCTGCCGCGTCGATCGTGGCAAAAGCATATCGCGACGACCTGATGGTCAAGTTGGCACGCCGAAATCCGATTTGGCAGTGGGAAAACAACAAGGGATACGGCTCAAAATTCCACCGCCTCTCGCTTGATGAACACGGCCGCAGCTACTTGCATCGGCAGAGTTTCAGCTGGACGCCTGTGCTACCATAAACACGGCGAAAAGAGGTAGGTAGGAAGAGGTCTGCATGGCGTTGAATCGGGACAAGGTCTTGCGCGATGCCGAGAAGCTTGTTCAGAAGGGCAAGATCGAGCAGGCGATTCGCGAGTACGAAAAACTGCTCAAACTGAACCCCAATGATGCCAACACAATCAACCGTGTCGGCGACCTCTATGGACGCATTGGTGAAGTTGAGAAGGCGATCGAACTCTATGAGCGGATCGCAGATCACTTCACTCAGGATGGGTTCACTACCAAAGCGATCGCAATTCTCAAGAAGATCAACAGACTTGCTCCCCAGAGGCTTGATATCTTTGAGCGTTTGTCAGACCTGTACATTCAGCAGGGCCTGACCGTAGAGGCGAAAAGTCAACTCGAGATACTCGCTGATTGGTACGCCAAAAACGACGAGATGGACCGCGCGGTAGCGACTCACCGCAAGCTCCTTGACCTTGACCCCAGCAACCACGTGGCTCATTTGCGTCTGGCAGACCTGCTTCTGCAGTTGGGCGATTCAGTAGAGGCCATTGGTGAGTATGATCGACTCGGTCAGGTGCTGATCCAGCGTGGCAAGTTGGATGAAGCTGAACGATTATATCGCCACGCGCTGGAGCAGGATCCACCGAGCTGCGAGTTCATGACGCCGATCTGCTCAGCGTTGCTCGATGCAGGGCGCACCACAGTTGCGCGGGAGTTCTTGGATATTGCCCTCAAGATCTCACCAGATTTGAAGGAACTGGCGGGGTTGGATGTTCAATGTCGAATCCAACTCGGAGACAGTGACGACGCTCTGAAGCGTGCGGAAGAACTTTTAGAGGCCGACAGCGACAACGATGAGATGCGTCTCCTCGCCGGTAAGGCCCTGCTGTCGATGGGTGAAGCCGTGCGTGCACGCGATCACCTGTTGCCAGCGGCAGAACGGCTGCTGGAGGCCGGAGATTACGCGGCGGCTCAGAGTGTGCTCCAGGACCTCGTACAAGCGACGCCAAAAGATCCGGAGGTTTTAGCTCGAGCGCTACAGGCTTTCGAGCCTTCGGGCAACGAAGAGATGCTATTCACGCTTCGTGCTGCCCTCGCAGAAGCTCAATACCGAGCCGGCCGCCAAGATGTTGCTCGGCGTCTCTATGTCGAACTCCTTGAAAAGGAACCCTCAAACGAGAGGTTCCGGCAGAGACTGGCACAGCTTGATCAGGGCGGCGCAGTCGTAGACGAGCCAGACGATGATTTCGATATCGTAGACATCACGAAAGCTGACCTCCAACCCAAGACAGCGGCGACCGGAGACACAGAAGGTCGTGAAGTGGCGGCCGATGCACCGCCGCCGTTTAATCCGGCGGAACGGCTTGCTGAAGCAAATGTTTTTGCCAAGTACGGACTCCTAGACAAGGCAGCCAACCACCTGGAGGAGATCGTTCGCCATTTCCCAGACCACTTAGAAGCGAGTGAGAAGCTCGTCGCTCTCTTGGTGGAAAAGGGAGATCAGGATCGAGCAGCTGCAGTGGCTGAACCACTGATGACACAGCTCGAGGCCAATGGCGAAGGGGAACGCCTGACAGAACTTCGGACAATGCTGGGCGGTCAGGATGTGTCGTCAAGTACGGTGGCTGAAGAAGATGCAGTAGTAGAAACGATAGAGGTTTCTTATCAGGGAGAGGAATCAGACGAGGACGTCGTGATCATCGATGTTGACGACGTCGGTGAAGCGGTTGCCTCACCGGAAGAGCCCGTCGTAGAAATCGACGATTCCTTTGCTGACGATGATGAAGTTGTCATCGAATTTGACGTTGACGAGTTCGAAGCCGAGGCGGCTGTACAGGAATCCGTCCAAGAGGATGACGACGAGTTTGCAGTGGTCCACATCGAAGCCATCGAGGATGAGGGCCCTACAGCGGAAGTTGAGCCAGTTGCTGAGGTTGTCGAGATAGAAGCTGAAAAGGAACCGGTCATCGCTGAGGTGGCTTCGCCACCCATGGAAGAAGAAAGTGCGCTGGATGCCGACGCCGAGATCCTTGTCATCGGCGAGGACGATGAGATGGAGGATCTCGTCGACTTCACAGGTACGGTAGCGGGTCCTTCGCCGAGCGATCTGGATCAACTTGACTTTTTCATTGCTCAAGAACTTGGCGAGGATGCGTTGCGATTGCTCGGCCGTTTGGAAGCTGAGCATCCGGGTGATTCAGAAATCGTCGCTAGACATACCAAGCTTAAAGCGATGGGGCTGCTGTTCGAGGAAGTTGCTGTGACTGCCGAGCCGTCGGAAGTTCTTTTCGCAGAAGAAGATGAGTTCATTGATTTGGCTCAAGAGCTCGAGTCGGAGATTGCGGAAGAAGATGCCCTCGTCGAAGAAGCAACTGGCCGTGGACAGGAAGAAGCACTGCTTGAAGAAGTCTTCAAGGAATTCCAGAAGGGTGTTGCTGAGCAGTTATCGGAAGAGGACTCGGACACCCATTTCAACTTGGGAATAGCCTACAAAGAAATGGGCCTTCTGCCAGAGGCTGTGCGCGAGTTCCAGATCTCGGCCAGAGATCCCCGCTATTTCGTGGAGTGCTGTTCGATGATCGGTGTTTGCTATCTGGAGCAGGGAATGGCCAGTCAGGCCGCCGAGTGGTATGGCAAGGCACTCACGACAGATGGACTTTCCCCGGAAGCCACGCTCGCACTCCGCTATGACATGGCCTCTGCGCTGGAGCAAGCCGGTGAATCGACTCAGGCCCACGGGATGTTCGAGGAAATCGCCGAAAACCAACCGGACTATCGCGATGTCTCGACTCGCCTCGTATCCCTCGACAGTGAACGCCACGTTAACTAGCCTGTACTTCTCACTCCTTCTCTATAAATGCCATCGGACGAAGCAAGTCGGGGTGGATCTACTGAAGCAAGTCAATAGCGAGCTTCTGTGTGTTTTTCTCAGTGCGGTGCGCCAGTGTTCAGCCGCCCGGCCGTTGTCCCGTATAGCCGTAGGTCTCCGAGATCCACTACCGATGCCGATCAACACCCACCCGCGGACACAGATCACCGATCGGACAGGTCGAGCACTTGGGCGAGGTAGGGTGGCACTGGTTCTGGCCGAAAGTGACCAGTAGATCATTGATATTGATCCAATGCCTTTGCGGAAGAACTGCTTGGAGAGCGCGCTCGGTTCTTTCTGGATCTGGGGTTTCGACCATGCCTAGCCGATTCGATATCCGGTGAACATGAGTATCAACACAGATTGCAGGGATACCGAATCCGAGCCCGAGTACAAGATTTGCCGTTTTACGACCAACGCCGGGGAGGGCGAGAAGCTCGTCTTCAGAAGCTGGGACTTCACCAGTGTAGTTGTCCCTGAGGAGTGAGCCGATTGTTCGGATCTGACGAGCCTTGTTGCGGTAGAAGCCGGCAGGGTAGATGGCCTCGGCGATGTCGTGTTCGTCAAGGTCAGCAATTTCAGAAGGTGTGGATCCAAGTTCGAAGAGTCTTTGGCTCGAGGATGCGGTTACTGCGTCTTTCGTTCTCAATGAGATGATGCAGGAAATCAGGATGCGAAAGGGCGAGCGAGTGGCATGTTGGACTTCGACCAGGGTCGTTGGGCGACATGTAGTTCTGAACGACTCGAGCCTGTTGATGAGATCCTGAATCCTCGAGTCTGGCCAGGTCACGAGTTGCCTCCTTGTTCCGGTATTGGCTCTGGTTGTGGCCGGCACCATGAGGCGATGACAAGAACGACTGTTGCCATGGCTGCACCACTCAGTCCCGGTTCCCATCCCGAAGCCACGCCGGGTTGCCAGAATCTGAGAAGTTCAATAGCAAGGCAAACGATCGCACCGCTTGCCATCGACAGTAATGCGCCGGATCGGCTCGCACCTCGCCAGCGGAGCCCTAGAATCATTACGGGGAGCAGCGTCGAAGTGAACATGCCCCATCCGAGTATTCCTAAAAGACCAACCTGACGAGTGGACAGGAAAGCAAGTCCAAAGGCCAAGAGTCCCGTCAGAATTGTCGCAGCGCGGGCTCCCGTCAGTGAGCGGGATGGTGGCGTACAGCCAAGCGCAGCTGGAAGGTCACGACTCAGGGCAGCAGAGGATAGCGTGAGGAGTGAGGTCATCGTCGACATTACGGCTGCAACAACTGCCACTGCGGCTAGGGTCATCAAAGGTCCGCCGAGGAGTCTGAGTACAGCAGGTGCCAGCTGGTCTGGATTATCGAGGGTTATGTCGCCTTGGATGATCAGAGCAGCTCCGCCAAGGCCGACACCGATCCAAACCGTAAGCACCGCGACCAGCGAAACTGTCATCACCATCGGCATCCACCGCAACGCACTTCGATCTCGGAGAAAAAGGAATTTCTGAAGATAGTGGGGTTGTGCACACGTGCCAAGGAAGAAGAGCAGCATCCATCCTAGCCCTACGACTTCACCGTTTGGAGTCCATGCATGAAGGAGTTCAGGTCGTTCAGCTGCCACGAGGCTAAGTGCTGCAGACGGGCCGCCTGCAGCCCAAAGAGTCGATGCGGCAACGATGAGCGCTGCGAAAGCCATGAACGCTCCCTGTACGGCTTCTACAAGTAAACCGACGCGCATGCCTCCTGTCGCGGTGTACATGAGGGTGGCGGTCAGAACAAAGGCAGGAAGTACAAGCGACTCCCAACCTAGGAGTACATCTCCAAGCACAGCCAATCCCTTGAGTTGAACAGCAAGTGTTGCGACGCAACCAAAGAGGACGGCGATCCCGGCAAAGAGCTGCGGCAAACCTCGACCAAACCGAGCGGCAACAAGCTCGGGAACTGTGAGGCACCCATGAGTTCTGGTGAGCTCAACTATCGGTTCTCCGACGACCCAACATTGGAGTACACCGGTGAACGGAGCTGACAGAATGATCCAGAGGCTCACCACTCCGAGAGAAGCGAACAGTCCAGGGCCTCCGACGAAGGCGAATGCCGAGAGCCCAGCGGCAGTTCCTCCAAGGCCCGCCAAAATTGCACCAGCCCGACGCGAGGCAGCAAAAAAGGCCACTGGCTCAGTGACCCTCGTCAAACTCCAAACACCAAGAGTGACAATCAATACAAGAACAAGTGTCCAGGTCAACTCTCGCTCCGATCGAGATCAGAGGATTCGAATGTGAGCGCGTATGCGAGAGGGACTACTGGGGTGAGTACGGCGAGAAATCCAATCTGAAGAAGTAGGACTTCAGCGCCTGTGACGTAGAAATGGAGCAGGACAACGAGAGTCAAAGTGAGAACCCCGGCTCCTATCGCCATAAGGGCAAGCGAATGGCGTTTTCCCATGAGTTCGGTGGCGCCGCACCCGAGGGCTATGGCCACCGAGAGAGTCACAGCGGCAAGCATCCAAGAAGAGAAAGTCTGGGCGCACAGCCAAGCAAGAGCGATAACGAGGGCGGCTAACGATGCTGCGTAGCGGGACATGCCTGATGATGGAGGCACGTCGCTATGAGGTCAACCTTGGGTTCGAGTTGAAGGTGTCGCTATCCTGAATACTCGTTTTGGCCCTTGATGCCGAGATTGACCTCTGCCGAATCCGGGTGGTACCGTTGGTTCCCCAAACGGAGGTCACATGGGAAACAACGGAGTACATGTCTTCACATCTGAATCGGTTACCGAAGGTCACCCGGACAAAATAGCTGATCAGATTTCTGATGCCATTCTTGATGCTGTCCTGGCCGGTGATCCAAACGGCCGAGTGGCGTGCGAAACGCTCGTAACAACTGGATTGGCATTCATCGCTGGGGAGATCACGACTGACGTATACGTCGATATTCCGGCTCTCGTCCGTTCGACGATTCGGGGCATAGGCTATACCCGAGCCAAGTATGGATTTGACTCAGAAACGTGTGCAGTGGTTTCTTCCATCGATCCGCAATCTCCCGACATCGCTCAAGGAGTTGACACCGGGGGTGCCGGCGATCAGGGGTTGATGTTTGGTTTCGCATGCTCGGAAACTCCGGAACTCATGCCGTTGCCGATCATGCTTGCACATAAGCTGACGAAGAGATTGACGGAAGTACGCCGAAGTGGAGAGCTCGAATGGCTCCGTCCCGATGGCAAGAGTCAGGTCTCGGTTGAGTACGATGGTCTCGAACCAAAGAGGTTGGAGGCGATTGTCCTCTCCTGCCAGCATTCAGAATCGGTGTCAATCGAAGACATCAGAGATCAAATCCGCCACAAGGTCATTGACTCCGTGGTGCCTGCTTCCATGCTGGACTCCGAGACGAAAATCTACGTCAACCCCACTGGACGGTTTGTGATCGGTGGCCCTCAGGGAGATTGCGGGCTCACAGGCCGTAAGATCATCGTAGACACATACGGGGGAGTCGGGTCTCACGGTGGTGGAGCGTTTTCAGGGAAGGATCCCTCAAAAGTCGATCGCTCGGCGTCCTATATGGCACGTCACATCGCGAAGAACCTCGTTGGGGCCGAACTCGCATCTCGAGTCGAGGTACAGCTCGCATACGCAATCGGGGTCGCCGATCCAGTATCGGTGATGGTCGATTCCTGTGGCACCGGCACCATCGACGAGGAAGCGATGACGAAAGCCATCCGAGAGGTCTTCCCTCTTACTCCCGGGGGAATCATCGAGTACCTCGACCTGCTGCGACCCATCTATCAGAAAACAGCAGCTTATGGCCACTTCGGTCGAACCGATCCAGGATTCACCTGGGAGAGCACACGGCGAGCTGGAGATCTGAAATCAGCCTGTGGCATGTGATGTGCATCGCTGTCTAACTGGATGCGTGCGGTAGAACGAGTTCTCGGACAGCGGGGGACGCTGCAGCGACAGTACGCCTTGGCGTCTGGTTTGCTCGCTATTCTCGTTCTTGGGATCATCCTTCTGTTCGGACATTTTCTGTCTCAGTCGCTCTCGAGACGGTATTTGGAAGATACCCTGATCTCTGGACGCGCAGGAGTAGCGGGTCTTGCTGATGATCTGGCTCTCGGCGAAGGCAACGAAGATATCTACGACGTCGTAAGAAAGCGGCGGGAGGAGATAGTTCGCACGCTTTCCGGACTTCCTCAACGGATTGTCTTCGAGTCGTTTGAAGTCCGCGATCCTCAGGGTAAGGTCGTCATGACCTCAACTTTCGAGATGACTGAGGCTCTCCCGAAGGCTCCTCTCTCCTCTCTCGAATTGGGAGGCGAGATTGAAGCAGGAGACGTCGTGGATTCAGACGGCACCTATCAGATCGCTGTTCCGCTGGGCCAAATTGGTGAGATGGTCGTGAGCCTCAGCAGAGAGCGCCTGACGGAACGAGTGCAGCAGGTACGCAGCGAGCTGTTGAGAAACACGCTCTACGTTGCGGGGTTGACAACGGCGACGCTGCTTGGGGCGTTGATGTTGGTATGGCACATGATTCAGGCCACGAGACGGCTCGAAACACAGCGCCATGAGGCGCAGGAGATGGCCACACTGGGCGCTCTGGCGGCAAATCTCGCGCACGAGATACGAAACCCGCTCAACTCGATCAATCTGAATCTCGAAATGCTCGGGGAGGATCTTTCGATTGAACGGCCTGGCGAGTCCAACTCAACTCTCGCGAGTACACGTCAAGAGGTGAGT
The DNA here is from genome assembly GCA_024229275.1 of bacterium. Classification (GTDB taxonomy): domain Bacteria; phylum Acidobacteriota; class Thermoanaerobaculia; order Thermoanaerobaculales; family Sulfomarinibacteraceae; genus JAAESQ01. Next base: position 8,101 of record JAAESQ010000399.1, on the reverse strand, counting down.
CGGCTTGCACGCCTGGTGAGCGATTTCCTCAGCTATGCGCGCCCGGCGCCACCAAAACAGGATGTCGTACACATTTCGCCGCTAGTTCAGGACGCAGTTGACTTCCTCCGGGCGGAGGCTCGCGAGAGAGGAGTGCACCTTCGGCTCGCACCAGATATGCCTTGTGTAGCTGTTCGCGGCGACTCCGCTCAGCTACGGCAGGTTTTCTTCAACTTGGTCCTGAACTCAGTTCAAGCGGTGGCGCCTTTGGCTCCGGAGAGGCGAGTCATAGAGATCAGTGGTGACACGGAAGATTCCACTGTTTTCGTCGGTATCAGAGACCGTGGCAACGGCATACCGGCGAGCGAACTCGAACGTGTACGTGCGGCTTTTGTGTCGCGAAGAGCCGGAGGGAGTGGACTTGGCTTGGCAATTGCAGACAGGATCGTCAAGGCGCATGGTGGTGCCATTCATTTGGCGAACCTACAGCCCCAAGGATTCGAAGCTGTCATTGTTTTGCCGATGCACAGCGAAGATGCAATATAATGCAGCGCCGTTGGATCGTCAGAAAACGATAGAGCCGAACGACGAGCCAACACCGGTCGACCAACAGATGATCGGGTAGGTGTATTGAGTTGGAGGGATTCATGAGACGACAGGCGAATTTGGCGGTCGTACTGGCCATTTTGACCCTGATTCCTGCGGTAGACGCTCTGGCTGGGTTTCAGGCATCGGAGCTGATCTATATTCCGGTCGCAGCGCGTAACGCCGGCCTCAACGGCAGCCAATGGATGTCGGATGTGACCATTACGAACGTCGATTCTGAACCGGTCGATGTCGCGATCTTCCATCTGCCGACCGGCAACATCAGCAACCTAGAGTACTTTCAACGGCAGTTTGCCCTCGGTGGACGTGAGGACGAGGAGTGGGGAAAGGTCGTTGAGGATCTCGCGGACATTCCTCCCAATGGAACCATCACACTAGAAAACATCATGGAGACGCACTTTTTCGAGGTACTCAACGCAGAGGGACTTCTTGGTGCTCTGGTCATCTTTGCCTACGAAGCCGGTACGCTCGACCTCGATGACGGAGAAGGAATCATCTACCGCAACGTCATTGCGCAGGGTCGGAACTACACTGCGGCAACCATCTATGAGTTGGACGAAGACGACCAACCGGTAGAGGTTGAGACCTCGTACGGTCATACGGTGCCTGGTGTGCCTTGGTACGACACTGCAGATCCCGGAGAGCATGCCCACAATGGGGAGAGACAGCTTTCTTACCTCGTTCTCACAGGCGGTGTCGAGAACGACGAGTATCGATACAACGTGGGCATGGTCAATGCGTCAGACATGTTGACGAGGCTCATTCTGCAAGTAGAAGCCAGAGGTCCAGACGGCGAATTTGCGACGAACAGCGACGACGAAGAAGCAGTAGCATTGGTGAATCTGGAGCCTATGGCGCACGTCCAGTTCGATCGAATCGTCAAATCACTGCTGGGTCAAGGAAATATGGAGGATTTCGCCATTTGGGTCCGAATCCTCCAATTCCCCAGCGCGGCCGAAGAACCGAAGCCCGCACTGACGGTTTACGGGACTATGGTCAGGGAATCTAGTAACGACGCGATTTTCATCACGCCGTCCTACGGTGAGTCCTATCCATTGGACTGTGTATGGGGAAAGCCTGAAATAGAACCTCAAGGAATGTGTGTTTCTGGCAGTTCAGTACAGCCTGTCAGCGGTCCGAGTGCGCATCTGCCATTCGGCGTTCCTGGGCGGCGTTAGAAGCGTTCCAGACCAGGAATTGACAAGCGGAACTCCTGTGCTAGCATCAGCCGACCTTGCGACGCAAGGTCGTATGAGGAAAGGAGACCGGTGAAATGGCAGACAATACGGACAAAGTTGAAAAGAACGTCGATGGTAAGTATTACGTAGACACGAGCTGCATCGATTGTGACGTGTGTCGAACTACCGCGCCGAACAACTTCGAGGCCGACGAGGACGAAGGCTACTCGTTCGTTGCGAAGCAACCTGAGAACGACGAGGAAACAGAACAGTGCGACGAAGCGATCGAGTCCTGCCCCGTTGAGGCGATTGGCGAAGACGGCTAGTAACTTCGGCATTCGACGCCGAGAGATTTTTCGGGCCGGCGCCCTTGGGAGCCGGCTCATTCCATAGCTGGCGAGGGTGTACGCCCCGCTATGCTGTGACAGGAGTCAGTAGATGAGGGTTCTGTCGGGAGTGCAGCCTTCGGGAATACTGCACATTGGTAACTATTTTGGTGCGATACGCCAGTTTGTTGAATTGCAGCGTACGCACGAGTGTTTCTATTTCCTCGCCGATCTCCACGCGCTGACGACGGTGCAAAACGCCTCGCAGTTTCGCGGTCTCTCGCGCGATCTCGCGGCAGGCTTCCTCGCATTCGGCCTTGATCCAAGCAAGAGTGTTTTGTATCGACAGTCAGATATCCCTGAGGTCACCGAGCTGTACTGGTACCTCTCGACAGTCGCGTCAATGGGTCTACTCCAGCGCTGCCACTCATTCAAGGATAAAGTTGCGCAGGGTGTAGTTCCGAATCATGGGCTCCTTTCATACCCGGTATTAATGGCGGCGGACATTCTGATAGTCAACTCGAACCTCGTGCCGGTGGGCAAGGACCAGAAGCAGCACCTTGAGGTGACTCGTGACGTTGTTTCGTCTTTCCACACCACCTACGACTGCGAGGTCTTTACGCTTCCAGAGCCCTTGATCCTCGATGATGTTGCGGTGGTGCCCGGCATCGATGGCCGCAAGATGAGCAAGTCATACGGCAATACCATCGACATCTTCGGGCCGGAAAAGCCGATCAGGAAGAGAATCATGTCGCTGGTGACCGACTCAACTCCAGTCGAGGAACCGAAACCGACTGAGGACAATGCGCTCTATCAGCTGCTTAAGGTCTTTGCACCGAAGAGTGAGACGGAGTGGGTTGAGCACGCTTTTCGCGAGGGTGGCACCGGTTACGGCACGATCAAGAAGCGTCTGTTCGAGTACTTCATCGAGACCTTCGGTGAGGCGCGTACCCGCTACGATGAGCTTCAGAAGGATCCCGCGGAAATCGAGAGGGTTCTTGCCAGCGGCGCCGAGAAGGCGCGGAGGACGGTTGGGCCCTTGATGGACTCTGTTCGCTCAGCGGTAGGAATGCGCTAGCTCAAGGTGAGCCCGAGAGTCTGACGCATCGCGCTGCGGTCCGGGGGTAGACCGGTAAAAGCGGCGAATTGAGCGATGCCCTGATAGAGCAGCATCTCCCTGCCATCAACAAAGCAAATATCAGACTGCCGAGCCATCTCTCCCAGCTGGGTCGGAAGGGCTGCGTAAACCATGTCTAAAACCGCATTCGCTCTATCGACGGCATCAGAAGAAAACGGACTGGAATCCTCTGCCGCTGAGCCGGCAGGTGTCGCATTCACCAAGATCGAGGCCGATTCGGGATACTCGTCCGGCTCACACCAGTTCACACCGAGCCGATCAGCCCATGTCCTTGTTCGTTCAGCATCTCTCCCTCGGAGAATGACCGACGCTCCCCAAAGATCGAGTCCGACGGCTGCTCCGCGCGCAGCACCACCGGTTCCCTGGATCAAGACCGACTTGCCTTCGAGCTCCACACCCCTATGAGTTAACGAGCCGACGACACCGTCAGCATCGGTGTTCTCAGCAATGACTGCGTTTTGGGCCAGGATGAGCGTGTTCGCAGCTTGGGCGCGTTCAACGCGTGGCACTTGGATTGTCGCCAGAGATGCTGCGATCTGTTTGTACGGTACTGTCACAGCGAATCCGTGGACCGGCAATCCAATATCGTCGAGAAGTCTTGGCCCCTGTGGCGATGCGAGCAGCTGAATCTCCTCCGGATTCGAGAGTGAGATCGGCACCATCGCATATGGCAGGTCGGCCGCTCTGTAGGCGGCGCCGTGGAGGGCTGGGCTGAGACTCTGACTTACGTTTTCACCGATGACGCCGTACAGCCGTTGAGGCGCGCCCCGGAGATGTCCGACGGCACTCTCGATAGCGTCGGCGGTGACTTGTCCTGGAGCTGCCAGTGCGTCGGCTGACCATGCAACAAACATCAGTGGTGCGCCGAGAAGGGGGGACAAATAGCGGGTCAGCTGACCTTCCAGCCCCATAGCCATGCAAATCAAGCGGCTAGATCGGGGCCTGCTCCCGGACGTCGCGCGGACCAAATCGAGAACCGCAGCTGAATCTTGGATACTGCGAGCTGTTGGAACCATCTTTACCCAGCGAGCAGAGCAGGCAAGCATTGCGTCCGCACGATCCACAAGGTCCTGAGGCGTGCCTTGGGTATCGTGCCAAGACACAACCACGCGTTCGGGCTCGAGCCCGAGCGTGTCGATGACTCCAAGATCTCGATCGAACTCGATGTCGATGAGCGCCGCTCCGGCTTCGTAAGCGTGTCGGATGACCTCTAGCCTGGTTTCCGGATCCGTAGAGCCCGATCCTCCCTCGGCGTCGGATCGGTGAGTGACCAGAACCGGAAGTGGACAGACTGCGATTGCACGACGGACGTCGAGCTGATCAAAGAGATCTGCTCGAATCTCGACCATCGAGGCATTTGGTGGAGGTGATGCAATGGCCACGTATGGATCCACGCTCACCTCTGGCGTCAATGAGACTATCCACTCCATCGCCGGAGAATACCACGCAACAGGCGGTTTGCATTGTCACGGACAAAGGCAAGATGTGCCTTGTCCAAGGATGTATGGTCTAGAAGAAATTCCCGCTGCGATGGCTTCTCATCCTGTGTCTAGCCCGCAGTTCTCGACAGGTATCGTCGCGAGGGTGTCGAGGTGCTGTGCGCAATGGATTTTTCGACCCGAAGGGCGCGGAGGCGTAGCCCAGCTACGTTGAGCACCCTGAGGCGAGAAAAATTCATTGCGTGCAGTGCATCGGCGGCCGCAGCAGATACCTGACGAGAACTGAGGGCGAAAAAAGAAAAGGCCCCGTACAAGGAGCCCGAAGAAGGGGGTGGTTGGTTAGGGATCTGTCGCCCTTACTCTCTTACCGGTCTCTACGGGGTTTCACTTGCTATGTTTCAGTGTCGGGTTCGTTTTGGGATGAACAACCTGTTTGGTGTTGTAGACCGTCCGTTCGATGTAGTATCGAAAGGTGCACAGTCATTGGCAGCAACACCGAATCTGGGCTCAGGTCATCGCGTTAGCCCTGGTTCCTTGGGCAAATACTTGGGCTCCGTCCTGGATTCCGATCCTACTGGCGGGTGCTGTGTTGTTGATACGTCAGTCGTCGGGCGAGCTCCGGTTCGAAGCCATCGGATATCTCACAGTTGCTGCATCTGCTCTGGCATTCCTGGCACTGATCGGCGGAATTCCCGTCGCCTCGCTTTGGGTGGTTCTCGCGGGACTTGCAGGCCTTTTGGCTTGGTTGGGGCCGGCAACAGTGTTGGGTGGAACTCGGATTGGTGAGATTGCAGCCCTTTCAGCCTGGGGCGTTGTGTTTGTTGTTCGACCAGACTTGGTTGAACCTGCAACAGGAGGCTGGATCACTCCGGCAGTTCTGCTCTATGCAGCGGTCCGGGTAGGTGGAGTTGGTGCAGAGACAAGTGAGCAGTCGGAAAACTGGCCGTTGCCTCCGGCTCGGGAGGTGCGAGGCACGCTCAGTCTTCGAGGCGTCGTGCTGCGGGATGAGGATGGGCTGCCGCGAACGGTACCGTTGGATGTGGAGCTGAGGGCCGGTGAGTCCATGGCCGTTCTGTGTGACAGTGCCAAGGACGCAGAATCGCTGGTGCGGGTATTAGCTGGGCGAGCGAGTGCTCACGCTGGAGAGATCATGATTGACGGCAGTCCTCTGGAAACAGGGGAGGCACTTGTAGCTGTTGTTGCCGCTGGTGAGAGATTCCTGGCGGCAGATTTAGACGCGAACCTGGCGGCACTGTCGGAGACGCCTTTGAGCGATAGCGAGAGAACCGCTGTCATAGAGGCATGTTCACTGGTCGAATTGGCAGAGCGGTTGAGAAATCGAGCCCTGGAAACAGATGGGGCACCGCTGAGTCGGTTGGAACGACTTCAGATTCTTGTGGCGCGAGTCATTCCCTCACACTACCGTTTGATGGTGGTCCGGGATGCTGATCCATGGCTCGATGCAATAGCCCACGAGCGATGGAGAGCAGGGCTGGTTCGTGCGTCCGTTGGGCGCACATCAATTTGGATCACAACTGACCACGAACTCGCATGTCGAGCCAATCGAGCTGTGATGCTCCGGGATGGCGGGCTGCGGAGTGTTAGCTTGATCAGAGAAGGAGGATAGCGACTATGGCCCCGTACATGGGAGGATCTGCACCGGCGATGGCCCGCCAGATTTGCGACGGCTTTCATCTGGTCTCGGTCGTCAGCCTGAAACGATTGCAGACGGCAGAGTTCGACACTCTGATATTTGAACTTGAGAAGAAACTGAGAGATGCCCGCAGCGAGATCATTGATGTCAAGGACACTCAAGCAACCCAACAACGAAACCGAAGGATCCTTCGGATCGAGGGTGCACTTCGTACGATTCGTGGGAGTCTCCAAACGCGTCGGCGCAAAGGAGGGGCGTGATCCCCGAGGGCTCGCCACCCAAGTGTCGACACGGATGGGAAGCTCTGCGCAGTGATCCTCTCCCGTGGCTCCTTGACGAGGCACAACCCAGTGCAGCTTGGCAGACACTGATTGAGATTGTTGGACGCCCGGCTGATAGCGTTGCAGTTGCTCGGGCTCGGGGAAGAGCAAACGTAACCCCGCCGATCTCGAATCTTCTCAGACCCTTGAATCCTGATGGAACTTGGGTTCTAACCTGTGATCAATGGGATGCTTTTGCGGGCGGTGCCTGGCGCTTGGCGGCTGCGACCCAACTCGGGGCCGATCCGTCGGATCCAAGGCTGCAGACCGCGGCCGAGCGATTCCTCGACGCCATCCAAGGTGACGGTGGATTTACACAGGATCCGCGAGCGACGGCCCGGTTACTTGCAGCGTTCGCCAAGCTGGGCTGGCGCTCGCATCCGCGCTTCGTAGAGGCACTCGCTTGGATTGAACACAAAACGAGTATCGCGCCCGATGATGGGAAAGACGCATGTCTCTCGGATGGCGAATCGAGAACAAGCAGGATCGTCGCGGCAGCCGTCCTTCAAACGCTTGAGTCCGCTGCTTGGCTGGACTCACGGGCTAAGCTCGCTCAGTGGGCGCGTGACACGCTGCTGGAATACGTGGGTGTAACGGTTGGTTCGCAACTAGATCTTCGAATGCCGAATCTGTTGACAACAGATAGGGGAGAAGCACTGTGGTCACTGGTCCTCAGCGGATGCGACCTCCCTGCTTCGGCGGCGGGCTCCCTTCGCCTGCTGCAGAAGATGCAGGACGAGAAGGCTCGCTGGACGGTGACCGAGAAACCGGAGCAGTCACTGGAACTCGGCGGATTCCAGGGATTGAGTCCGGAGGAGCCATGCCCGTGGCTCTCAGTTCGGAGTGTGCGTACTCTGCTGGCCTCAGCCGTGAGCTGCAAGCTGCCGAGAGTATTTCCGGCCAAACCGTAGCCTGCATTTCTCACCAATTCCTACTGCGAAAGGCTAGACCCAATACTGTTGAGTTCGCCATTGAAGCACACGGTCCCGTTCGATGAAGAGATTAACGCAGAGACGCAGGGACGCAGAGACTGAGTGAACTTTAGTCCGACCTTGAGTTGGCTCCTCAGAGGTCGTTCACGATGCGGTGAATGCCGTCTTTGAGCAGGGGCTTTCCGAAATTTACGACTAGGGCGAGCTTGAGATCCAAGAGTCTCAAATAGGTCAGGGCTTGAACTGCAAAGATTTGATGGCCCTCCCGGGTTGCCTTGCACTCCACGACAACCTTGTTCTCGACCAGAAGATCGAGTCGGAGGTTGGTATTCAGACGGGTACCCTTGTAGATAACCGGGACGGCTTTTTGGCGATCGACCTCCAAACCCATGAGGCCCAACTCGAACACCAGAGCTTCTTCATACGCGCTCTCCAGCAAGCCAGGACCACCCAACGTTCGGTGGACCTCAATTGCGGCCTCTACCACTTTCCCACTTATTTCGTTTTCCTTCATGAACAACGGCTCCTG
>JAAESQ010000398.1 GCA_024229275.1 bacterium | reverse complement strand
TACAGTTTTCGAGAGTCCGGAGAGCGGCTGGATGGTAGTGCGTTTGCATCTCGACGACGGATCGAATGAGACCGTCACGGGAATGTTGACCGGCCTGCGCGACGGCGACCGTTTGAGGCTCACTGGGAAATGGGCAAAGCACCCCAAGTTCGGTCGCCAATTCGAGGCCGAGTCCTTCGTTCACATTCATCCCACGACGAAGCTTGGTTTGGAGCGTTTCCTGGGTTCGGGGCGCATTCGCGGTATCGGAAAAGAGCTTGCGCGCCGCCTGGTGGAGAAATTTGGCGTCGAAACGCTGGAAATCATCGACAAACAACCGGAACTCCTCACTCAGGTGCGTGGCATCGGTGGGGAACGGGCTCGGCGAATCCGAGAATCATGGGAAGAACATAGGAGCGTTCAGCAGATCATGGTGTTTCTCGCCGGGCACGGAGTCTCGACGAGCATCGCCCTGAAAGCCCATCGACGATACGGGCCCAAAGCCCTCGACGTAGTTCGAGAGAATCCGTATCGACTCGCTGGGGAGGTCTTCGGTGTAGGCTTCCTGACGGCTGACAAGATTGCCCGAAGTCTTGGCGTGGCGGAGGATGCTCCTCAGCGACTCGAAGCTGCTCTGGTGTACAGTCTGCAAAAGGCAGGTGTCGAGGGCCACGTCTTTCTGCCGCGGGATCGCCTGATCTCTGTCGGCAGGCAGCTCCTGCGCAACGACGAGGTCAATCTCGAACCCTCCCTCGAACGGCTCAACCTCGAGAGCCAGGTTGTGTTGATCCCGAGAGGGAACGACGAACCCGCAGTTTACCTCCCGCGTCTGTACAAGGCAGAGGCGTCTATCGCTGAGAGTTTCTCCTTTCTGCTGGCGACGCGTCACGAGAGAATTACGAGCGACACGTCGGCTGCCATCGAGTGGTTTGAACGCAACAATGACCTGGTGCTTGCCGCAAGACAACGAGAGGCGCTCGGCGCGGCACTCGATGGCTGGGCGGTTGTTATCACCGGGGGGCCAGGAACAGGAAAAACGACTCTCATACAAGGTCTGACACAGATTTGTACGAAGAAAGAGGTCAAGGTCCTTCTTGCGGCGCCGACCGGCCGTGCAGCAAAGAGGCTAGCTGAGGCTACTTCGCAGCCCGCCAAGACCGTCCATCGCCTTCTTGAGTTCAATCCTAAAACGCGTGAATTTGCTCGCTGCAGACAGCACCCCTTAGACGCCGACGTTGTAGTCATAGACGAGGTGTCGATGCTGGATGTCGAAATCGCAGCTCATCTGTTTTCGGCCGTTCCACCACAATGCCGGCTGGTATTAGTGGGTGATGCAGACCAGTTACCTTCGGTCGGGCCAGGAAACGTGTTGGCTGACATGATCGTCTCAGGCACGGTGAGAGTCGTGCGTCTGAGTCACATTTTTCGCCAAGAGCACGGGAGCTTGATCGTCACCAACGCCCATCGCATCAATGTCGGTGAGATGCCGTATCTGAAGGGGAAGGGAGAAACGCGTGATTTCTTCTTTCTCGAGCGAGACGACCCAGCCGATGCCGCAAGCACGATCATCGAGCTTGCGACTTCGCGGGTGCCCAAACGCTATGACCTTGACCCGATTCTCGATTTGCAGGTGCTTTGCCCGATGCGCCGAGGCCCGCTTGGAGTTTCTGAAATCAACCAGCGGCTACAGGATGAACTGACTCCCTCTGGCGAACAGTTGACTGTTGGATTTCGTCGCTTCCGGGTCGGCGACAAAGTGATGCAGCTGCGCAACAACTACGATCTCGACATATTCAATGGCGACATCGGCAGAGTGCTCGAGGTTGATGCCGAAGACCGAGAGTTGGTGGTCGAATTTGACGGTCGCTCAGTGGCGATTCCGACGGACGGTCTTGACGACTTGGTTGCGGCCTATGCTACGACGATTCACAAGTCGCAGGGAAGCGAGTATCCGGCCGTCATCATTGCCCTTCATCATCAACACCACATCATGCTGCAGCGGAACCTGTTCTACACCGCGGTGACACGCGGCAAACGATTGGTGATCGTTGTTGGAAGCAAGCGGGGTTTGTCTCGTGCGGTGCGCAACGCAACCGTGCGCAAGCGGTTCACCCTGCTTGCGAGCAGGTTGCGTGAGGCGTGTCGGACTTCGTAAATACTACAGGAGGGGTTGGCGCTGGTGAAACCGATGCCCGCTCGTTTGGATGCTTTCCGCTTCGAAGGAGGGCCATGAAACGGGCACTCGCAATGGCCCTCGTCATCGTCATCCTCATCTTCATCGAATGTGTGAGGCGCGTGAAAGGGACGATGACGATGGCGATGACGATGAGGATGGAGGCGCCCGCTCGTTTTTCATGCCGGTGGCCTCGGATGAGAGCCTTGGAATGGGCACCCGCAATGGCCATCAACTTCGGCATCGCAATCGCCATCGAAACTCTGGAGCCCGTGAAATCGATGGCGATTGTGATGGGGATGGCGATGGGGAGATGAGGGCCCCGCTTCCGTCGTGTGGCGCCAGCTTCGAAGGAGTGCGTGAGACAGGCACTCGCAACGGCGCTCGTCATCGTCATCCTCATCTTCATCGTATGGGGTTGGCGCGTGAACATACGATGACGATGACGACGACGATGACGATGAGGATTGAGAAACCTGCGCACCCAAGGCCTGCGCGCGGTGCTAGTCCATGCGCTCATCCAGAGCCACAAGGTACTCTGCGATGTGCTTGGCGAGCTTTTTTGCTCGCTCGGGATCAGCGGCGGTCACGCTGATAGTGGTGGACGAGTCGCTGGTGGCGACGAGTGTGACCTCCATTGTCATGCCAGTCTTGTGCGAGTACCAGGATTTGGTTCGCATTTCGAACTCATGCTCCATGCGATTTGAGTCGAGGAGGACAAAATCGACATCCCGCACGGCCTTGATCGCGGCATCCCAGACACTCTCGATCGGCTTGGTGTAGTTGCGATTCTCGGCGACAGCGAGCCCGCTACCAAAGGTGGCGATCAGAAACAGAACGATAAGTGCTCGACGCATTATTCCTCCTTGTAAGTGATTCGGCACCATGCGGTCAGAGACCGTTCGCCGGGAACCTTGAGCAGAGGTGCTCGGCGAGGGCGGTGATGGTCAGTGAAGGATTCACCCCGAGGTTCGCACCGATGACCGATCCGTCGATGACGTAGAGTCCTGGATGACCGAACACCTGGCCAGAAGCATCGACGACACCCTCGTCGGGGTTCTCGGCAATCGCACATCCACCGAGGATGTGTGCGGTGGTCGAAGTGTCAAGTAGGACCTCGTTGAGAGTGCTCTGCGGTATCGCGTCAAGCTCGGCAGCGAGTTCGCGTGCTACTTGATTCGCGATCGGGATATAGGAAGGAATACCTGGTTGGTTCGGATCTGGCTGTGACGTCAACGTCTTCGTGAAAGGCCACAAGGGTCGCCGTTTGCGCAGTAGTCGTGTGTGGTTGTCCAGGGTCTGCATTGCCATCAGGACGAATGAAGCTTCGGCCTTGCCCCAGGGACTGATGGTGCTCAGGAATTGAAGGGGGTGACGCAGCACATTTCCGATCCAACGAAGCTGACGAGGCACTCCCGGACCACCGTCGGTGAGCGGCGTGCCCAGCAAGAGCATGACGTCGGAGCCCTTCGGGAACCGAACCGGTTCCATGTGAGTCACCTCGTCCATCTGGATCTTGGAGGCGATGGCGATGCCCTCCCATAGATCGCGACGGGATCTGGAGGTGATGCCGAGCAGAGCTTCGGAATTGGTACGCACGACGTTGCCGAGCTGATCGGAAAGGCCCAGTAGCGAACCTTTTTCGCGACACTTCAGTAGCAGGTCGACTGTTCCTAGTACGCCGGCAGCGAGTATGACGCGTTTGGCTGTCAGTGCCCCAGTGCGTGGACCGTCACCTCCTGCGGAGCGCTTCCAGAGTAAGCGGTATCCACCCTCCGGCAATGTCTCGATGTCCCTGACGTGTGTTTGGGGAACGATTTGCACACCGTTCTTCTCGGCGAGGTACAGGTAATTCTTGTCGAGTGTGTTCTTGCCACCGTCGCGGCACCCCACCATGCAGGCACCGCAGTATGTGCAGGCCCGGCGCGAAGGGCCTTGACCGTCAAAGTAGGGATCAGGAACTTCCTCACCGTCTTCGCCAAAGAAGATGCTCACCGGAGTGCGTTGGAAGGTATCGCCGAGACCTCTTCGTTCTGCCACCTTGCGGAGAGCCTCGTCGCCGACGGCAATGCGATGTTCTCGGGTCGCTCCAAGCATGGTTCTGGCGGTCGCGTAGTGCTGCGGCATGATCGCAGCCCAGTCTTCGAGGTTTCGCCATTGAGGGTCGTTCCACACAGTGGCAGGAGGCTCGAAGAGCGTGTTGGCATAAAGCAGGCTGCCGCCGCCGACGCCAACTCCGTGGAGAACCAGGACTTCACTCAGGAGTCGCAGCGACCAGAATCCATAGCAGCTGATCCATGGGAACCAGAACTGCTTCTTGATATTCCAGTTTGTGGTGGGGAAGTCCTCGGGCGCCCACCTCTTGCCTTTTTCCAGCACTGTGACTCTGTAGCCCTTCTCGCTGAGTCTCAAGGCAGAGACTGAACCACCAAAGCCGGAGCCGACAATGGCCACGTCGGTGTCAAATCGGGCTGCTGTGCGTTCAGTCATGACGTTCTCAGGTCAGTGTAGACGTGATTGCCGCATCTTGGCAAACTCTCGGGAACAATGCCAAGGTGTGACGATGAACATTGCTCATCATTACCTTTGAGCGGTTATACTCAGCCCGTGAAAAGCCATACAGCATTCTTGACCGTGGCGATGCTGGTGCTGGTCAGCATCGGCGCCTCTGCTCAGGGGCCAGGCGTCGAGGCTTTGCACGTCCGAGTTACGGACGACAGTTTGGTACCTCTCGATCGCTGGCTTGCAGACAATGGTCCTGCTGTTATTTTGGTATGGGCTACATGGGCGCCGAGATCTGAAAGGGCACTAGAGGCTCTGGATGAGATTTCTAGATCCTGCATCGAACGGGGATTTTCACTCGCAGTTGTCGACGTTCAGGAATCGTTTGAGGATGGACGTAACGCCTTGGATGACCGAACCGTACCTTGGGCTCACGATCGTCACGGCCTTCTTCTCAAACACTTCAGAATCATCAAAATCCCGACGCTGCTGATGCTCGAATCTGATGGCACACTGCTGAGCCAGGGTGAAGTAGTGGTTGACACTATTGAGAAATGGGGGCGCGATTGAGCCGCCCGGTCCTCATATTTCTCTTCGTAGGGAGTTTTCTTCTCAGTGGTTGCGGAGAGGATCAAACGCCTGCAACCACTGGCTCAGTCGAGGTACAACCACTGAAGGTGCTGCCAATTGAGGCCGCTCAAGAGCCGGTACGACTCGTCGTCGCCTCTGGCGATACGATTGAGAGCATTTGCCGGCGTGTTGCAGGTGACGACTGGGTTGCATGGCGAGACGCGATGACCGAGATGATTGATCCTCGGCGGCTTCGCCCAGGAAT
>JAAESQ010000397.1 GCA_024229275.1 bacterium | reverse complement strand
GACACAGTGTCGAGCTGCAGATAGCCGAAGCGCTCGACAATGCGCTGCGCAGCTTGGCGCGCACGCTTGCCCCGCCCTGCGGCCCGTTGCGGCAACCCGGTCCATTCCGGCTTGAGTAGCCCGGCCCGAGCCAAGGCCAACCGACGCGCTTCTCGAATTGAGATGAATTCCACGAGTTACGGTTTCAATCGTGTGTGAGTACTTCTTCGTGATCGGCCAGCGCTGTCGCCTACCACTTACCGAAGAACTCCGTGATGTCGAACCACAGGTCTACGCGAGCACCACTCGAAACTTCGATCGTCACCACGTCATAGTGCCGATCTTCGACTGACGACAGTTGCTGCTCCACTTTCTTCGATCCCTTGTATTTCCATTTGATCCAGAGGTTTTCAGCGGCGACCCCCTCTTTGGTGCTTTCTGCATTGAGAACTACCACAGCCTGCTCGAGAGATGTCCCATTACCACCTTCAAACCGAATATGACTGAGTTCGGCAGGAAGCTCCGGACCTTCGGCAGAAACCACATCTGCACCGATGAACGAAGCGGCTATCACCAAGATCGCTAGAGAGACTGTCCTAGAGATTCCTCTAATCTTCATGTTTATCCCCTGTCAGTCGTGCTCCCCCAAAGTCTAGCCGCACTCCCTTCGAGCGCGGAGAATAGGAGCAAATCAGAACCAAGACTTGATGAGTTCGAGCAATCCAAACGGCTTGCCCGCACGATACTCCCAAACGTATCCGAAGAATGTAAAACAGAAGAGACAGGCCATATTAAGCACAGACAATCCAAAGAACGCTGAGGCCGCTCGCCTTCGCTCCCAACTCGCATTCCATGCCACGCGACTCAGCACCGAGCAGACCATTGCAGCGAAGAAGGCGGCGGCCAACGCCACCAATGGTTCAGAGGTCACTTCATTTAGGAAGTCTGTGCGATACGCAAGCCAGCCAACGTAACTCCATAGCGGTATCTGGGCAACGCCTACGATACCAAGCAATAGAACCACAGAGGCCTTCCTCATAAATCCCCCGTCCTAGGCATAAAGAACGGCCGCCACAACCAAGAACGCAACCAGGAAGATAACCCAAGTGATCGCCAGGAACTTCGTAGCCTTCTTCAGACCAGTGCCTACGAAAAGAAGGACTGAGGTGTGAAGCAATAGCAGACTCATTGCAGCTTGGAACAAGGGATGCTCGTTTCCGGGAGCGGTAAAGAGTACCCAGCATCCCGCGATGAGAAACACGGCGCCACCGATCCATGGACCGAAAACCTCGAGGAGCGCTTCAACGCAGCCTTCCACTATCCTCATCCACCCTTCTGGCTATGACCGGAACAGAAGAATCCGAGACGAGTTTATCTCAGACAAGGCGGCCCGGCGGACATCGGTTCGCGGATAATTGCTTAGCCGCCGGCCACGTTGAACGCCAGGCACATGAAGCCGAGCGGAACGTAGAAGACGAGTTGAGTTGCCGCAACGACTGCCAGGCCGGCAGCCGCAGTAGAGCGAACCATCTCCAGCGTTGCCCGCGATCTTCTTCGTGTGGCAGCGAGCACCGCTGTCCAAACGACGAGGGGCCCAAGCAGCCCAACGCAGAAGACTGACAACTCAAGGAGTTGACGCGGCACCAATACCGAGAGGAACCCCGTCGCCCCATGCCAAGTCGCCAGCGTTGCCAGGGCACCAACAAACCCGAACACCACCATCAGGCCGAGTTGTTTTACCGTTTCAGGCATTGAGCTACCTCCCGGAGGCACTTACTATCAACAACGTAGGTGCCGCGCTCGCCGATCGCCAGTCCGTCACAATCAACCACGCTTCCGACCTTGGAGGAACACGCCGTACACAACCAGGTTCACTGACACAACGATCACGCCGAGTCCGATCTGAATGCCTCGATCAAGACCTGCGGGATAGATCAGCGGCATGACGTAGTGATCGATGAAGCCCGATTCGTAGCCGCTGCTGCCGGCCGCGATTCTGAGTCGATTCTCGAGCGGCGTAAGAGGACAGATCCAGCCTGCAAACTCGATCAACGCACCCCACGCAGCGCAGGGCAAATGCAGCCAAACGATCCATCTCCAGCGCAGTGCGAGGAATCCCCCACAAATGACGAAGAGGATGAATCCCAGGTGCGCCAGCACCAGGACATCAGCGGCTACCTTTGCGATCATTTGTAGCAGGATAGCGGAGCACTATCAGTTTTGTGCGTGTGGTTCAGTTCAAACCCAGATCTCACAGAAGACACTGCAGCCTTCAACCTCTTCGATGGCCAGGCGGCGCCCCAGCCCATCCGCAAGTGCTGCAAACTGGTGCGGAGTAACCGTCGTGGCGGTGAATCCATCCTTGCAGACGATGACACCGTCACCGGTTGCTGCTTCATCAAGCTCACCGATGAGGCCGTACTCAGCCTGCAGACGAAACCAATCCAGACGGTCTTCCCAGAAGTTCTCTGAGTAGCTCGAGAAGAGAACTCTTCCACCTCGCTTGGCAACCCTCACGGCCTCACAGAGGAGCCCTCTCTGATCGACATGAAAAGCAGAGATCCCGTTCTGAATACAGCACACAAGGTCAAACGTCTGCGATCCAAAGGCGAGCGCAATGCTGTCCATCTGGGCGAGTTCAACTGATCTTAAGTCTCTGAGGTATCGCTGCCCCATTCGCAAGCTGGCGCCTGAAATGTCTATGCCGACCAGAATCTCTGGGCCCGCGCAGTGGAGATCTCGAACTACCCTTCCATAGCCACAGCCAAGTTCCAACACCTTCCTTCCAGGTTCTATCCTTTGTCGAACAAATTCGCTTTCGACCTCCAGGAAGCGTTGTACTGACGGCGGCGCAAGGTCGTAGCACTTCCTCAACCGCTCCGCTGAGAGCTTCTCAGCGTAGTAGTTGAAGTCGTTCACGAGAGGGCGCTCTCGACCGCTGCCACAAACGCCTCCGGATTCTCCGGCGTGAACCTGAAGAACCGGAGGGAACCCGAACGGGTTTCGAGGAGCACGTGGCGGCGGAAGGCTGCCGTATCGAGTACCAACACCCAGAAGATAGACATGAACGAAGTCGCACCACGGAAAACGTCGGTGATGAGAGCCAGGCCTCCATCGACGACCTGAATCCTCTCTACATCGGTCAGAGGGATCGTATAGGTCTTCAAGAGAAGCCCAAAGCGCAGCTCGATGTGATCCGAGCACAGACGATACTCTTGCCCAAGGCTTCCTTTCCAACCCCTTGAGACATACACCCTCATGCGAGTCCCATTTCGACTATGCCACCACCATCCATACACCAGCCAAGAGACCAGTGGTCACCAGAGACAACACGATCACACCGAGGCAACCTGACGAGGGTTTGATCGGCGTAGCCGACATCTCAGTGTCGTCCACTATTGCTCCGGAAATCCTCTCAACCGCTCCCTTTGCCTCGGCGAGGCCGATTCCGGTGTCCTCACGATACACCTTGATGGCTTCAATCTTTCGGCCCGCGCCAAGGAGTTGTTCGATCTCACGTCGCGCCTCATCCGACAGCGGTCGTTCTGATTCCATCAGGCTATCCCATGTGGAATGCGCTCAGTTTGTTGCCATCGAGATCGCGGAAGTAGCCGGCATAGAAACCGCTGTCTCCACGAGGACCCGGTGCTCCTTCATCTTGGCCCCCGAGCTCCATGGCTTTCTTGTGAACAGCATCTACCTTCTGTGGGCTGTCAACGGCGAGAGCAATCATGACGCCGTTGCCAACGGTCGCAGCCTTGCCGTCGAAGGGCTTGGTCACCGAGATCCCGGGCTTGTCTGGCGACACCGCCCACGCAACGAACTGTTCTGTTTCCATGAATCTTCCCGCGCCAAGTTCACTCATCAGCTCGTCGTAAAACTTCACCGCTCGCTCAATGTTATTTGTTCCCAGTGTCACGTACCCGATCATGATCTACCTCCTACGTCGGTTTTCGTTGTCTAAGCTCTCTGAGCCTAGACCTGTCTTCCTTACTCGGGAACTCCGCGCGCACCCCGCCAGATTCCTATCTTCGGACTTCTACTTCAGGATTACGTCCAGTATACGGCCAAAGATCTCGACCACCCCAGGGATGAGTTCGTCGGGAAAGTCATAGGTGGGGCTGTGAAGCTTGGGACACTCTCCGGCGCCGATGCCAAACAGAGCACCGTCAGCTATCGACGTGAAGCGACCGAAATCCTCGGACCAGCGAAAAGGACGGTCGAGCATGCGCACCGAGTTTTGCTGAACCGCTTCTAGTATCACTCTCACGGCTTCGTCAGAGTTGACTGTGGTCAGAAACACATCCTCGGAAACGATTGACCTGCCGAGACCCTCAGCCTCTGCTATTTGGCTCACCATGTCTTCAACTCGGTTCGCCATACGATTCATGTCGCTGTCCGTCTTGCTGCGTAGCGTCGCCCAAATCCGGGCAAAACCCGGGGCCGTGCCAAACGCTTTCTCCCCAAGCTGAGCACCGACAACCGTCGCAAAAGAGTACTCACTGTCAAAATCAAGCGTCGCGGCGAGATCCTCCAACTCATGGACGACTCGACACATGGCAGTCGTCGGTGCAACCCCCTGCTCAGGCTGAGCTGCATGTGCGGTGATCCCAGACAGCTCGACCGTTATCCCACGCGATGCACAGTTGAAGGTTCCGGAACGCAGAATGATCTGTCCAAATGGGAAGCCTGGGAGGTTGTGAAACGCAAAGGCATAGTCAGGCTTGATCTGGAGAAATCGCGAGTCGCGGATCACAGCAGCGGCACCCGCGCCGGTTTCCTCTGCGGGCTGGTAAAGAAGGACGACACGCCCCTTTGTGGGACGTCTCTTTGAGAGTTCGACTCCAACTCCGGCAATCACAGCCATGTGCCCATCATGGCCGCAAGCGTGCGAGACTCCAGGTCTCACCGAGTGATGCGGTGTCTCCGAGGTTTCGTCAACCGGAAGAGCGTCGAGTTCGCAGCGGAGCAGCACCGTCGGACCAGGTAGCGTCCCTGAGAAGACGAACGCCAAACCGTGTCCGCCCAGGTTCCGAATCACGGCATCCGGCTGTAAGGGATCAAAAAACTCGACGATCCGCTCAGCAGTCTCTTGCTCCGAACCGGGCAGCTCCGGGTGCCGGTGCAATTCACAGCGAAGTTTGATCAGGCCATCCACAGGCCATCTAGCTTACTATGCGTTCGTTGTAGCAAAAGGGGAAGTTAGCAGCGGGCGAGAGACCCCCGATGTCGGAATCTGATCCACCCCTCGGCGCTTCTACGCTCGCGGAAGACCTCGATGTGAATCGCTCCACATTCGGTCAGAGTTTGCAGCATTCGCATCATGCCGAAAACGAGGGGACTTGGGGCGACTACTGCGATTCGAGAGTCTTCAAACTCGGGATAGCGCTGCAACATCATCGAAGCTAAACGAGAGATGTTTGGGCTCTCGACCTCAAAAGCGGTTACCGCTGCGGTGTCCCATAGTTCGTCGTACGGTCTCGTGATATTGGGATCTAACGCGATCCGGCGAATGTGATCAAAAAGATCCTTCGCTTTCACCACACCCGTTGAGTCTGTCATCACCAGCCGAGAACAGTGACACACGCTGTAAGAGATGCCACCGGATGAGTCGGCCAATCCCGGCAGGCCACTTTGGCTGGTGTCGAAGAATCCGGGGGTAATGGGTTGATGGCTTCTCATGTCGCTGTACGATGTACGTGCTTGTACATAAAAGGTTTAACTCAATTTGAACTCAGGGATGGATGACCGCATTGAAGGGACGAACCCACACTCATCTGACGCCGGATACCGCGTTAGGTTTGTGGTCAAGCTGAGAACAGATCTATTCAGATGTCCTCAATCGTGTTCCTGCGGCAGCTTCCCGATCAGGCCCCACAACCAGTGGTGGAACTTGTGAATCCCGGTCGGTTGGGCAAACATCAGGATGCACTCTCCATGCACCTCTTCGATGCCGGCTTCGTGACACAACCGCACCGCTTCATCGGAGTTCGACCCTTGCTGCATCCATACTGATCGAATGCCCGCCGCGGAAGCATCCCGAACAAGCTTTTCTGATTCGCTTGGCGGAACGACCAGAACCAACGCCTCGACCTCTGCCGGAAGTTCGCTCAGGCTTGGGTAGCATTCATACCCTTCTATCACTTCGGCTTCCGGATGGACTACCGAGACAGCGTAGCCCTTCGCGATCAGGTCTTTCAGAATTGTGTTGCCGAATTTCTTACCGTTCCTCGACACTCCGGCAACCGCTACGTTCTTGTGTGACAGGAACTTCTCCACCGATGCTGATGTCGTCACTGTTCGTCTCCCTCGTCCACAACGTCAGAGTCAATGAACTCCTGGGTTTTCACTCCGCCTTTCCTGTGAAACCAGAGTATCGCGCAGTTTTCCTGGAACGCATCGCGATTTCCCAGGAATTCGTTGCCTTCCCAGGCGTGAAGCTGCTTTGTACGACCACAGGCGCCTGATAAGGCCACCGCACCTTTCTCGCACGCCCGGTTTCGATTCAGTATGATCACCGAGATGACCGATCCCTCCCACGAACCCGCGCCAGGAGTCGAAACTCCAGACGTCAGTATCGTCATCTCTGTGCGCAACGAAGAAGATTGCGTTGCCCCTCTTGTTGAGGAAATTGACGTGGCTTTGAGCACCTGGGATCACAGCTTCGAGGTCGTGATTGCCGACGACGGCAGCACCGACCGCTCCGTCGAGTATCTCGAGAATCTGGTCGGGCGATTCGACTTTCTGCGCTGTTTCAAGATGCCGATAGGCCAGAGTAAGAGTGCCGGCTTAGCTGTAGCAGCTGCGGCAGCCCGGGGACGCTGGTTGGTCACTTTCGACGGCGATCTCCAGAATGACCCTCGCGACATACCCGCCCTGGTCAAACTCGCAGCGCCCGATACTCTGGTATGTGGAGTTCGTAAAAAGCGCGCCGACTCACTGAGGAAAAGACTCGGTTCGAAGCTGGCCAACGCAGTCCGGCGAAGCATCTTCAGCGACGCAGCGCAGGATTCCGGCTGCGGCGTCAAAGTCATGCCACGCGAAGCCGTTTCCTTGATCCCATGGGTGCGCGGCGTCCATCGATTTCTACCGACGGTACTCAAAGGTCAGGGCTACACAATCGTCAACGTACCCATTAACGACCGCCCACGGACACTCGGCAGTACCAAGTACACAAACTGGGATCGCCTCAAGCGCACCGTACCGGACCTCTTCGGATTTCTATGGTGGCTGAAGAGACGGCTAAAGCTCGACGCGGAAGAGATCACCGACGAACCCAAGGATTCAGACTGAGAACGCCCCTGTTCTCGCACCCCTCGACAAACTCTAGTACAGCAGAACCGGTACGTCCTCAGGTTTGGTTTCCGGACCAAGAGCCAGCTGGAGCCACTCCGGACGCTTCCAGCCGAGAGCGATCAAATGCTCGGCATCAGCACGCGCTTCCTCGGGACGGTCGAGGCGCAGCAAAACCGCGATGCTGAGCAGTTGATGGTGAAAGCCTCTCGATCCCGGCGGGTTTTCTTCAAGCAGATAGAGCGCATGCTCCCAGGCGGCCTGTGCCAGTGCAGGATCTTCTTGCGCCCTGAATAGATCTCCCCGAGCGATGTGAAGCCGAGCTGAGATGCCATTGAGGCTCGCTGATGGCTCTTTCTCCATGAGGGCTTCAGTAATTTCATCCGCCAGATCGAGTCGCTCGGTTGCCTCGTCGA
This sequence comes from bacterium, assembly GCA_024229275.1. GTDB lineage: Bacteria > Acidobacteriota > Thermoanaerobaculia > Thermoanaerobaculales > Sulfomarinibacteraceae > JAAESQ01. The sequence goes on along the minus strand of JAAESQ010000397.1, from coordinate 2,377 downwards.
AGCGACCAGTTGAGATGAGAATCTCCGCGAGGCGGCCGGTGCTTCCTGCATGCCACATTCCAGGCTCTGCATCAGGCTGATCGATCCAGCGACTCGTAGCCTCCCTCAGCAACCGCTCGGCGCCGCTCAGGTCTCCGTTTCCATACCGAATCTGAGCTTCCGTGCTCAGACCACTCAGCACCACCCTGTGATCGTCGTCGAGCGCCATCTCGAGAATCTCATTAGACTCTGAAATCTCTTGCTGGGCGATCCTGTCGTGGCCAAGGAAATGGTTGACTTGCGCCAGAGATTTCAGCACGGTGGCTGTTCTAGAGCTGTCGGGTGCCAGAACCTGACGACAGCCGGCTAGAACCGCCTGCCATTGTTCGCGTGCTTCCTCAAGTTCACCTAGATCGTAGAGACCAAATGCCAGATTGTGGCGGGTCGCAAGCACTGTAGGACTTGTCTCTTCGTATCCGCGCAGCTTGACTTCAAGGCTTCGGCGATAGAGGGCATTAGACTCTTCGATCTTTCCGCGGTTTGCCTGCACCAGCGCCAGATTGTTGAGAACCACTCCGATCCCTGGATCATTCATGTCGCCGATCCGCTCATAGATTTCAATGGATCTCTGGAAATTCTCGGCAGCCTTGGCTAATTTTCCCATCTCAAAGTACAGAAGACCTAGATCACCTATTGCTGCAGAAAGCGTCGGCTGATGTTGCTCAGTTTCGTTTTCGAGTATTTCGATCGCACGGAGGAGGTTCTTCTCCGCCTCCTGATACTCACCAAGAGCCGACTGAGCTGAGCCGGTTTCGATTAGAACCTCGGCTACCTCGGGTGCGTCGGGTCCGAGCGCAAGCTCACTGACCTCAAGAGCCCTCCTGAAGTTTGCCGCAGCACTTTCCGGTTCCGAGTTCCAGGAATAGTACCTTCCGAGTAAACGCAGACTGTAGATGAACTCTGCTCGGTGTTCGTCTGACTTCCCCTCGCTGAGAACAATGGCCCTCTCAAGCAAGCCTTTGGCCTCTTCGCGTTCACCCAGTTCTATGAGAGCGTTGGAAAGTGTATTCAGAGCTTGAGAAAGTTCGGGGCTATGCGTCGCACTCAGCGATTCACGAAGGGCGACTTCCTTTCTTAGCAAAGGCAGTGCATCCCGGTACATACAGAGTTCCTCATAGACTAGTCCGACAGTATGAAAAAGATCGGCCTGAGTATTGGGAAACTCCGCAAACTCCTCCTCGATCCTCTCGGCTCCGCTCTCCAGCACTTCGCGGATACTGACGTTGCTATCACCCGATTGCGGACTCGATTGTTCGAAAATGCTGACCATGAACTCCGCGATTCGCTCGGCCCGGTCCCGCTCGTGTACGGTTCGTCGTTGCTGCGCGACAGTCGAGAGGGTGAAACTCACGGCCAAACCAACGACGAGCGCAGTCACTGCCAGGCCAAACTTTCGGCGACGCAGCAGCTTGCCGGCTCGGTAGGCGAACGTGCCACGTCGAGCTCTCACCGGCAGGCCATCGAGGTGACGGCGGAGATCCGCGGCCAGGTGTTCCACTGAGCCATACCGTTGACTCGGTTCTTCTCGCAGGGCCTTCAAGACGATGGCATCCACGTCTCCAGCGAGCTGCCGTCGAAGCCGGGGTGCGTCCGAGCACTCGGTCAACGCAGAGCTTGGCGCAGTTGGCTCGCGCTCGAACTCACGTTCTATGGCCGCCAACGAGAAGTCTTCGAACCGTCGCGGCAGGTCACCGGTCAGCAATTGATACAACACCACGCCCAACGAATAGACGTCACTGGCGGTGGTGATGGGGCGGCTGCGGATCTGCTCCGGGCTAGCGAAATTGGGGCTCATGATCCGCATACCGGTTCGGGTCGTCTCACCACCGTCCGAAATCGCCGCTGGATCGAGCAGCTTCGCGATCCCGAAATCGAGCAACTTCGGTTCGCCTTCGTCTGAAACAAGGATGTTGCTCGGTTTGAGATCACGATGCACGATGAGGCTTCGGTGGGCAAAGGCGACTGCTGCGCAGATTTTCCGGAATAGGACCAGTCGCTCACGCAAGCTCAACTGATGTTTGTCACAGTATCGATCGACCGGAAGGCCTTCAACGTATTCCATCACAAGGTAAGGACGACCGTCCGGAGCTGTGCCTCCGTCAAGCAAACCGGCGATATTGGGGTGCTCCAATGCAGCCAGTATTTGGCGCTCGTTCCTGAAACGACGTACGAGTTCGTCCTGAGGCTGTCCTGTGTGCAGGAGTTTAATGGCGACTTGTCGCTCGTACTCGTCGTCAGCACGAGATGCCAAGTACACCACTCCCATGCCACCGCTGCCGATGACCTTTTCGATGCGATAGGGACCGATCAGGCTACCTATAGCTTCGTCTTCGGTGTT
>JAAESQ010000396.1 GCA_024229275.1 bacterium | reverse complement strand
TTGGAGGAGTATTCGGAGATGGACATCGACTTCCTTGGCTGAGCCGTAGGCGACGCTGTAGTGATACTGGCGATCTTTGCCGAACCTGCCATGACCTTCTGAGAGATTGGCTGGGACAGAGGAAGCAGAGCGGACGACTTGATCGGCAAGAGACGGCACTCGTCGAACAAGCGCGATCGCGATACCAGCGGCTTTGAGGGCGGTTGACTGGGCTTCGAGCGGTTGATACGTGGTCACCTCCTGGTCGTTCATGCCACACCCCCGAGCCGTTGTGTCTCAGGGAGTCGAGGGTCGCAAAGCGACCTTCAGGCCAGCCCTTTACTCCCTGAGACGCAACGGCTACACGTACTTAGTTCTTGAACGACCAGAGGTGACCTATTGCACCGCCATGAATCCGTCCCCGTCCCCGTCCCCGCCCCCGCCCCCGCCCCCGAGACCGAGACCGAGACCGAGACCGAGACAGGGACAGGGACCGAGACAGGGACAGGGACGGGGACAGGGACACAGGCAGCAGCAGCCTCAGAATCAGAATCAGAATCAGATTCAGAGAGCAACGCGAGTGCTCTTACGATAAGCCTTGGCTTTGGATCCCGAGGACCTATTGCTTGCGTCCCGTCCCCAGGTCCCGGAACTCCTTCAAATTGACCATGAATCTGGAGACTCCGCCAACAAGGGATATAGCCTCCCGCTCGTCGTCGCGCTACGATAGCTCCCGGGAGGCTGCCTTGCAGATCACAGTGTTGGGAGCGGGTCGTTGTGTCACCGGATCAAAGTACCTTCTCGAATGGAAGTATTTTTCAGCCCTTGTTGACTGTGGGTTGTTCCAGGGCAAGAAAGAAATGCGGCGTCGTAACTGGAAGCCGTTACCGACTGACGCCCACTCCATCAATGCCGTGGTTCTGACCCACGCCCATGTCGATCACTCTGGATGGTTGCCGCGCTTGGTTCGGCAGGGTTTTTCAGGTCCCATCTACTGCACTGCACCCACAGCGGCTCTGCTGCGGGTACTGCTGCCGGATGCTGCCCATATTCAAGAGGAGGAGGCGCGCTACGCCAACAAGAAGGGCTTCTCCAAGCACAAGCCGGCGCTGCCACTGTTCAAGGTTGCTGATGCACGGGCGGCGTTGAAGATGTTGGAGCCGGTAAGTTTCGACCAATGGACTGAGCTTCACCCTGGAATTCGGTTTAAGTTTAACCGTCAAGGGCACATCCTCGGTGCGGCTGCCGTCGAACTCGAGTCGAAAGTCTCGGGCGGAGAGCGCAAATCGGTCTACTTCTCCGGCGATGTCGGGAGATTTGGTGTTCCGATCCTCAAAGAGCCGGTTTCCTATCCGGGGTCGGACGTGTTGTTTGTCGAATCGACATACGGAAACCGTACTCACGACCCTCGCGATCCGCGGCACACCTTATGCCGGGAGGTTAAGAAAGGGATCGATCGTGGAGGCATCATCCTGGTGCCGGCTTTTGCCGTTGATCGAACACAGGAAATCCTATACATGCTGCATGAACTGATCGTCGAGGAGGAGGTGCCGGAAGTGCCGATCTTCCTCGATAGTCCAATGGGGATTCAAGCGACTGCACTCTACACCAGTTCGAAGGGCGAACATGACGCGGAGATGCGCCAGTTCTTCTCCGAGCAGGTGAATCCGATCTTCCCGTCCAACGTCAACGTCACTCCCAAGTCGCGTGACTCGAGGAAACTCAACAATCTCAAGGGACCGGCGATCATCATTTCAGCATCCGGGATGGCGACTGGCGGTAGGATTCTTCATCATCTCAAGCTTCGTTTGCCGGATCCTAAAAACACAGTGCTATTCACGGGGTACCAAGCGGCAGGGACACGTGGCCGGAGGATCATAGAAGGCGAGAAAGAGGTCAAGATTCACGGCGAGTGGATACCGGTGCGGGCGCAGGTCGGCCGGGTGAGTGGGTTGTCAGCGCATGCTGATGCTGACGAGTTGATCCTGTGGCTAAGTCGGCGCGAAAAGGAGCCCGAACAGGTCGTTCTGATTCACGGCGAGCCGGGAGCACAGGAAGTATTCGCCGAGCGGCTGAAGGATGAATTTGGCTGGGATTCCGTGATTCCGGAGATTGGCGATACGATCCAACTGTGATATTCGGTTGTTGACTGTCCATTGTTCAACTTGTTGGGCGCGTCAGGGCCGCCTGGCTCGTGAGGATTTGAACCACGAGGAACGCCAAGTTCGCTAAGAAGGCCGAAAAGGTAAGAGATGGGCGGTTCTTCGAACCGCTGAGCCGAAGCCGATCTGGTGTGCGATTCATTTCGCGGGTCGGAAGGGTGAGGAATCAGGGATCTCCTTTGTCATCAGTTCAGTCGACCTGAGAGGCGAGGAATCTTCAGGCTACTCAAGCGTGGCGAGGTGATGAGTCAAGAGTTTATTGTCTGTTTGACGTGTAGTGTTCCGAAACCCTGTTGTGAAGCCTTGATGCGACCGGGATGGAAATAGTGTCGGATATGGAGTGCATCTGCCGACTGCGGATTGTTTACGAGCGTAGGCGCGAGTATCCGGGGCACGAACTACAACTGTCCGGATTGCGTTTGCTTTTGTGAATAGATTAATGCGATTCGCAGCAATTGTGGACGGATGAGTCATCCCACCTTATGATTGTTGTGTTTCGCTCTGAAGAGGAGGACGATGATGGCTGAGAAGGAAAAGAAGACTGTGGATGATGCCCTCGACGATGTCGCGACTGAGACTGATGCTCAGGGCCTCGCGGGTGTCAAGGATGCTCTGGCCAAGGCAACTACCGCCATGGAGAACGCGCGCACTACGATGAAGGGTGCGTACGGAAAAGCCCGTGAGCGGTCCGCCGAAGCCGCGGAGATTACTAAGAAATATCTCGAGGAAGCGAAGAAGCACTTGGCTGAAGCGCGTGAGAGGTCAGCACAGCTTGCAGCGAAGGGCCGTAAGCAAGCAGACGCGCTGTACGCAGGTGCCAAGGACCAGTACGAGACTGTCGCCGCGAAAAGTCGTGAAGTCTTCGGCAAAGTCCGGGACAGAGTTGCCGAGGTGGATTTCAAGCAGAAGGGCGACCAGGTCCTCGACTACATCGTGACCAACCCCGGGAAAGCAGTTCTGATCGCTCTTGCCGTCGGATTCGTCGTCGGCTACGCGACTCGGCCTCGCGACTAGGCACTGGGGTAGGTAGCGATGAGTACTGACTACGACAATCTTCAGGATCAGTTGCTCGATGGCGAGACCACAAAAGAACACCCGGGCGAATCCTCCCCAGGTTTCAGCCTCGATGCCGATTCGATACTCGACACAATCGTTCCCGACACGATCGATTGGCGCAACACGGTGAGACGCCATCCGATAGGATCGGTTCTCGCGGTTGGCCTGGTCGGTTATGTGGTTGGCAGAACCAAGGGTGCCATGATCATGGCCGGAATGACAGCCGGACTTTCTTCGGCGATGATGCGCCAGTTGTCCGATGTCTTCGAGGGAGATTTCTTCGAATTCTAGGGCCGTGACGGCAGCTGACAGTTGCGTTTCATAAACGCACGCAGAGGGAGGGCATTGTGGCCCCAGAGGAAGAACGTTCCTTGGCCTTGGATCAGGTAATCCGCCGGGTGCGTATCCTGCTCGAGGAACTCTATGGATCAGACGGCTTTCACACATGGAGCGACGCAGCGTTCATCCGTGTCGTTGAACAGCAGGTCGTGTTTCTGGTTTTGAGTGGATTCCACGATGACGTCGTCCTCAACGTGAGGTGTTACGTCGTCCGTGATGTGGAGCGCCCTGATGAGGCGCTCGGCCACTATTTAGCCTGCTGCAACTCAGAACAACTGTTTGGTGGCTTCTCGATTGATGAAGACGCGGATGTGTGTTTCGATTACTCTCTGCTCGGAAGTGCGATCACTGAGGATAGTTTGCATCTAGCGATCGAGGTTGTCGCTCATGCTGCTGCCGGGTATGCGCCCGAGATCATAGATCGCTGGGGTGGAGTGTCGTCACTGGAGAAGCTCCGCATTCAAATGGAAAGCCAAGAAGGTGGGAGCGAATCGGATGAAGACGAGCCCGCCAATTGACTGCGATTCGCTCTGAGCATTGCTGATGATACAATTCGGATTGGTAAAGCCCTGGCGTTCGTGTTGTTAAGCATCAATCTGCGGATGGTCCGTGGGGTGTGATCGGCAGAGCGCGGGACGAGGAGTAGTGCTATGCGGAAGATCCTCCTTTGCTGTGCGATTAGTATGTTGGTCTCGGTTTCCTTGGGCGCAGTCGACGTACCGCTCAGGGATGGGTCAGTGGTCCAGGTCGAAAGTTACAAGGTCATCGACGGCTATGTCTTGATCAAATTTGGCGATGGTGGACAGGTTGCTTACGCAACAGCTGACATTGATATGCAGGCGCTGAGACAGGCTGAAATGGCCGCCAGAGAAGCTGATCCTCAGAACGAGGCTGGTGAGAAGAAGCCAGGTCGCTCCTCAAAGTCCATACTCGGAGCGGTTTCGGAGCAACAGGACAGCACCTCGGGTGTATTGATCACAGACCAGGATGTTGAGCACATCCGGCAGCCCGATGTGGCGGCTGAAGGTGAGGAAACTGAAGAAGAAGGCGAAGAGGCCGAGGAAGAACCGGTTGGAGCCGGAGCCGTCGTGGTGCAGGATGTGTTTATGGAGCCGGCTGAGGACGGCTGGATCATGCGCGGAGAAGTGTTCAACGGCTCCAAGGTCGGTGTTCAAGACATTCAAGTCGAGATCGTATCCCGAGTAGGCGACGAGGTCATAGATTCGAGCAGAATTAAGGTCGCTGCATTCCTCCAGCCGGGCAAAGGTCGCACATTTGCGCATAAGGTCGCTGGTGCAGAACAGCGGCCGCAGGCAATAATTCGGGCATTCTGGATGGAGCCGAGTACAGAGCGCTAGTTTCGCTGAGAACGCTGCCTTAAAACACAGTCGCACAACATGGCGCTGTGAGATTCTTTTTTTGTCGAACAGGGCTTGCTGGTCGCTCGGTTGGCTCAGCTTCACACAACAGTTCAAAATGACACTGATCTCTGTGGTTAGTGAGTTACGAAGTAAGACGGGGGACGAGTGAGTCACGCCTTTGAACTCGAGGAGAAACACGGACCGATTTCAAGTTGGAAGCACACAGAGAACGGATTGCGGGCGCTCTGCCTGCCGACGACAGTAGCACCCGTTGCAGCCTTCGGCGTTGTCTACGAAGTCGGTTCGCGCTATGAGGGCACTGGTCAGACCGGTGCGACGCACATCTTGGAACACCTGATGTTCAAGGGAACCCAACGTTTCAATCGCGACAAAGGCACAGAGATCGCGCGCGTTCTGCAGCGGGTAGGTGCATCGTTCAATGCGACAACATGGGTTGACCGCACCAACTACTACGAGACTCTCCCGGCCGAAGAGTTGCCTCTTGCAGTCGAGATCGAAGCCGATCGTATGCGAGGCGCGCTTGTTCGTGCCGAAGACCTTGCCAGTGAACGCACCGTAGTGCTCAACGAACTCGAGCGGGGCGAGAACGAGCCGATGGAGTTGCTCATTCGTGGTCTCTTCGCACACAGTTTCGTGGAACATGGATACCGCCACCCCACAATCGGCTGGCGCAGCGATGTTGAAAAGATCTCGGCTGAGACCCTGCGTGATTTCTATGATGCTTATTACCATCCCGACAACGCAACAGCGATCGTCGTTGGTGAAGTCGATGAAAACCAGGTTTTGAACGAGTTGGAAAGACACTTCGGTGTCATACCTCGAGCAAAACAGATGATCACACGACCCGACGTCATCGAGCCTGAGCAGCTTGGCGAGCGGCGATTCAACATTCACCGGGCTGGGGAAATCGGTCATGTGGGATTGTCCTGGCGCATTCCAGCCGCGATGCATGATGACCTGCCGGCGCTGTCGGTATTGGCTCAGATCTTGGCCGAGGGCGTAACCTCACGGCTTCATCAGCGTCTGGTCGAGAGCAACCTTTGCCTCTCGGTTCATGCTTTTGCTATGGAATTGCGAGATCCCGGAGTATTTCAAATCTTTGCGACTCCCGTTCCAGGAGTAGACCACGACCAGGTCGAAGGCATTATTCGTTCCGAGGTGGCCGGCGTTCTTGATGACACTCCGACTGAAGAAGAACTCAACCGCGCAAAGATCTTGGTTCGGACTGATTTGGCTTTCCGGCGCGAATCGCCGACTCAAATCGTCGCTGCTCTAACGGAAGCTGTGGCTGCCGGCGATTGGCGCAAGATCCTGCGTGAGCAGGATGAAATCGCGGCGGTTCGGATCGAGGACATCGTTCGGGTTGCTTCAACCTATTTGCATGACCTCAATCTAACTGCTGGCTGGTTTGTGCCTGAGTCAACCGGAAACGGTTCGACCGCTTTTGTGACGCCCGGACCAAGACCATGCTTTTTGCAGCAACCTTTTGCCGAGCGAGTCCAGCAGTTCGAGCTGCCTGGCGGCGCTCGTCTCGCGGTTCTGGCAAATCCTCACGCACCGACCGTGACCATTGCGGGTTCGCTCGCCGCGGGAGTCGCGTGTGCCTCTGATGGACGATTCTCTGTTCCTGGGCTTACGGCAGCCATGCTTGATCGTGGCACCGTGGATCACGACCGTATGGCGTTGGCGCGTGAGCTTGAGGGCCACGGGCTGCAGCTCGGTGTCGAGGCTTCGAGCGGCCTGCCCTCAGCGATTGTTTTTAGCGCCCAGGGATTAGCGGAAGAACTGCCGCGCCTTTCTAACCTCGCCGTTGAAATACTGCGTCGTCCATCTTTTCCTGCGGAAGAGTTGGACAAGCTCCGCGTTCAGGTGCTGGGGAGCCTGGTGCGTGAGCAGCAAGAGACCTTCCCTGTTGCGTATGGTGCGCTGTCTCGTCGTCTCTTTCCGGCCGGGCACCCACAACACCGCCGTACAGTCGAAGAGCGCGAGGAGGAAGTGCGATCCCTTAAATGTGAAGATCTTCAGGCATTCCACGAGCGGTGTTATGGCCCTGCAGCACTTTCACTGGCGGTGGTTGGCGACGTTGCGCCCCAGCAGATTGCAGATCGCTTTACGCAGCTCTTCACTGAGTGGACTGGTGGGCTGAGAAAGCTGCCATCTTGGCCGAAATCAAAGGTTAAGAAAGCAAGCGAGGAGCGCCTCCCAATTGCCGATCGACCGAATCTTGATGTCTTCTTGGGACACGCCGGAAGCCTTCTCCGCGGTGATGCCGACTACCCGGCCGTCGTTCTCGGCAACTCGTGCTTAGGACAATCGACTCTGACCTCACGACTCGGCGCCAAGGTGCGTGACGAAGCCGGCCTGACCTATGGCATAGTGAGTCGTTTTTTCGGCACTATGCACTTGCCGGGACCCTGGGCGATATACCTTACAGTCGGCGCAGCCGACATCGATGCGGCGACCACGATGTGCCGTGAGATCCTCGCCGACTACGTTGAGCGCGGTCCCGAGGAGAGCGAACTCGAGGATGAGAGGTTGGCGCTCGCCGGTGCATATCGCGTCGGCCTTGCCACCAATGCCGGCGCTGCCCGAGAACTGGTGACCGCCCTTGCTGCGAATGAACCCATCCAGCGTATCGATGAATACCCGGCACGCATTCTCGCCGTGACTCGGGCCGAGGTGTTGGCCGGAATCAGGCGTCATCTGCATCCTGATCGTCTCATCCTGACTGCGGCTGGGAGCTTTCCTCCAAAGAGTTGATCTCAATTCCAGATCGTCATGTTAGACTCGATGCACAGAAATTCTAGGCAAAGTGTCGAGAGGATGGTTGATCAATGATCAAACAGGATTCTTTGGAGGAAATCATGGGTAAATTCGAGACTGTGAAAGTTAACAGCAAAGAATTACGAGCAATCAGTGTAGACAAGGATCCGGTGACTGTTAATTGGCTTTATCCAGCTTTCAATGATTCAGTTCGGTGGGTTTTCGACGGCCTACCGACAGGCGCGAGCAGCGTAGTGATTAAATGGGACAACGAATCGCCGTTTAAGAACTATGGGGCTGAATGCGGTGGTGATGGAAGTATCGTGCTGATTGGGACTGGGATCAAGAGTTTGGGTGGTGCGTATCGCTACTCGATTCTTTTCTTAGATTCCGAGGGGCAGGTCGTCGCGGGCGTCGATCCGACGGTAGTCAGTGAGCCGCCTCCGCCACATGACTAGTTGCTAGGATTCCGGAGAAGGACCGACGAGCGCAAGAAAGGCATCCTCGTCGCGAAGAGGCTCGAACCAAGGGAGCGCAAGCCAGCGTACGTCGAGTCCAAGTTCCACCGCGCGTTCGGCGCTGACTAGAGCGGATGTGGGCTCGCCAATGATGGTATAGACGAGAGCCGCCGTGAAGTGGCTCTCCATGTCATCCTCGGCGAGACGGAGTCGCTTCTGGACGGCAGCTACGGCTTCCATATTCTGCCCGAGGTGCGCCAGGCATTGAGCCTCTGTGTCCAGCGCCTCGAGTTCGTCGGGCTGTTCCGATGCTTCGAGGGCAGCCAACGCGCTCCGATACCACTCTTCGGCAGCTTCAGTGTTCCCTTGGAGAGTGAGGCTGTCACCGAGACCCATGAGGACCACCGCGGCGGTCGGCGCTATCTCCGAGGCGCGCCGAAAAGTTTCGGTTGCATGCTCGAAATCGCTCTGCAGCATCTGGGCTGTACCAAGATTCGCGAGATAGACAAAACTAGGCGATTCCGCAATGAGCCCTTCATACAAACTCACCGATCGGCCAACGTCGCCATGGAGTAGCTCGAGTTCGGCGAGCTTTGATCTCACGCTGCGATGCTTAGGAGCAAGAGTGAGTGCAGCCTCAAGACTGGTTCTCGCCGCTTCTGGCCTACCGTGGTAGAGATCGTGGTGTGCAAGGTCGAAGAACGACGAAAAGGATGGGCGTTGCTCTGTGAGTTTTGCGAGGATGGCGCGAGCACGACTACTGTTGCCGCGTGCTTGCTCCAGGCTGGCTTCTGCCTCGAGAAGCATGGGATCTGCGGGGGCGATTCTCCTGCCGGCAGAGATGGCGATCTCCGCAGACTCTAGGTCACCGGAGAGCAAGGCTTGTTGTGCAACCGCCTTGTACGTTCGAATATCGGAGGGAGCGGTTCGTTGGATTCCGGTGACGATGTTCCGAGCTCTGTTGAGATATTCTTCGTCATGGGTGACCTGATAGAGATAGGTTGCAACTCTGGCCTCGCTGAGGCGAGCCTCCAACAAGTGCGGCGCTCGTCGAACGATGTCTCCCAACTCTTCGAGAATGATCTCGTATCGTTGGCCTGCGGAAGGATTCCGGATACGTCGGCGAGCATTGAAGTATGTGGCGTATTCTTCCGGTGAGGCGGATGAGTTGAATTTACCTTCCATTTGCTGAGAATCGGGATAGCCGTTCTGCAGCTGCGACGCGATCACCCCACCGAGTAGGGATAGGTCGTCGTCAGGAACATCAAAGGGTTCGCTTCCCCATTCGACTTTCAGCAAATCCTGATCGTCGGTGACTGGTATGAGACGCTGGAGGGTGACCCGCCACATTCCGGCCTGGAGCCTAGTGAACTTTGTTTCGATCACCTCGTCAGCGGCAACAGCCCGCGCGATCGCGCGGGGATTCTGCCCGACTTGATCAACGTCGCGAGGATCTATGACGATGAGCTCGTCGAGTGCTGCAGCCTCGTTCACGAGAGTTACTCGCAGGGCGTCTGCGAATATGTCTGCCTTCGGGTTTTTTGACTCTCCCTCAGCTGCCGGTTTTAGTACCGCAACCGCGATAGTCTCAATCGGCCGAGTACTCTCAAACCAGTGCCACCCGACGACTCCGGCAACGATCACAGCGATTGCTGCGAGGCCGAGCGGCCAAAAACGACGGAAGTTGCGTCTCCTGCGTGCCGGAGCTGTGAGTTTATCCAGCGTTGTCAGATCGCCAGTCTTGGTCGAATCACCCTCGGACAGCACCTTGAGCGCAACCGAGACCTCTTTGGCGGTGCCGGGACGGTGTTTGCGGTCCTTTTCGAGCAGGCGCTCGACGAGCAAACCGAGTTCGACCGGGACGTTTGTCCGTAGGCGCAACACAGGCTTGGGACGGTGGCTGACAATGCGATGCATGGTGTCGAGCGGGTTGGAGGCCTGGAACGGGTGCTGACCGGTTACTAGTTCGTAGACGATGGAACCGAGGGAGAAGAGATCCGATCGTTCGTCGACCTCCTGTCCCTTGGCCTGTTCCGGTGACATGGCCCGGCTGGTGCCCATCACCATACCCTCTTCGGTCAGGCTTTCCTGGTCGTCGTCCGGGGAAATGCTCTTGGCGAGACCGAAGTCAAGGATCTTGACCCGCCCACTCGAATCGAGCATCACGTTCTCCGGCTTGAGATCGCGGTGGATCACCCCTTGGGCATGCGCCGCCGACAAGCCCTCGGCGATCTGCTGAGCGATCTCGACCGCTCGCCCAGCCGGAATCGGCGCCTCTGTCAACAACGCGGTCAGGCTCTGGCCCTCGACGTACTCCATGACGATGAACTCGCGACCGTCCTGCCGGAGGATGTCGAAGACCTGGGTCACCGAAGGGTGGTTGATGCCGGCAATTGCTTGCGCCTCGCGTCGCAGTCGTTCGAGCCGCTCATCCGAGAGTTCCTTGTTGGGATGGATCGACTTGATAGCGACCTTGCGCTTGAGACGATCATCCCAAGCAAGGTACACAGTACCCATACCACCCGAGCCGAGATGTCGCTCGACCCGGTAGGGTCCAATCGTTTCGAATTCCATCCGGACCATTCTAGTGTGTTTTTTGCTGAATTGAGGAGCGAAATGAGACGGCTGTTGGAAACCTGTAGATCAAATGAGTCTGACGAGTGAACGGGAACGTGTTTGTGGACAACTGTGAGGTACGGATGGGGGAAAGGCTGTGCGGGGCGAACGGGACGGACGGCACTGCGGGTTGAAGACTAGGTCACACCCTCCCGACAAACCTTCCTTCGTTGAAATGCCCGCTCGAGTGACACATCGGGAAAAAAATTTGAACTAGGAAGAACGCACAAAGAGAAGTTAGAAAATAAGGTGGTTCGAAAAACCGTCCTTTCTTTCGCTACTTCGTGATCTTTATGTTCCTGGTGGTTCAAACCACACGTGCCTCACGGTTTGGTAACACGACCTTCATAGGCTTCGCCAATGAAAAGTCGCGCGCCTAATGTTTACACGCCTGGCCGTCCGTTCCGTCCGTCCCGTTCGTCCCGCGAAGCCACATGGCCCTGTTTCCACAGAGCAGTCCAGCTTCCTAGCTCCCATCCTTTGCGAACAGCTCGGCAAAATCAGGATCCGAGCGTAACGAATCAAACCATGGGAGTTCGAGCCAGCGCGAGTCAAGACCAAGTTCGATGGCTCGCTGTGCGCTGACCACTGCCGAAATGCGATCGCCGATGACGGCGAAGACCAGAGCGGCATCGAAGTGACTACTCATATCGTTGGGTGCAAGGCGCAACCGTTGTTGAGCAGCAGTAGCTGCTTCTTTGTGCTGTCCCAAATGGGCCAGGCACTGAGAGCGAATCGTCAACGCTTCCGCACTGTCGGCTTGGGCAAACTCGTCCGCCCGTTCCATTGCTCTTCGATACCACTCGCGAGCCTCCTCGCGTTCGCCCTGCATCCACAGGCAGTCAGCGAAGTTGAGCATGGCAAGCCCGTTGCTGGAATCAAGTTGTAGGGCCATTCGGGCGTTCTCTGTCGCTTCCTCGACGTTTCCAAGAAGCATGTGAGCGAGACTAAGATTGGAGAGGAAAGCACCTGTCGGATCTTCTTCGATGAGTTCTTCGTATTGAGATACAGTTCGGTGAAGGTCTCCATGAAAAAGAGAGACCTCAGCGATTTTGGCAAGAATGGAGCGCTGGCCTGGGGCGAACGTCAGCGCTTTTTCGAATGCGATCAACGCATCTGACGGTCTACCATTGTGGTAGTCATGATCGCCAAGCATGTAGAGTGATCTCCACGAGGGCCTTCGAGAACTTTCCTCCATGAGTATTCTGCGGGCCCTGTTCGCGTCGCCCTTTGCAGTAGCCAGATGAGCTTCATACTCCGTAATCCAGAAATCTGCCGGTGATGACAACGAGCCTGCCGCGATGGCTTCTTCGACTCGAACGTAGTCGCCTTCTGCAAACGCAAGCTCTGCCGTCGCACGATGGGTTCGGTGATCGGTCGGTGCCAGACTTCGAGCATCACGCAGTGCTGCTTGACCTTGCTCTAGGAAAGTCAAGTCGTTGTTGAGTTGATAGAGGTAGCGGGCTATCGTTATCTCACCCAGTATTGGTTCGATGAAGCGAGGTGAGCGTGTTCTCAAGTCTCTATAGTCGGCGAGTGCCGATTCGTAGTCGAATCCATAAGTGACCCGTTGTCGGATCTGGAAATAGGTTTCCCATTCATCACGCGATGCCATCGACGTGAATCGAGATGTGTTCGGACGATGCTCGGGAAAAAGTTCGCGAACACTTGACGATATCGCGCCAATAAGGATTTTAAGTCGATCTCCCGGCACGTCGAGAATCTTCACTCCTGCTACGATTCCTGGACCGGAATGTGCTGTCATCTTGATCCGCCAGGTAT
>JAAESQ010000395.1 GCA_024229275.1 bacterium | reverse complement strand
TACGTCCAATCATGATGCTTCCCTTCGACTATTCTAGCGGTTCCTCGCGTTTGAGAACTTGGATTGCCCATTGTTCCTGGGGATGGGAGGTGTGCAATCTAGAATGTACTCATGGATACCATGACTCAGTTTTCGTCTTCGTATTGGTTCTTCCGACGGCTGATCCCCTGCATGCTGCTCGTGCTCTTGGGTGCGGTGATAGCCGGCTTAGTTCGGGGCTACGTCCTATTTGTCCCTGGGATCATGGGGATGGTCGTGGGCGGAGTGGTGGGATGGGTGAGTGGACGTCTTGGTCGTGGAGACCCGGAGCATATGTGGTCATTTGCGAATCGGGGATGGCTTTCGATTGGCGCCGGCCTGTTCTACGCCGTCTGCGCAGCGTTAGTTGTAAGCGTCGTCAACATTGGCAGTATGAGCCTACCCTTGGACTGGCTTGCCGAAGTGATGGCAGGCTATGAAGGCGAAGTCTTCGTCGGATTCTCAACGAATAGCTATCAGAGCACCGGTGGTGATATCTCCGGCGGGTGGTGGATCTTCTTCGCGATCGTAGATTGGTTGCTCTTTGCTTTTCTCTTTCTGGTTGCAACGATGGTCGGCTGGGGAGGAAACGAAACCAGCCAGGATTCTCTCGAGCAGAAGCCATCGCCGATCAGACCTGAACGGTTGAGAATGCCACTGCCGATGGTCAGTTTCGTGTTCTTCGCGCTCATGAGTTTGGCCGCTGTTATAGGTCTTGCAATGTGGCCGTACTCTGGTGTGGCACCGTTCGGTGCCGCTTCTGATTCGAATCTCGTTTCCGAACTTCACGGAGATTGGATCTTCGGTCCCGAAGCCGAATTTCTCGGGTCCTCAGAGACCGAACGCCGCTTTACTCTGATGCCAGGGCTCGGATCGGAGCTTGCGGGTTTCTCTGAGATTCCAACGCAATTCATGCTGTCGTTGGAGTTGCGCCGAGGGGGAGTGTTCGAGGGACGTCTCAGCTTAGGTGTCGGCGGCATTCTTCCCATTCGGATGCAGGCGTCCGAGGATAGAACAGAGCTCATCTTTGTTGTTGTCTCACCGCCCATTGGTATTGTGAGCGAGGAGCGCTTGACTGCGTGCCGAGTCAGCGATCAGCCATCCTCTTGACATGACGGAGCCGTCGCGGGCATGCTCGTTATAAGGCATGATTCGAGATCGATATCTCAGACATGTCATGCGTCACAGTCTCGATTTCGGCACTTGAAGAGAGAGCAAAGAGGGGCTCGAATTGAACCAAGGAGGCTTCACTCTGCGCCTGGCTCGAGGGTGCTGTAGATGAGTTCGACGAGCACCCGCCCGGGCTTGATCAGGCGCATTTTCGCCACCATGGGGAGTCCGAGCACGGTGATGGCCCGCTATGTCGACGACCTTGGTTGGCCCGCAGCCCTGTCTGTGCCTTTGTTCGCGTTTGCGCTATTTTTCCTGCAATCCGGGCTTGACCTCTACCGAGCCGGTACATATGACGCGGTCGAAGTCACTGGGCTCGCCTTCGGTGGAGCAGCAATAGGTTTGGTGCTGGTACCCGTGCTAGCTGTACTGGCCTGGATTCTCGTGCTCCCATTCGACCGCTCACGAAGTCTTGGTTGGGCAGTGCGTGCATTCGCGCTAGCCTACGCCCCGGCTCTGATCTACGGCTTCTGCGGACTTGGCGCCAACCTGATCTTCGGCTGGAACACTGCTGTGGCTTTCGGCATCACTGGTGTTCTGTGGGCGATCTCTCCGCTTTTCGCTGCGCTTCGTGAGATGAGTGGCGATCGTCGTCGCTTGAGTGTGATGCTTGCAACTTTTGTTGGCCTCGTCGTATTGGCGGTATGGTCGGCGGCAGTGGGTGGATAGATGGCTACCGGGAAGAAAGCCGTCGCACCGACATCCGGACATGCCCTGTTGCGCATGCTCGCCTTCGCAATATTTGGCTATCTCGCTGCGCGTCGATTCTTCTCGGATGTAGAGCTTCTCTCTGTGGGTGCTGTGGCGGGTGCTCTTGCCGGGGTGTTTCTATTGAGTCCCTTACGTTGGCTTTTGTGGTTGGCAAATACAAAGGTGAGGGAGGAGCACGGTTACTCAGGCATACGACGCGCCGTTGGCGCCGGTTTCGCCACCATCGTGCCGTTCGCGCTATTGGCTCTTGCGGCTGAGCTGTCATTCGGCTGGGATGCGCTCACCGCCTTTGCCATGTCCGGATTCATGGCTGCTTCAGGTGCCGCTGGACTTGAGGTCTCGCGCCTCGGTGGCAAGCCAATACTCAACCTAGTTTTCGGCGCCATCCATGGTCTTGGCCTCGTTGCCGTTTGGACCCTGTTCATGATCGCGGTGCAGGTCTATGTGGCGGGATAGGTTCTTCCTTTCGTTGGCTGTTTGCGTGGGCTTGGCACTCGCGGTGACGGCACATGCCGCCGAGCCACGTTTGGAGTGGGGACCGGCGGACGGTAGTTGGAAGGTCTCGACATCCCTGCGCAACGGTCAAAGGGTCGGCCAGTCCGGCAGCGGAACGATGAATCAGCAACTCAGACGGTCCTTCTTGGGAGAGGGTTACAGTGTGGGTCCGGATGGTGATGGGCCTTTGGTCGAGTTCGATGTGCGGGAACAACCGATCAAGACTCTTGCTCAGTGCGAAGACATCGTGCCGCCAGGTGATCGTCGTTTCTACCACAGTGTCACCTGCAGCGAGACCACGTTTCAAGGACTGCCTGCGATTCAAATGGTTGGTGTTCTGGGACCAGATCGTCACGAGCAGGTCATCATTGAGGTAGAAGCTTCTACCAATCCACCAAGGACACTGGTCTTCGTCAATGAACTCTTCGCCAAGAGTCCGGAGCGAATGGCGCGGCACAGGCAGAAGGTAGAGGAACTGCTCTCTACCTTCCGCATCATCGGTGAGGCGGCGCCGGCCCGCATTTGGACAGCCGAGATTCGCTATCTACGCGATCTCAAGCCGGGAGACGTACTGTCACCCATCGTGGTGATCACCGACCAGGACGGCAAGTCACCCTCGGAGCCGATTCAGGTGAGCTTGCTGATCAACCGCCAGTGGGCGAATTCAATCACTTGGGACGGCTCTCGCACCGAGATCGAGGCTCAGGTGAGCGTTGATCACCAAGCTGTGGTGGCCAACACAGTGGTGCCACGCTACCATGCGCCACCCGTCGCAAGGCCAACCGCCGTTCCAGCGCAACCGCCTGATCAGCCGATTGCGCCTCAACCGATTCCATCGACGATCCCGTCGGCAGAACTCGGTGAACCGGCCGTGAAATCCAAAGTGACTGGACTCGGCGGTGCCGGCGACGTGCCCGGTCCGCGCAGCACTATCGAAGGTGTTGCCTCTGTCGTTGGCCCTGCTGGGCTTGGTCTACTCGGTGCGTTGTTGAGCGGTTTGCTCGGAGGGGGACAAGCACCGCCAACTGCGCCGGATGCGCCGCCTCAAGCGCCACCAGCCGACAAGCCAAGGAAGAAGGCCCGTAGGCGCAAGAAGAAGGAGCCGGACGAGCCTTCCGCTGCACCTCCTCCGAAGCCCAAACCAGGCCCGAGCAAAGAACGCGCGGAAAAGCGGCGGCGAGAGGCCGAGAAGGCAAAGAGGGAAGCCGCGGCTGCAGCAAGCGTAGTAGGCACGTTGAAGCAGTGGGCGAAGGATATCCAGAAGGATTTCAAAGAGACGGGTGAGACGATCGACGAGACCTTTGAAGACGCTCAGAAGGGACTGAAGTTTCTTGGGAAGAGGACTGCAGAGGAGACCTACAAGGCACTCAACGATCCTAAGGGCACGCTAAACAAGATCGTCGAAGGCACAAAAGAGGCTGTGGAGAAGACGGTCGAAGCCGTCAAGAAGACAGGAGATAAGGTCCTCAACGCCGGTTATCGTGCTGCCAAGAATGTCTACGAGGACCCACAAGCTGCGCTCGACAAGCTGAAGAACGGCGCCAAAGGCTTGTGGAAATCATTCGAAGACTTCATCACCGATCCCCAAAAGGTTTGGAAGGCGATCAAAGAGAATACCGGTATCTCCAACTTCGAAAACGCTCTCGATCCGAATCGTTCGCTGCTGGATCGTTTCAAAGAAGTCGGCATCGGAGTCTTCAAGCTGTACGGCACCATCACCACTGTTCAGGCTGTGGGTACACAGCTCAAGGCGGTGGGTGGCAAACTCAAAAACGGGCTCACGACAGTTGTGAAGAAGATCAAGGGAGTGACACCCAAACGCAGTGTTTCCAACGCTCTCAAGAAGGTCCGAAGAAAGCCGCCGGTGGCTTGGTCTCCGAAGTCTCGGGCCCGCATGAAGGCATTGAAAGAGCAAATGAAACGCCAGCGTAAACTCGGAGGGGAGGCCTCCGGGGTGCGGGAGATGACTGGTCCGGTGAACCTAGAAGGCATCACCGAAAAGGAACAGAAGTTCATCCAGGCGGTAGCCGACAAGCACGGTGTGCGCATTCACGTTCGGCCGCGGGGCAAGCTCGCACAGGAACTCATCGAAGAAGGAAAGGCGCTGCCAAAACCGGAAGCGATCAAGGCCAAAACGGTCAAGAAGATCGATACGTTGCTTGGCTATTCTGATGAATCCATCGGCACGGTCGCCTGCAAACCGCCCAACAAGCTGCCGCTCAAGAAACCTTCAAGCATGAGCAAACGCCAATGGCGGTCACTGAGAAGTCGGCATGCCCAACGAGCACAGGAGTATCGTGACCAGGCGGCCAAACTGGGCAAGCTTGAGAAGCAGGGCAAGATCACTTGGAACAGAGATACCGGAGTCGTGTACGACAAAGCTACGGGCAAACCCTTTACCGGCGACCACGACATGCTCCTCTACACTGATCCGCAAGGTAATCCAGTTACGCCGGCTGTGCGCGAGGGAATCAACCGTGACATGCTCAACGCGCCTCATCCACATTGCCCTGGTCGCGGCGTCATCGAGCACCGAGAGCACATGGGGTGGGATTTGAAGACCGTGCCGGATACTCTGGATCCGAGCACCGGCCGCTCGGCACGCGATGTCGCATCGGGTATCAAGCAGGTCATTATCGATAGCCACGCGCCCGGCAAGGAGCCACTCACATGCTTCAATCCGGACAACCTGCCTTCGCACACCTGGTACGTGGAGAGTTAAGGTGAGCGTTCTGAGCCATAGTGAGCGCGATCGACTTGTGGAGCGGATTCTGGATCTCAGAACCCAGGTTGAGGAGGCTGAATGGTCCGGCGAAGGCTTTGACGATGACCATTTGCTGCGGCTTCGTCAGGACCTGTCAGTGGTCCATGATAAGTACACACAGGGGTTGCCTATACAAGAGCTTTCGCGATGTCCTTTCAGCGGTGAAATACTGAGATTGGCGATCGACGATTGGGGTCTCGACGGTGCGTGGTGGGATGCTGAGCGACCAATCAGGCCGTGGAACGAAGCGCCGCCTTCCTTGCTTGTGCTGTCTGGAGCACTGAGGTTGCAGGGAGTAGTCGAGAGTACTCCCCATCTCGTTAAACCTGGCCCTCAGGTGCCGTATGTTGCACCTTCCATGCTAGAGCGACCGGAGGTCGTTGCCGTGATCTCACAGCTGGATGTGGGGCTCCACATCGGTTATCCCATTGCTTATTACGTAGCCCCCTGTATTGATGTGGTTCCGACGCTGAATACTTGGGGGGCCGGACGCTGGCGCTCGCCGTGGGACGAACTTGCGCTGGAACTCGAGATTATCGAAGAGGAGACCGAGCTTGATGCCGATCTCGAACCGTGGATTCGTCGTGGAAAGTTAATGTGGATCGCACCTGGTGATGGCGATCTCAGGCTTCATGCGACGGTGATGGGTTGCCCATATGTCGGACTGAAGGGTTCGGCTCGGCCGTCGCGTTTGATGGAAGGCCGGTTGCTGGAGTTGGAGCCATGATCGGGAGATGCGCAGGAGGATGCGGTGGACACGCCTGATACAGATTCTGAAGTATTCGCCTTTCAGGTCGCAGATGCCGACCTCGGTCCCTTCCTGATTGATAGTTTGGATCAGCCGGTCGATGCTATGTCGCCACTCGCGCCGGAGCTGACAGACTACACTCCGGGAAGTGCCCGGCCGAGTACGGAACTCGCGGAAGCTTTAAGCGAGTCTCGAGCGAGTGTTGTCGCTGAGATCATTGCATGTCCTAGCTTTAGGCTGTGGGGACGAAACGGTGGTGGGCGAACGCCATTCAGCGCGTTTGCCGTGTGTGGCCGACCCGACACCCATCCGAATCTCTTTGTTGCAGCGAGCCCGTCCTTTGAAGATGCTTGGCTTTTTGAGGTGCTGGATGGAGTCGATGGAGTGGCCGCTTGGTTGGGTGAGACATACGCTGCGCCAGTCACCGACACCATGCCGAACCTTTTGCCTCCGCCGATCGAAATTGAGTCACTGCTCTATGCCTTTCACAGCATCGATGCATTTCGTCGCGTCACCATGCAGGGCTTGCTCGAATACAAAGCGACTTCGGAGCCGGTGATTCCGGTAGATGAGTTCATCTCGAGTATGCGGCAGTCCATCGCCAGTCACGATCTCCGCTGGTTGCTGCCGGCCTTCATGCACCTGGTACCGGGACTTGACCTGGGAAGCCTTGACATTCGAGATGAGCACCTGCAGTTCCTCATCGATCAGGCAATCTTCGATGCTGTCGCTGCCAGTCAAGACGGTCAGCAGGTTTTGGTTTTCGGCGAAGCAGGAATCGGTTTGGGTGTCGAATTCTACGATGGCTGGTTGTCGTCGATTGGATTCGAACTCCAGGTTCGCTCGGGTGGATCCCCGGAATCGGTGCTGCGTGGTTTCCTGGCGCCGACACCGCTGACCAATCACTTCGTGACAATAGGCGTCGACGGTGTGGCTCAAGTCAATCACCAAGCGATGACCCTTGAACGCTTGATGCTCAAGTTGGTTGAGCTCCTCAGTGAGGCCGAGGAACGAGCGGAAGAACCACTTGCGGCTGTCGAAGCATCACCTGCTGAACCGTGTGAAGAGCAGATTGTTCCTGCACTGATAGGTGTGAACGGAACGAGCGCAGGTCAGCGCATAGAACTCGGTTCGAAAACCACGTTCGGCCGAGCCGCAGACAATGACTGCGTCGTCGATGACAATACTGCCTCGGGATACCATGCCGTGTTGACAGTCGATGGAGGTTCGTTGCTCGTTGAAGATCTCGGAAGCACCAATGGAACCTGGATCGGATCTGAGCGGGTTGAGGGTTCTTCACAATTGTCAGACGGTGACGGGCTACGATTCGGTGAAAGAGAATTCAAAGTTGCGATTCCGGCAGAAACCTCTGACGGGGTAGTCAGCAACAGAACTGTCGTGATAGACACGCAATCGGAATCCTCGCCGCCACCCTTGCAGGCGGGTTGTCCTTCGTGCGGAGGATCGGTCTCGCCCGATGCCAAGTTCTGCCGCAGCTGCGGTCACGCTTTGTAGAAATCTGGTTTGCGAGCCTATTTTCGGGTCAGCGTGCCGCCGTTAGCGACGACTTCACGCTCGATAGACTCGCGTGCTTGACCGAAGATTTCATCGGTGGGGCAGTGCAGCCGTAGCACGGGGCGCCACGAGTTCGACAGGGTGATGACCCTCAAGCCTGGGAAGAAGCTCACCTTGCGAATGTCCTTCCACTGCATGAGCACAGAACGTTGCATATCCCCAACTATGCCGGCGGCAAGGCCCTGCGGTGAAGAAGTGAGTGCTCCGAGTATCAAGTTACCGGCACTGACAGCTTTGCTGAGTTTGCCAGTCCATTTGGCGGCCTCGTAGAGCACGCCGTCGCCGCTGAGTGCGGTGCGTACGTAGTAACGATTGAAGAAGAAAACCAGGGCGATGACGAGGCTAAAGACGTAGAAACCGGCAAAAGCTATCGGTGGGATGATGAGGGCAAATCTAATAGATTCGGCATCCATGTCGGCCAGCCACATGCCGATCATCAGGAGAAAGAGGAGAATGCACGGGATACCCCACAGCTTGACCATATCCCACAGGAAGAAGGGATTGTTGACCATCGGGATTCCCATCTCCCACGCCAACAAGAAGTCCTCGTCTGGATCTTTCGATCGGGTTGGAGCTGCTTTTGGTGGCGGCTTTGTGATCTCGGGTGGAGCTTGGGTTGACGGCTCAGAGGCATCTTGCCGCGCTCCACATTGTTCGCAAAAGGATGCGTCGGCGGCCAGCTGCTTGCCGCATTGTGTGCAGAACACCTTGTCTTCCTGACTCATCATTTCCATGCCCTCTCGGGTCATTCTCTCATTGCAGCATTGGTTTCCGAAAGGTGTAGGCAAAGGCAGCAGACATATTGAAAACGCCGGTCTCCTTGAAGGAGACCGGCCATCCGTGCTGTTGATTCAAGTCCTCAGTCGCCGTAGAGACGAACACCGACAGCGTAGGTGGCATCGGTCACCATTGACACCCGGCCGCGAACACCGAAGCTGATTGTGATTGAATTGCGGAAGAACTTACGGATCAGCTTTTTTGAGAATCCAAGCGACCTGAGCGAGCGACCGGAAACCAGTCCTCCGGTGCAGCTCCGAGTCGTTGCGCGAAACTGGAAGTCGGTTTCATTCGGATCGAGCGTGCGCATCTGAAGAAATGTGCTGATGGTGCTGTCGAGCAGTACCCCGTTGAAAGGCAATCCGGTGTTTGGGTCGATTAACGCAGGGTCGTTGAGCACTTCGCTCTCGATTCGTACAAGCGGTCGGAGAAACATCTGGGCTGTCTGTTGAGAACCTGTCGTGTTGGCCCACTCCCAGGACGCAAACGGCGTGAAGGTGAAGCAAAGCAAAGAGCGTGACGATCTTCCGGGGAGTTCGATGGTTGCAAGATCGGGCTCATCTACGTTCGTGATTGCCGGAGCCGGGTTAGATTCTATGCATACATTTGGTGGAGTTGGTGGATAGGTGGTGCAATCCTCCTGGATATTGACGAAGCTGGTGACAGCCATTCCCAAGTAAGTCTTGTCCCGACCGAACGAATAAGGATCACCGACGGATTCCTCAGTGACGTTGAAGCCCTTCTTCATAGCCTCGATTTCATAAGCGAAAGGGTCCGAAATCTGGAACTCGTCGTTGAACGACTCAAGATCTCCGAGTGGGCTGAACGAAGTTGGAACATCCGTCCATTCGCCGGCAAACTCGTTCGCGGATGGCTGCTCGGCGGACACGGGCATCATACAAAGGGACAACACTACTGTGGCGATCAAGGTCTTTACCATCAATCCTCTCCTTCTCCAGTTGTGGAACCCCATGTTGGGATTTGATTGCGCAGGATTAGCGATCCCTCCCTGGATTCCTGTTCTGTTTCTGTTCGCTTCTACAAGCTAGGTCGAGGTCAGGCGAAGCGCAATACAGAAAGAGAACTGTCTTGGGAAAACTGCAGAGGGTTGTGATCTACGTCAACTTTGGAGAATCAACACTAGAAATGACTCCCAGTCGATGTGCTTCGTAACGGTAGCAGTGGTCTCAGAACTGTAGGTGGACGAACTGAGTGCGTGGCAGTGATCAGTGCTTCGTCATGCCTCGAGTGAAGATCTTGCCCTGAATAATCTTATGAGCCGGCTTGCCACGCATCATCCTCTCGCGCGCAAACTCCTGACCACAGTCAGGACAGGCAAGGTCACCGTTGGTTCGATCTTCAAGGATCCTATCCACGTAGCATTTCACCAGGCC
>JAAESQ010000394.1 GCA_024229275.1 bacterium | reverse complement strand
TTTCACTACGAAGCCCCTCGAACCTCAGTTGTTCTCTGGCTGCTGGCGATTGTTGTACCCGTGATCGGTTGGATCTTCCCTCGATTCATGCGGGCTGTTTTCGTTGGAATGTCCTACGCAGCCTGGCCTATCGGTTTTGTCGTCTCTCACGTCGTGCTGGCGTTGGTTTACTATCTCGTACTGACGCCGATTGGACTTAGCCTACGGGTTTTCGGGTATGATCCAATGCAACGCCGAGTCGATACAGAGGCGAAAACCTACTGGATCGAGCGCGACGCTACCATCGATGCGAAACGCTATTTTCGTCAATTCTGAGGTACACCATGAGCAAGCAACAAGATGAATTCGAACGAGAAGCAGAGGGTGCACAGATTGGGCTGTTGACAGAGTTCTGGGATTTCCTGAAGCACAACAAGAAGTGGTGGTTAACGCCGATCATTGTTGTTCTGCTTCTGGTGGCAATCCTCATCGTGCTCGGTGGTAGCGCCGCGGCGCCGTTCATCTACACGTTGTTCTGATCGAAGATTGGCTCCGAGAAACTCAACGACGGGGGAAACCCCGTCGTTTTTCGTTTCTGGCGAGCAAGAGAGACAGAATTGAACCGCGAAGAACACGAAGATCGCTAAGGTGGAAGAAAGCTATGCGGGACGAACGGGGCGGACGGCTGTACGGCAGAACAAAGCGGCAGGGAAACGGCGCAGCAGAACAAGTTTTTGAACCACGAAGATCGCTAAGTGCACGAAGGAGGAAACGCAAAGATGGGGGAAAAAGCTATGCGGGACGAACGGGACGGACGGCT
>JAAESQ010000393.1 GCA_024229275.1 bacterium | reverse complement strand
TCGCGGGCTGAGGTCCCTCGGCATCGATGAGGTTTCCTACCGTAAGGGTCACAAGTACGTGACCGTTGTCTATGATCTGGAGCGTGCCTGTGTGGTCTGGGTTGGCAAGGGGAAAGCCCGCGAGACCATCGACCGGTTCTTCAACGAGGTGCTGAGCGATTATCAGAAGAAGCGCATCGAATGGGCCTGTTGTGATATGAGCGAGACCTACATAGGCGCCATCAAGGACCATTGCCCCAACGCCGAGCTGGTGCTGGACCGTTTCCACATTGCCAAGGCGCTCAATGAGGCGCTCGACGAGGTGCGCAAGGAGCAATGGCGCGAGGCCACGGGTGATGAGCGCAAGGCGCTCAAGGGGCTGCGTTGGTTGCTGTTCAGGCACCCCTCGAAGCGTTCCAAAGCCGACACCCGAGTTCTCAATCAGCTGCGCAAGAGCAACCGCCGCATTCACCGGGCCTGGGTGTTGAAGGACGAGTTCAATCAGTTCTGGGACTACAAAACGCAAAGGGGAGCGAAACGCTTTCTACAGCGGTGGTTGACCACGGCGCTAAAGAGCCGGCTAGAACCTCTGCGCAAGTTCGTCCACACCATCAGGAAGCACACCGATAACATC
>JAAESQ010000392.1 GCA_024229275.1 bacterium | reverse complement strand
CGCGCCGTCGTTTCAACTATGCCGGACATGAAATTGAAGTGGTCTATATAGGACGTGTTGTCTTTCTTGACCGGCTCTACATCCGAAAGGTAGGCCCATGGCGAAGTACTCCGCTCGTCGGGAACGCCGTTTCCGTCACGCCCCGCCGCTAACCGCGAAGGAGCAGCGTGAGGAACGCTGGCGTAACTACGTCTTTCGGCACCTCCGTTTCCTCGGCCACGTCAAGCACAACCGTGAGTCCGGGATGGATTCCTGGCGCGCCGGAATGGTGAAGCACTACCGTAAAGTTATCGCCGAGGCTTTGGACCACCCGCCCCCTGGCCTGGAAGCCGAAGCAGAAGACTTCCGCCGCAAGCTCAAGCGGTTGTAGAATCCCTACGGCACTGCCGCCGGGGAGGGATCACCTATGGCCGTCTCTTTTCTCGCGTCGCTCACTCTCCGTGCCCGCACCGCCTTTCCGTTCATCCGTCGCGGGATTCGGGAGGGGCTGAGTGCGAACCGGATCCAATCTGCCCTCCAGAAATCGGGGCTCGGTCTACGGCGGACGAACCTACTAGCGATCGTCCGTCGTGAGCGTTTCATCCAGAACTTCGTATCTGCCCTCGACCGTCTCGCCCCCAATCGCCACGTGCCGACCAACATGCTTCCCGAAGCGTTGACTCGCATGACACGGTCTCTCTCTTTCACCGTGGAGGTGCGCGGCTATCTGACCGACACGGGCGCGCGCACCTCTCAATTCGTCACTCTCTCCATGGACGAGACTATGACGCCTCAAGAGATGATCGACCTTGCCGTTGAGATAGTAGAAGACGAGCCCAGCCGTTACGGCATGGTCGTCGACGACGGCCGCTTGACCGAAGGGCTCCGCTCGGGCCCGCTCGGCACCTTGTGAGGCGTTTCGCTCACTACCTTCGGTCCAACAAATCTTCAGAGCAGCCGCACATCTTCATCGTGGTCGACACTGAGACTCTTCCGCTGATAGGGCTTGGCGGAGAGCAACGGCACCAGCTCCGCTTCGGCTGGGCGTGCTACCAGCGGACGCGCACCGGTCGTCAGTGGACGCGTCCCGAATGGTTTCGCTTCGAGACGGCAACCGATTTCTGGAGCTGGGTCGAAGCGCGAGCGCGAGGCAAGGTCCGCATGTATCTGTTCGCGCATAATTGGGCCTTCGACGCTCCGGTGCTCGACACGTTCAACCTACTCCCTCACCGTAAGTGGGTCCTGAAGCGAGCGATCATCGAATGCCCTCCGGTCATCCTCGTGTGGCGTCGCGAGGAGACGACCATAGAGATGCTGGATACGCTGAACTGGTGGCTTGTACCGTTGGCTGAAGTCGGTCGGAGCATGGGGATCCCCAAGCTAGAAATGCCTGCCACGAACGCTTCGCGGAGTGAGTGGGACACCTACGCCCGTCGCGACGTGGAGATAGTCCGGGTCGCGCTGCTCAAATGGTGGGACACTCTAATCCGTCACGACCTGGGCGGATTCGCGCGAACCAAAGCCGGCCAGGCCATGCGCTCCTATCGTCACCGTTTCATGGATGCGCCGATCCTGATCGACGAAGACCTGCCTGCGCTCAAGTTGGCCCGTGAGAGTTACCACGGCGGACGCGTCGAGGCTTTTCGGATTGGGCGTGTCGAGGGACCGGTTCACTGCTACGACGTGAACAGCATGTACCCCTTCGTCATGAGGGAATGTCAATACCCAGTGTCGCTAGCGCGCAGAATACGCAGAGCGTCACCTGTAGACCTTCAACGGTGGGCTGAATCCTATTGTCTAGTGGCCCGAGTTCGCGTTCACACACAGCGCAACAGGTTCTCTCTGGTGCGGGACGGAAAACTGATCTTCCCCATCGGACGATTCTGGATAGCACTCACCACCCCCGACCTCAATGATGCCCTAGAATCCGGCGAGATAGAAGCGGTCGATGAGGTCTGTCTCTACGAACGCGCTCCTCTCTTCTCACGCTTCGTCTCGGAACTCTACACGCTTCGCCTTGAAGCGGCCGACTCTGGAGACACTGCACGGGCTCACCTGTTGAAGTACGTCATGAACTCTCTCTACGGGAAATTCGGGCAGAAGGGATCCGTGTGGGAGACGATCGGCCCCAGCGAGGATGACCGCGTGCGTGTCTGGCGAGAGCATGACGTCGTCGAAGGCACGACACGCCTCTTGCGTCAATTCGCCGGCATCGCTCAGGAGAAGAAGCAGGACGAGGAATCCCGCGAGTCACACCCTGCCATTGCTGCCCACGTCACCGCCTATGCTCGGGCCCACCTTTGGGGTCTCATCAAACGCGTCGATCCAGGCTGCGTCCTGTACTGTGACACGGACTCCCTCATCGTCACCAACGGCGGCCGCGAGTGCCTTGCGAATTCGCTCGACGAGGTAGCACTCGGCGGACTGAAGCACGAGTGGTCGGCACCCTGGATTGAGATCCACGGTGCAAAGGACTACCGCACGGAATCGAAGACGGTCATCAAGGGAGTCCGTGCGAAAGCGCAGTGG
>JAAESQ010000391.1 GCA_024229275.1 bacterium | reverse complement strand
GTCTTGAGGCGATCGCGGAGGCCTTCGATGCGCTTCTTGGCATCGGCTGGCGTACCACGAAGCAGCAGCGGCGGGCTGAGCATGGCCAGTTCGGCGTCACGGAGGGCGCCGTTCGTGGAAAATTGGCGCTGAAGGTCCCAGTTCTGACGAGGAACTTCTGCGTGGCGTCGTCGTGCGCGACACTCGCGACCGGCTGAGTAAGCGGTTCGCCGTCCTTACCGATCTGGGGCTTGAAAGGGATCAGTTGGACCAGGGGAATCGCCTCGGGGACGTCAGCGCGGTGCATATCCACCACGGCCGTCGTCGCTGGCGTGAGTCCATCGGCTGCCTTCCGGAAGAGCTCGAAGAAGGCCTCTGCCGTCGGTTGCTGCATGTTCCGGACGCCACTTGCCGCATCTGCTTCATCGCGCTGCCGCTTACCTTCGTTCTCTGCCAGCTTGAGGGCGCGGTTAATCGCGTCATCACCGCGGCGCTCTCGTGCTGCGCGTGCGGATGCTTCGTCGCGAGCGCGGGAGACGGAACGACTCGGGCGACGTTCTTCAATGTTCATGTCACACGTGACCACAAACGCATCACTGGTGCGTCCCGGCCGAAGAACGAAAAAAGAGCTGTTCGGACCACTGAGCGTGGTGCCTTCGGCGCCCTGCTTGATCTTGTAGGAGGCCTCGTCGAGTGCCACTTGATCAACCCCTGGGTCAGTGTCGATGAGAATCATCTTGGCGACTTGGCCGTCCTTCGCCTTCAGAAGTTGAACCACGAAATTGTCGTGGTCTGTGATCATCTTCCGTGCAGCGTCCTCAGGACGGTTCTCCGTCGAAGGCTCCGTGTACGGCAGCGTAAAGAAAGCCGTCCCAGTTGAGACTGAACCTCCACGTTCGCACGATGTACACTGGTAGAATACCATGGTTCGGATCTCGTCCTGTGTGTACATAACGTGTGAACGTCTTCAAAATGATATCGAGAGCAATTGTGTTCTCATGATTCCACGAACGGCCCGATGTGCAGAGCATCGGGTCGTTGCCGTTTTCCGGCACGTGTTCAACCATTGTGGCACCAGCTTTCGCTCTCGAGGCGATTGCTGAACGGCAGTGATGGCTCCCCGTGCTGCGCCAAGACTCCCGCCTCATTTTGGCTCCGTGCGTCACCCGCGTATGCGCCGGCTCGACTCGGAGTGTGTAATCAGCGCTGCGTACGCAGCGGCTTACGACCACGTGTGCCTGCCGCACCTTGGTATAGTGCGGTTGTGGGGGGCAGTGTCGGACAAACTGAACCCGCTGCGAAACACAGCCAGGGGAGGAGGACCCAAAAACAAAAGGGTCATGCATGCATTGCTGTGGACGAGACCACTGAAGTTGAAGGCTTCACAACGCACGGCTCCGCCACCGTCGAGGATTTGCTCCCGACGTCTCAAATGTCACTCCAACACTTCAACCGGCCGACGAAGCAGCGAGAACCGCCTTGTTCTGCTGGGGCAAAACTCATAGCACCTGAAAATGCCGAGCGCTCCAGACGACCTTTACCAGTCGCCAGAGCTGCCGCAGAGCGATGAATTGTCAACGCCCTCTCCATCGGGAGGCCTCGTGCCCTCCACGTGATTGTCTTTAGTCCAGAACGACGCTTCGGCGGTTGGCACCGCCTAGCAGCCTTGAGTGGCGGCTGCGCGCGAAGTTCCTGTCCAGGCGCACCCGTCCCGTAGGACTGCCCTTCGAGTGACACGG
>JAAESQ010000390.1 GCA_024229275.1 bacterium | reverse complement strand
GCTTTTCGCAACTCGCCCTTCTCAACGCACCGCAAGTGCGCCTGCGGCGGTCGAGTTGCGAAAATCCCAACATGGCACTGCGTCTCGACTGTCTCGCTACGAAATCGGTGAGAAGTGCAGGCTAGTCTCACGAAAGCCGAGCAGTCCGACAGCCGCAACAACATATGCGACGCCACCGAGAATGAACGTTAACGAGAAGCCCCAATTAATCGCGAGGATCATCGCCAAAGCCGGTGCTGCAACCGATGCTGCTCCGTTGACCGCCCAAGCCCACGAAACGAGACTTCGGTCGAATCGGTGTGCGAGTCGGACACCAAGAGGAAATGGCATTCCCAGTACCATTCCAATGGGCACGATTGTGCCTATCGAGACCAATACCCGTGCTCCCAACGGCAGTCCAATGAGCAACCGCAACAAAGGCGGTAGTCCCACGGCTGCGGAGATGATCACCCCAATCAACACAGGAAAGAGGAAACGAGTCATGCGGCGCTGATGAAGAGTGATTCGCTCGCTTAATAGGCTGCCTAATCCGCTTGAAACCAGCAGCGAGAACAGAACTACCGTGAGTGAGTAGGTCGGGTGACCAAGGAACAGAATGTACTGCTGGAGCAGAGGGATCTCCACCAGCATGAAGCCGAGCCCGAGCATCAGAAAGTAGACGCTGGCCGAGAAACGCGGCAACAGAGGTACTGACCCAAGATTCACCGCACGGGACAGGATCAGAGGTACGACCACAAACAGCAGTGCGATCAGAGCGGTAGTTTTGAACAACCCTACAAGCAGTTTGAGAGCTCGCCCGTGTTGGAGATGAAATCCGGACTCGGATTTGTAGTCCCCTTTTTGAGCTTGAGAAAGACTGATGAGATTGAAGAAGAACGGGCGATTGTCAGTGGGTGGTTCTACTATGGTATTGAGAGATCGTTCAAGCGTCTCGGGTGATTCTTGAAGAGCCAGGCGATGCAAATGGTCAGCCATCTGCTCTAAATCCGGATTCGGCGTATTCCATAGCTCGCTTCCCGCTGATGGGCCGACGATCCACTTCAATTTGGCCGTCTGAACCCGCTTTGCAAGAGCTACAACTTCGTCTGGTTCAAATCGACTTCGTTTGACAATTGCCGTGACAGTGTTTGGGTTGCGTGCCAGAACGACGTGCTGCGACAAGTCTCCATCGGTGAGCGGTTCGAGTGCGGCGTGAAGGAGCGCCACCAGGCGTAGGCTTTCGTCGGGAAACCAGCGGGTGATCGTTAGAAAACCGTCGGGCTCGAGGTGTAGGAAGAACTCGCGCATGGCCTCGATTGTGTAGAGGTAATTCTCGGTCAGTGCATATGCGCCGGCGGCGCTTGCGGCCCAGGTGTCGGTGACAGACATTTTGATGATGTCGTATTTCTCATCGCGACTGGCAATGTAGTTTCGCCCTTCGGCGATTGCGATGCGAACACGTTCATCATCATAAGGAGCGCCGGTGAATCTCTGAAACTCCCGCTGTGCCACGTCGATCATAAGTGGATTCAATTCGACTCCTACGACTTCTCGTGCGCCAAAGGCGAGACCTGATAGGAGGTCCTTGCCCCCACCAACGCCAATCACAAGCACCTTGGGCTGATGCGCAACTGCGTAGACGAGATCGCTGACATCACCAAGGAACAACGCCTCTTGGTGTTGATCAGTCATCGCGGGATAGAGAAACGTTCGAGCTCCGGCATCGTTTGTAACCTCCATGACTGGAGGAAATGGCGCTCTGAATGTCGGCGAGTAGAACCAATACCACGGGGTGCCGGATTGGTCGACATCGTGCACTGCCACTCGTGACACTGGATGCCAGCGCTCGAATACAGTCGGTCGTTCCTCGACTTGGACAAGTGCGGGGTCGTAGCTCTTCACTCGTCGGATCTTCACGAGCCCAATGCGCTCGTTCACGATCGCGAACACGATTACCAGCACGATGAGCGTGGCAAGCGTCACCACAATTCGTTGCCTTCCGAGGCGCGCGTAGATGAGTAGCGAGGCAAGTAGTGCGAAGACCATTGAAAGTATGACTGAAGTTGGCCCCGACCAGCCCAGGAGAATCGGCACGACTAGGGCGCAGCCGATTCCACCACCGACGAGGTCCGCGAAATACGTGCGGTGCGCGTGTGCTGGAAAGTGGGTGAAGGCAATGGCGATCACCAGCCCAGAAAAGAAGAATGGCACCGATAGGACCAGGAATTTGCTGCTGAACGCGGCGTAGGAAACGAGCGCAGCGAAACCTCCTTGTGGAGCGATGTCAAACGGTTTGAATGGTATCTGTTGGTCAAGGAGGAAACAAACGGGCACCGAAAGACCGAGTGCCATTGATGCTGCTGCCAGGTGAGACATTGCTCGTTCTTGGTTGAAGAAACGACGAATCGTGCTCACAGCGACTCCGCTCGCTGCGAGTCCAAAAAGCGCAAGCGAGATCGCGACAAAAGCGAAGTGGTACCACATGGTGACCGAGAACACACGTGTCAACAGAATCTCGAAAAGCAGGGTGGTCAGACCGACCAAGCCAACTGCGATCAGTGGAGGGCCAGATTTATCGGTTGCACTGGGGTCGAACTGACTAGGACTCGTCATTCATACCTCGCTCCATCAGCCATAGCATAACCATCATAGGCATGATTCGGAAAAACTGAGCCTTGCATGTTGGATGAGTCGTTTTGACGACGGATGTTTTTGTGCGCATCGAGACAGGTCGACCGAGCTTGGGTTAAGGCACGCTGTAAAGTCTGTCTCGTATCCTAACCAGTCCTGGGATGCACTTCGGAGTTGGGTGTAGAATCCAGCCTCGGATGGGTATGGGTCCAGACTCGAGTTCGGGAAGTGGAAAGCCACAACGTATCGATACAAAAGGTGCTGTACAGACCCATTGAAGTGATCAGTGACCGCGCGTCGAGCGCTACGACAGGAACCAAGAGTGACCACGAAGAAACAGGAACTACCGTACGAACCTGACGTTCTCCGGCGAGAGATCGAGGCGTTTGTCGACGGTATCGCCAAGATCCGTCCACACCATCCCGTGGTTCGAGTCGGCAATGTCGAGATCGCCGGAGAAACTCGCTTTCTGCAGAAAGTGGCGGGAGGCGATCACATCGTCTATGTCGACTTCAACAGGCGTTACGATCTCGAGCGCCGTCAGCAGAAAGCGGCACGCCAGGGGCGTCAGGTAGTCGTCGACGCGCTTGAGAGGAATCGAAAGAAGGTCGGAATACTCCTCGCCGATGTGTCCGGCCACGGTATTACCGATGCGCTGGTGGCCGCCATGCTGCATCAGGCATTTCTGACAGGTGTGCTCTACGAACTCGGCCAGTTTGGCCAGGTGACAACGCGACTCTTCGAAAACCTGAACACGCGCTTCTACAAGTCGCTCAGCGTCGAGAAATACGTGACCCTGATCTACGGGGAAGTCAACGCTGACGGATGTTTTCATTTTCTGTCAGCTGGTCATCCGCCACCGATGGTGTTCTCAAGCGAGCACAATTGCTTCGTTACGATCCATGAGGATCGCCTTCTCAGTTGTTATCCGCTTGGCGTGTTCCCCTCCCAGGAAGACATAGACGCGAGTCGAAACATGGGTGCATTGCGCTACAAACCCAGCTACTCGGTAAATGAGGTGAATCTGCTGGGTGTTGGCGACATCCTACTTTTGGCGACAGACGGAGTCGCCGAACATGAGAAGGCTGGGGAGAGGTTTGCGGATTGCGCTCTTGAGGATTGCCTGCGGGAGCTCAAAGACGCTACGGCGGCGGAAATTTGTTCCGGCCTGCTGGACCGTGCCGTTTCATTTGCACCCCCGGATGACGACATGAGCCTGGTGGTGATCAAACGCGCCGAGTGAGTTGCTGGTATTCCTCCACTAGGGAACGGCCCCGAACCACCGTTCTACAAGTCCCGCCAACGGTAGTGCCCCGTCGCCTCGGTTGACGAGGAGCACCACGTACGTTTCGCTGTCTGAGTAGTAGATGCTGGCTGCAACATGACCCATAGCCCTGCCGACGTTTCCTGCATAGGGACCAAACTGTTCTTCTCCGAGAAGATAAGAAAGACCGTTGTGGAGGCCAGGTTCAACGGTGGTCATGGCGTTCCATGAGGATGTGCTGAGTAGCTTGTCGCCGCGAAGAGCTTGGTGATAGCGAAGGAGATCGGCCGCGGTGGAGACAACGCTGCCGTCGGCAGAATCTGGGAGGGCATTGTCTGCGAAAGAGCAGTTGATGAGTTCTCCATCTTTTGCCCCCCAGTGAGATGCAGCGCTGTAACCCTGAGCTCGAGGGTAGTTGGTGGTTGTTTCCCCGTAGAGATACATGCCGTTCAGTCCGAGGGGAGTTGCGATATGCCGCTTTAGCACATCAACGAGTGAGGTGCCGGTGATCTTTGTAATGACCTCGCCGACGAGGAGGCCGTTGGTGTTGCTGTATTGCTGTATTGCGCCTGGTTCGAACGCTGGCGCTGAATCGATCATGAGAGTCAGAATCTCGGGTGCTGATTTGGGAAAGGCGAAAAAATCGGGGATCCCATTGTCACCCGGCTGAAACTTTTCGCTTGTCAGGTACTCCGGAACTCCGGAGGTGTGATTCATGAGCATTTTGATGGTGATGTCATCGCCACTCGGCCATGCGACATACGTCGATAGGGGATCGTCGAGTCTGAGGCGCTCCTCGTCGACCAAGATCAAGGCAATCGTGGCGAAGACGTTCTTCGAGATGCTGCCAATGAAAAACCCAGTCTCGGGAGTAACCGGTACCTGGTGTTCTACGTCCGCGTAACCTGCGGTGACCGTCAATGGATCCGATTGTCCCTTGGCGATGGCGACAGAGATTCCGGGGAAATCGTTCTCCTCGAATAACTGATCCACGATGAGTTGCAGTCGTTCGCCGTCGTCAGTTCCATCGACGACGCAGGCTGAGAATGTGAGCAGTAATGGAATCAACAAAGCTGAGAGCCACCGGACGTTGAACATGCACTTCCTCCTCGTGACTGTGGTTCAAGCCCTACTGTACGACGTCCGGAGATATGGTTTTTGTCAGACGGCAGAATTCGAACTAGTCTGTTTCGGAGTCCGGTGTCGCTGGGAACTAGATGCCGTCTCGGTAATCGCGACTCATTGCCTCAAAGGCAGAATAGGGGCCTCGGTCGTGGGCAGTCGTGAAGTGATGAACCAGGGAATCGTTGACTTTATTGTTGTTCACTTCGCGATATGAGACGACGAGCTCGACTGTGTTCCTCTCTTTTTGCTTAGCAAAGAGCAACTGTATGCTTGTACCAACATGGACTTTGAACGTGTACTGACGAGCGTTGCGACCTTCATCCGTGATCGTGGGCAGCCCTGGGCGCTCATCGGTGGTTTGGGGATGGCGGCCTTTGGAATGCAGCGCACGACCTTTGATTTGGATCTCGTTGTACCCGGTGAGGTTCAGGACGATCTCATTGGATTTCTCGAGTCCTCCGGATATTCCACTCTTCACCGATCAAGCGGCTACTCCAACCACGTTCATGACGATCCTGAAATGGGACGTGTGGATCTGGTGTACGTCCGAGGCGATACGCAGAGGTTGATGTTTCGCGACCTTCCAATGATCAAAGGCCCGGGAGGAGCCGAGGTACCGGTGCTTCGTCCCGAACATCTTGCGGCGATGAAAGTATTCGCCATCAAGAACGACCCTTCTCGGACCCTTCGAGAACTGGCTGATATTCAGTTTCTCCTTACGTTGCCGGGTGTTGATCATGAAGAGGTGCGCGGCTACTTCCTCAAACACGGATTGGAGGATAGGTTCGATGAACTCAAGAAATCACTCTGATGAACTTGATCTCGAACGTGATCTCCCCACCACTGCTGAGGATGTTCAGGCTCTCCGTTCCGCACGGTTGGTGCCACAGGTTACTGATCTCAAGGATTTGAATCGACTCGATGCGAGCCGGTATTTCCCCAGCGCGGCTCAGCGGAAAACGGTATTCAAGGATCAACCTCCGTTTGAACTGTGATCATAAGTGGGCGGCATGAATCGGTTTGCATTTTCGTCATCGAATGGCGGTCAGCCTGAGGGATGAGGTACAACATGTTTCGAATGACACCATGCTATTTGTTGGTTGCGATACTCGTTGGTGCACCGTGCATTGGCGCCACGGACGAAACTGCGAGTGCTCCAGTGAAGGTTCCTCAAGCAGGCAGTCTGTTTATGTATCCCGAGCGGATTCCTCTAGAGGGCGGTGGATTCTTCAATGCCGAGCGGGGAATGCTGTTCGTGCCGGCGAATCGTTCGAAGGCTTCGAGCGAAGTCATCTCAATTGAAGTCTATCGCTTTCGGAGGCTGAGCAGCGCGGATCCGGCGGCGCCGCCAATCTTCTACCTGCACGGTGGACCGAGCTTTGGAGGGCTGGAGAGATCACTGAGAAACCTCGGGACCTTCGAAGAGAGGTGGCTTCCGCTCGTAGGTGTTTCGGATGTGGTCGTTGTCAGTCAACGAGGCATTGGACCGTCGAAACCAACCACAACGATTGACGTCAGCGTTC
The DNA here is from genome assembly GCA_024229275.1 of bacterium. Classification (GTDB taxonomy): domain Bacteria; phylum Acidobacteriota; class Thermoanaerobaculia; order Thermoanaerobaculales; family Sulfomarinibacteraceae; genus JAAESQ01. The sequence goes on along the minus strand of JAAESQ010000390.1, from coordinate 3,415 downwards.
CTCCTACTCCGCTCAATCGGTCACACGATAGCGATACCGCGGCCAAGGCCTTTCGTCGGTCTTTGGTCACGGAAAAGACGGCGTGGGAGCAGCTCGGGGTTGATCTGACGGGCTTCACCGTTCTCGAAGCCGCGGAGGACCTCAACGACGTTCGCAAGGCCCTTGGATACAGCAAAGTGGTTCTGTGGGGTGGGAGTTTCGGAAGTCACTGGGGGATGGCGTTCATGCGTACGCATCCAGAACTCGTGGAGCGAGCGATCCTGCGCGGCATGGAAGGGCCAGATCACACCTACGATCATCCGGGACACATTTGGAACGTCTACAGACGAGTGGCGGAAGAGGCCGAGAACGCCCCCGAGTTAGCAGGCATGGTCCCGGAAGGCGGGTTGATCAGAGCTCTTGAGACCGTCGTCGAGAGGATCGACGAGAAGCCGATGACCGTTGAGGTCGAGGGATCTGACGCCGGAGGATCGCACAAAGTTCTCATCGACGGAGAGGTCGTTCGCAGACTCGCAAGGGGATACTCCGGCGAGCTGTCGGCGTGGCCAGCAGATGTGATCACGATGTACCGCGGCAATTTTGGCCCTGCCGCGGAGAGGATTGTGCAGATCTTCGAGCGAAGCGGGGCACGATCAAGCACCGCGAGCTTCTTTATGCTGGATTGTGGCTCTGGGATCACCTCCGAAAGGCTTGCTGAGTATCAACGCGATCCTGCGGCTTCTCTCCTGCGGCGCATGAACTGGTGGTATATCGAGGGTTGTCCGGTGTGGGGCAGCGATCTGGGTGATGATTTTCGCCGCAACTTCGAAACCGATATTCCGACAGTCATCGTGCACGGAACCTGGGATACCTCGACGCCGTACGAAAACGCACTCGAGTTGCTGCCGTTCTTCAAACAGAGCAAGTTCGTTCCCGTGCTCAGAGGGCCGCACGGCGCGATCCGGGCAGCGATGAACGCGTCAACGGAGTTCAAGATCGGCCTTCTGCATTTTGCGGCGACGGGTGATACGTCGAGGTTGCCTAACGAGGTTGAGATGCCAGCCATCGAGTGGGTCGTGCCGGACGTGTCGGCTGAGGTGGATTAGCCCGGCGATTGTATGATCTCCCTATCGCCGAATGTCGGATGCCTTCCTTAATGTGTTGACGATGAGGATTGTGTAACTCTGCCGAGGAAACCACAAATCACCCTCTCCGTTCTCTCTGTTTCCTCCTGTTCAAGTCCCTTTTGTGCGTTTTGAAACCAAACGCAAACCAGTCTCCTTGATCACTCACCCGAGCACGGGACTAGTCGTCCAGTCCTGAAGTCCGAGTGATGAACGATGAGAGTGTTTCTTTCCACTGCGGCAGCAGAGACTGCTCGACGTACATCATGTGGCCGGCAGCAAAATCTGCTCGCTGAATGTTGTCGCGGAGGTCGGGAGGCAGGTAGAGGTTGTCCATCGTCCATACGGCTGCGAAGTAGGGCGTGGCAAGGTCGTAGATTCCATTGATAAGCAGTACCTCAAGATTGGGATTTCTTGTCAATGCCTCGGCAAGGTCGGGAGCCACGTTGGGCATGCTGATCATCGACCACCGGCTATTGGTCTCTCGTTTCCAGTTCCAGGGACGTGCCCGACCACTGGGGACGTATTCGCGCTCACCGTCATAGCCGAGTTCGCTACGGAGGTAAGAGTTGAACGCTGAAGTATAGGCCGAGGAAATGGCGGTCGATTGTGGGTCGTGTGATGGCCGAGTCTCTAGCAAATCGCCAGTTGGACCGGTGAATCTTGCGTCGAGTCTTCCGACAACCAGACCCTTGTTGCGAAGCAGTTCCTTCTCAAACTGCGGTGCCGAGACTCGCATGTGCGCTTTGTCGAGGAAGTCCGGACTGAGGCCGGTGTAGCGGTGCATTTGATCAATAACTTCAGCCCGTACAGCGGGATTAATCGCGCTTCCAGCCATGAGGGCTGCAGCGTATTCTGTGACCGCCCATCGTTCGACTTCCTTCATGAATGCATCAAGATCGGTTGGTTGGCCGCCGGGAAGGGCGTCGAGATAGGCAGCGACTAGCGCGAAACTCGGCAAGAAGACAACGTGGGGAATGATGCCGCCCTCGTTGAATCGAATTGTCCTGAAGTCGAGAACCGATGACACGAGCACAACACCGTTAAGGTCGATGTTGGCACGCTGGAGATGGCGCGCAAGCAACGCGGATCGCGTTGTGCCGTAGCTTTCGCCGAGAATGTACCTGGGGGAGTTCCATCGATCGTACTTGCTCAGGAATCGACGAATGAACTGCGCCAGAGACTGAGCGTCTTCTTCGAGACCCCAAAAGTCTTTGCCTTCTGCCTCGCCTGCCGGACGAGAGAAGCCGGTGCCGACTGGATCAATCATCACAATGTCGGCCTGGTCAAGAAGGGTGTATTGGTTGTCCTCGAGAGGGTAGGGTGGCGGTCCCTGGTGACCGACCTCAGGCGTTACAACGCGGCGTGGGCCCATGATGCCCATGTGCAGCCAGAATGAAGCCGAGCCCGGTCCGCCGTTGTAAGCGAAGATCACCGGGCGAGGTGTGTCGTCGGGAGCGTTCGAGCGGAAGTATGCCGTGTAGAACAGCTCAGCAGTGGCTTTCTCCGCGTCATCGCGCAGAATGATGCTGCCAACTACTGCGTGATACTCGATCTCTTCGCCGTCAATCGTCATCGAATGAGCGCTGGCCCACTTGGCTGGAGTCGGCTCTGGGTTTGGTTCCGACGACGGAGCCTTGTTCTCCTGAGCCATGACTCCCATCGGGGCCAGGATGAGGAGCAAACAAACAAGCAAGATCGACTTCTTCATGGGATCTCCTTCAGGAACTGAAAGGTTAGGATTTTTGAGCGGGACATCGCAACCATCGATTGATGATATCGAACTGGTAGGTAGTTCAGTGTAAGGAAGAGTAAAGCAAGCCAGACAAAGAGATAGACCCAGAGACAGAGACCGTGACAGTGACAGATGCAGGAACAGTGACTGTGTCAGTACCAGTGTCAGGCTAATGAGCATTCGTCGTTGTGGCTTCGATGCATGGTCATTCCGGGTCGTTCATGAAGAGGAGTAGGTAGTCGTCAAGTCGTCAGGAGTCAAGGGCAAGCCGGCGCAAAGCGCCGGTCGTTCCGACCCTTGACACCAGCCGCATGCCGACTGGAGGTGGACACGTTCCTGAGGCTTCTCTGCAGCGCTGGTGTGATTGACCAGTCCCGAGCCGAGAGAGTCGTCGATCTTTTTGACCAGGTTAGGGCAATGACATGGCGTCTCCTCTATCCGAAGGAGTGTTGAACGTTGTATAGAAATGCATGATGTAGAGTCCCTGTCCCTGTCGCAATGCCACAATAGAAACGGACCGATCAGGAGGCACCATGGATTCTGCTGACTACCGCACCACCAGCTGCTACCCCGACGG
>JAAESQ010000389.1 GCA_024229275.1 bacterium | reverse complement strand
CGAACTACCGGCTGCTCCTGAAACGAAGCAACGTTGCTGACGCTGTCTTCGATGACGGTGCCTCGCAGCCGGCGCCCCGTAGCGGCGTCCACAACTCCCAACTCGAGTCGTAGGAGTTCGCCACGTCGGCTAAGTTCTCCGGTAACTGCAACTGTGACGTTGAACTTCCGGTAGTAGTCTGTCACCGTACTCGCACCGAACTTCTCGGCCTGGTGGGGAGGAACGACCCAGAACTGACCGAGATTTCCTCGTTCAAAAAGCGACAATCCCGACGTAACCGTCCTCGTGAGCCCTATTGCCAACTCACCCACACCCGACGAGTCATCAGGTGCTTCAAAGCCTATGACTGCGACGTGTTTCTCTATAGGAAGCACCGGTGTTCCCGGTAGCCAGCGATTCACAAGCTTCCAACCGAAGAGCGACACCACCACCACAGCAGCGCCGACAGCCGCAGCTGCCGATTGTCGCCGCAAACGAGGACTGGAGAGTCTTCGGAACCTCATCGGTGAAGTCCGCACGCCGGTAAGAGCCTTGAGAGAGAACGCGACGTCACGGGCAGACTCGAATCGGCGGCCCGGCTCCTTGCGGAGACAGCGCGCGACGATCTGATCGAGAGCAGGGGGAAGATCGGGATTGTGGGTGGTAATGGGCGATGGGTCTTTGTTGAGTATCGCAGTCAAGGTCGCAATAGTGGTCTCGCGAGAGAATGGTCTCTTACCGGTGAACATCTCATAAAGAACGCAGCCAAGGGAGAAGATGTCGCTGCGCGCGTCGGCGGGATCTCCCCGAACCTGCTCGGGGGCCATGTATCCGACAGTGCCAATCATTGTGCCTTTGGCGGTGAGGGTCGACTTTGAACTCTCGGTTTCGTTCAGTGTCGAGCGTTCACCTAACCGCGCAATACCAAAGTCGAGGATCTTCACTTGACCACTCTGGGTAAGGAAGATGTTACTGGGTTTGATATCACGGTGGATCACACCTTTGGAGTGGGCGGAGCCAAGGCCTTCTGCGATCGCAATACCGATTTCAAGCGCACGATCGAGCCGCAACCGACGGCCGGTCATCTCCATACGGAGATCCTGGCCTGTCAGAAGCTCAGTAACTGCGTAGAAGCGGCCTTCATCCGAGCCGAAGTCATGAATTTCCAGTATGTTGGGATGAGACAACTGGGCGACTACACGCGCCTCACGTTCAAACCTCTGGCGTCTATCAGCATCATCAGAAACACCGTCAGGCAGCACCTTGATAGCCACATCACGGTCGAGTTTGGAGTCGCGTGCACGGTACACCTCTCCCATGCCGCCTGCCCCGATTTGGCTGACGACTCGGTACCTTCCAAGCAATCGACCAGCTAACTCGGTCATCATTATCTGCTCTCTATTTGCAGGTATCGTAGCTCAATCTCTGTCTGAAGTCGAAAACTACGGAGATGCGGGAAGTTAGCCTCACTGTCAGGTGGCGATTGGAGGCCGCGAGTTCGTGTGTTTTGTAGCAGGCTGGTATCAGCGACGAGGACCGAGGACCTGCAAAGTTCCAGTTGCTCCGGAACACCTCTGAACGCCATCCTGATCGTAGGCGATGAAGGTGACCGTGAAACCTCCCGACGGACCATCGAAGTATCCGGTGTAGACAAATCGTCCTGGTTGAACCATCGGCGCGTTGCACGTGTGACACCGCGGATTGTCTGTTGTCACCTTGGCTATGAACTGACTCTCTGGTGGATTGATGACGATGGTAACCGTCAGCCCATCTCCGACATAGCCGGCAGCCGGGCTAGCGGTAATCGCCCCGGTGCAATGACCTGACATGGTGCTTCGCGTTTCTCCGCCTGGAGCCGGCTGTTGCCCACGCGGCGTGGCCCGGCCGTCATCATTGGCCTGGCGGATGCGCGAGGAATCGCATCCCTGGGCTTGCGCTTTGCGCTCTGCCCGATCGGCCATTTGCTGATACAGCGGCTCCGGGTTGCCGCGTAGGATCTGAATCTCTGTGAACAGTGATTCGCAGCTGGCGGCTTTGCGGCTTTCACCGATCTCGCGTTCCCTGTCAGCTGCAGCGGTGTCCACACATCGTCCTCGGGTCGAACTCCAGTCCCCCGCCGGGCATTCGCACTGCCCAGTCACCGGATTGCGAATGGTGCCGTCCATGTGGTTGCAGTTGGTCACTCTCTGAGTCGGCATCGCACCTATCTTCAGGCAGGTTTTCTTGACCTTACTCCACGCACTTCCCGCCGGACAGTCGCAATCGAGCGCACCTCCTGCGAGCCTGACTACCTTTGTGCCCCTCCATCGGCTCGTACAGTACTCCGGAGTGATCTGCACCTGAGCGGTGGGCTGGACATTCGAATTCCCAGCCGAGTTCGTGGTCGAAGTCGTAGTCGAAGTTGTAGCCGGCTCGTACACCCACAGCAGCACACCGTCTCCTCGCGAGCGCTCTACTCCGCCGGAAGGCAGTTGCCCGATCACCGTCCTAGGAGCCGGCCTTTGCCCGGTTTCCGGGATCTCATGTTCCTTACGAATCACCGCCTTGAGCCCGACATCCTCGAGCCATGCCGCCGCGAATTCACCTTCCTCTCCAACAAGGCCTGGCACTACAACGCGCTCCGGCTCCGGCTCCAGCTCCTGTTGCTGATCGACACTGGGGATCTCTGGCATTGAGGCCTCGATCGCCGCGATTCGATCGAGGACATGACGCACACAGCTCTGAGGCATGTACTGACCGACCTTGATTTTCGAAGCGGCGGTGTGTGCCTTCTCGAGCGATGCGCGAGCTTTGTCAAGGTTGATTGCGGCCGCCTGGTGCTCGACATCCGGATCAGTGTCGACGTCAAGCTCCCGCTTCGCCGCTTCGATGTAGGTCTCAGCGTTCTTGAGGTATGCGTCAGCCGATTGCGCCTCGGCTTGGAGGGCCGGCGCGAGGTCGTGGATGTGCATCAAGAAGGCCGCCCGCTCGCGAGCCTGATCGTCGAGTAGCAGCAGGCCGCACTTCGACAGCAACATCTCTCGACCGGCGATGCTGTGCAGCGCGGAAACATCGCAAGCACCCATCCAGACATCGAGGTCTGCACTTGATTCGGTGAGAATCGAGCGCGCTTCTTCAACCTCGCGTTCCCAATCCTCGAGGACCTTGGCAAATTGGGGCGTTAGCTCCGAGCGTGCCGGACAGGCTGCGGCTTCGCGTGTCGCGACCTCCTGCTGAATGGCCGTCAACCCTTCAAGGTCACACGCTTCGGTGGCGGTATTGCCTTGAGCGGCGAGTTCGCTGAGCGCGCCTTCAAAGTCGGCGGCGAGTTGGTCAGCCTCGAGTCTCAGTCCAGCAGCCTCTTCCATGTACGGTGAGTCGCCGGGGCACTCGAGCGGCAACTGTAGGGTCTCGAGGTCGGTGGCTGCTTCCGCGACTTGAACAAGAGCGACACAACGCTCGGGCGCGATCACCCTCGCCCGCTCGAGCTCTCCCCTGCCATACTCCAACAATTCATCGCCGATCGACGCGACCTCGACCATGGCCTCGTCGAATTGGGTCTGTTTCTCACCGAACTCGATCTGGGCCAGATCGAGCGTTTCCAGCAATGCCAGAAGTCGGCATCGATGAGAATCTGCACCACCGTCGGCGCACACCACTGAATCGAGATCGCACTGCGGCTGATAGATCAGGCCGTCCACGGTGTTCAGCTTCTCTTGGACCTCGTCGAATCGACATTCCCCGATCAGATTTCGCGCTTCGTCGATCAGTCCCCTACCGCCGCTGATCAAGCCCGTCAGCTCTTCCTCTCGCTCTCGTGCCTTTTCTTTCAGAGCGTCAAACGGCCAGTCTCCATCCCAGCACTGCTGCAAATCGGACAACTTCCACTGAGTCCCATAGAGGCGATTGAACTCTTCCTCGGCACGGTCCAGCGGCTCAGACCAGGTCTCGAGATCACAGCTGTCGATCCTCGACTGAGCTTCACTCTCCGCCGGAACAACGAGTTCCTGCATGCTGTCCAGCGCAAAATCGAGTTCTCTCAGCGGCTCCATGGCTCGCTTGAGACGTTCCGCGGCTCCGTAGCCTTCGATACCATCAAGGCACTCCTGACGAAGGAGCAACCACTTGAGATCCTCGAGCGCAGCGTCGACGTCACACGGTGCCGCAGGAGTGGTCGTATCGAACGCATGGACGCGGGCAAGCCTTTCCTCGAGCTCTTCGACAAGCTGGCGCTTGGCTGCGACCGAATCGGGACGTGCCCAAGGCGGGTCGAGAACTCCTTGCTGATTCAAATCCTGAATGTGGCCTTTGTAGGACTGATTCGAATTTTTCCAATCGGCGTCGGCATCGGCGTAGTAGAAGATAACTGACGCAACTCCGGTGTCAGCACAGAATTTTTGAATTTCCATGTGTTCGATGAAGTTGCGCCATCCTTCCGCCCACTTCCGTGCCGCGGCGGGTATCTCTGTTTGAATCGCCAACGCGGCGTCAACTTCGCATTGTTCGAACTTCTGCTTGGCCTCCACAGCGGAGCTTTCGAGAGACGCCATCTGGATCAGGCTGGATTCTGCAATCGGTTTGACGATTCGCTCGAACCAGCCCGGACTCTGGACCGGGCCTACGGTTGTATCAGCCAGATCAGCCATATCTCGGACCTGCTGCCGGACCGTGTTCCCGCCCGTCTGGCCCATGAGATCGGCCGCGCCCTTGCCGTCGAGCCACGCTCTGGCTCCCGAGAGGCCGGCTTTGAGAGCTCCAAACAGTTGGTAGATATCCGTCGCCGCATTAAGGCTGTCGATTACATCTTCGGTTACTGGAGAGTCGCCTAGGGACAAACGGACGGCGCCCTTGATCAAGCAGGTCACTGCGGAGAGAGGAACTCCGGCGGTATCGGCGATATCCTGAAGCGTCTTCAAATTGCCGCGATTCTCCAACCCGATCTTCGCAAGTTGTTCCTGGATGAACGGCGTTTGATTCTGGGCAAGAGCCGGAACCATGGCGAACATCAACGAACGCCACACCGCCGGAGCTGCTTTCCCGAAATCGGCTTTGCATTCCTTGGTCACGCGATCGAGAGCCGCAAGTTTCCCCGGGTTGCACTTTACTCTGGCCCTTGCGGGGTTGAATAAAAGCCAGGGTTGCTCGGCGATCACGGGGGGTTCTTGGATCTGGGCACGTAGATCGCGAATCTCACGAGTCGATGTTTCTTCCGGGTCGCTTGGGTTTGGATTCGGCAAAGCGAGTGCATTTGAGGAAGCCAAGAAACACATCAAAAGAATCAGCAGTCCCAGAGAGCTGTCACTCAGTGCCGCGCAAAGCCTCTGCTTCTGCGTCTGAACAGGGCGGCCCTCGTCCCGACCTACCTCACACATCGGTGTTGCTTCGCCTCCCAGCGGTAACCCGGGCAGGTGCATACCGGTTCCACATTCCACACATTGCGGTATTCGTATTTGAAAGCGCACGGATCAGGCATATTGGACGACGTCGACCAGGAAGGAGTATTCGTTCCTCCATATACCGGCGCACTGTTCGTCGACGATGCCGTTCCGTGGTACTGACCGCTCAAAGTATTGGCCATGTTGATCAGGTCAGGCAACAGCGCGGACATTGCGCGACTGTTGTTGGCGGCCCGAAGCTGTCGTTTATGCTCGATAGCCGCATCGATTCCATTCAGCAGATCGGACACAGCTCTGGACTGACAGCTCACCGCCCGGTCTGCTGCGCCTCTCGCCAGGGATCTGGCCCGCTTGAGATCACCCGATGAGAGAGCCGAACTCGCTTGCCAAACCGCATCCTCAGCCGATCGCTGGCGCAGCGACAAATCACGCAGCCGATTGAGATTGGCCGCTAACCACGGATGCTCAGGATCGAAGTTCATCATGTGCTCAGCGGTCATAAGAGCCGCAGGAAAACTGCACGCCTCTACGGCAGCTCGAGCGTTGTCAATCAACGGGCTGAGGTCAGCGGAACTCGGACCACTCGGACCACCAGGTCCTGTAGGACCGACCGCTGTCGGCGGAACAAGTGGTTTCACCTCAGAGTCGCTGAGTGTGACCGAAGTAACTTCCCCTGCCACCCAGCCACCAGTGGCAGAAGAATCGCCTGTGGGAGAAGGTTCTTCAGCGCACTGGCCCCATCCATCACAATAGCGATCCGGACACTTACCCTCCAACCAAACTTCAGCCGTGCGCGTACCGGGAAGGGGCCCTTTCATGATCCGGTGATTCTGTTCGTCAACGTTCTCGGTCACAATGACCTTGTGAGACTCAACATCGCACACCACGTACCATTCGGCGGCTGCCGCGACTGAAAGCCAGCAAAGGAACAAGAACCCAACGCTTAGAACAGCTTTCAGCCAACCGCAACCGCTGCCCTTCATGGCTCCCTCACTTCAAACAGAGTCTTGCCTGCGGACTCGGCGCCAGCGCCCTTCATCGTGGCACGTAGTTCAAACACACCAGGTTCGAGACTGGTGGGAACGACGAGTGATTGTGTTGAACGGTGAAGACCCGTTGCTCGTTGCACCATCGCCTCGAGCTTGGTCAACTCTTGCCCGTTACGGAGGATCGTCCTCTGCTCCGACACTGCGAGCAAAAGCCCTTCAGGGACTCCTGAAACCTCATACGTCACGACCATCTCCATTGATTCCCCAAGCTTCACCGCCAGAGGTTCCGTCGTAACACCCAAGACCCTGAGACCAATCACCTCAGGTTGGGTCGGCGCCACTGGCGCAGCGGCTGCCTCCCGCGATGGTTCGGTTCGCGTTTCTGCCGCAACGGGCGCTGCGACCTCGACGAGCTGCTCATCAGGTGTCGATTCTATGGAGAACATTTCCAACCGCGCCCAACGCTCAAACTCAGGTAGGCGACCGGCCGAAACCCGCCCTACCCAGTCGTCGTAATAGTAGACCCTCGCTCTCGCTCCAAGCTCGACATGCTCGAGTTCAAGATAGACATCCCCGCCGCCTTTTCGCTTATCGGATCCCCATCCCACTGCGATGAACTCACTGCCGATGGGTATCGAACCACCCACATACCGGTTGCGGATCGCTGCAGATTCAGTGAGCATGACTCGGACCCGCTCGTTCGAGCGCGGTTCTCCCCACCAAAGCCACTCGGATTTGGACCAACCGTCAGAGTTCTTACTCTTCTTGACAGTGATCTCCATGCGACTACGACAACGCGCACCTTTCCATCGACGGTTGGCATCTTCAAGTGCTGCCAGGTCGTCATCTGAACCGGCCGCCACGGGCATTGCCGAAGCCGTCAGCAATACCAGCGAGAACGCGCCAACTGCCGAGAAACAGTTTCTGATCGGATTCAAAATTCACCTCCCACCAAGAGGTTTTCGAAATCAGTTGATGTATTGAGATTATACCGCCATCTGACGGGCATTGGTTCCAAAGGCTAAGAAGAAGGAGGAAGACATTTCCTCAGCGATGACGGGGAACAAGAAGTATCGAACGCGAAAGGAGATCTTCTAGCCGTGCTCATGCTTTGCCGTTGAACCGCTACACCGTTGCTCCGTTTGTCACACTTTGACGATCCTGCTGTCTCAGGAAATAGAACATAGACGCTTCGAACGACTGGATCTATGATGGCCAATCCGAAATATTCTCTGATCGCCGGTTGCTTGGTGATGCTCGTATGCTCGGGTGCCACAGTTTCCACTGCAACGTCCCAAAGCCACTCGATTCCCAATCAGGATCAAATCCTCGCGCTTGACTCTCACCTCAAGGATCTCGTCGAGGAAAAAGTCATGCGATTCATGAGCACCGAACAACGAGTCAGAGCGCTCATGAGCCTCATGTATGACCCTGACAAGATGGGTCTCGTCTATCAAACAGCTGAAACCAGAACCGCCGTGGAAGCTGTCAAACACGGAGGCGGCAACTGTATTTCGCTCGCCAACACCCTTGTAGCTCTCGGTCGGTACGCAGGGCTGCACGTTGAATTCGTCTCAGCTCAGCTCAAGGAGAATTGGAAACGCCAAGGTGATGTTTTGTTGGTGACGCGCCACACAACCGCCCGTGTTGAACTCGATTCCGGCGCTCATGTCACTATCGAGTTCGATTGGATCATTCCCCGCGGCAAGGGACGCTACGAGGTCATCTCCGACGAACGCGCGTTCTCGGAGTTTTACACCAACCTTGCTGTCGATCTCATGGCAGCTGGAAAATCCGCTGCTGCAGTGACCCATCTTGACCAGGCACTCCGGATAGATCCCAAATTTACGTATGCGTGGAACAATCTCGGAGTTGCCTATCGACAGTTAGGGCAAGTCGAAGAGGCCGAACGCGCCTTCAGACAGTCGTTGAAAATGGACCGAATGAACCTATCAGCTCTCATCAACCTCGATCTTCTCTACCGCAGTCTCGGTCAGAAGATTGCTGTAAAACTGCAGAGAAGACTCGACAACTACCGCCGTCGAAATCCCTACTACCTCATTGAGCTAGCTGAGGAGTGCATTACCGAAGGAGAGTACAAAGCAGCGCTCAGGCTAGCCAAAAAAGCTATTAGAAAGCAGGAGGATGAATCTCACTTCTACTTCGTCCTCGCCAGGGCATATGCCTACTTGGATCGCTTCCGCCAACTCGAGAAGTCCTTGGAGAAGGCTCAATCCAGAGCGGAAAACGAAGACAGCCGAGCCCGTTACCAACGCAAGCTCGACCTCGTACGGCGCAGGACTGGTTAGTCAGCGCTCAGTATCAAAAGCGCCGGTCACTTTCTAGCTACGGGCTCTTTTCAGCGACAAGTCTGATCACGTCTTCAGCGATCGTGTTGAATGACGATCCACTCTGGTTCTGGTTGACGGTGTAGGCAACAGTCAGGTCCAGATCCGGCAAATAGGTGGTCAGCGTTCCCCAGAATCCGGTATGTCGGTAGGTTGTGAATCCATCAACTTCGACCATCCAGACTCCCATCCGATAAGCACCGGGTGGCATAGCTGAAGCGCCAGCGTCTGAACGGGCCTCGGCGGATTCAACGGTTGTCAGCATGATCTCCAGCGTTTGAGGCTCCGCGAAGACCCCACCGGTGAACAGAGCGCGGAAGAAGAGCGCCATGTCGCCCACTGTGGAGACAATCCCTCCGCCTCCATAAAGATCGAAAGAAGGATCGAAACCGAAGGTGTCGAGTTCGCCAAGAAGCTGATGTGCACGCTCCGGCACTCCATCAGGTCTGGGCTCTAAAGACTCCCACCAGGTTGAGGCAAGCCCGAGTTGCTCGTAGCCCACAAGCTCTCTGACGGCTTCGGCCAGTGGCTTACCAGATGCCTTCCCGATGATTTCGCCAAGGAGAATGTAGCCGGTATCACAGTAGGTGTAGATCTCTCCCGGCGCCGCATGAGGTTCACCCCATTCCATAGCCGCTGAGAACTGCTCAAAGGGCGTCCACCGGTGCATTGGATCAGCCACGATGGCCGTTTCATAGTTACCTGACTCGCTGTGATCGAAGAGGCCGCTGGTGTGGGTCAGCAGATGCCGAACTGTCATCCGCTGAGGGTCGTAGCTATTAGCTTCCAGCGGGTCGAGATACTCCTGTGACAGGTGCTGCGCAAGTGAATCGTCGATGTTCAGTAGGCCCTGCTCCTGCAAGCGCAGCACACTGGCGGCGACGAAAGTCTTGGTGTTGCTGGCGATCCGAACAGGAATCTCAGGCCTCATGGCGCGTTCTGCGGTTGAATCGGCAAATCCGGCGGCACCTTCCCAGACAAGACCCAGAGTCGGCGTATCGACTCGTACAGCTACGCCGTGAATCGCCGGGTTTTCGGCTACGGCGGCCTCCGCCACTTTCTGCAAAGAGTTCTCAAGCGCAACGTCCGCAGCGGTGGTTCCGGAGTCGAGCTGACACCCCCCAATGATGAGAAGGACAAGCAGTAAAGGGGCGATTCGCAGAGTCAGTCGTGCGTACATGGGCTCCTCCAGGAAACAAAGGCGTCACATAGTTCGTCTTCGGACCCGAAGCATAGCGCAGCAAATCGTTCGATCGCCCCCAATATGCTCGTCACAGAGGTTGATTCAGTTCTGAACAATCTTCATCGATTTACTGTGACGAAATAATACGTGGGCCTCTTGCAGTTCTCGCCTGGCATCACCCTCATTCTAATGACCGCCGAACATGTCATCTTCAGCGCAGCTGTCTAAAGAGATGCGCCCTTCATATTGTCATTCTGAGCGCAGCTGCCGAAGGCAGTGGAGTCGAAGAATCTCCCGCTCCAATAGGCTGTATGCCAGGAAGAGTAACCGCGAAGTGATTGCTCAGCGAAGCGGGAGACCCTTCGACTCGCTTCTCTCGCTCCCAGGGACACACGCCCCCCCCGAATTGTCATCCTGAGCGAGCCTGCGAGCCGAAGGATCTCCCCTTGAAATCAGCAGTATGCAGCCGAATGATTCGCCGCGATTAAGGCGATCATTTCTGGAACGGGAGATCCGT
>JAAESQ010000388.1 GCA_024229275.1 bacterium | reverse complement strand
CCCCGGAGGTGAATCAGAGCCGAACGCTGCAGGTGATTCGTGTTTCGCTTCTCGATGATGATGACTCGAGTCGCTTTGCAGCAGCGATGCCGTCCTACGATCTGCTCGATCGGCATCTGCGCGATCTCCCTGGCGCCGAGACTGCTTCCATTTCGAGTGTCTTCTGGAAGGAGGTGTCTTACATTGACGGCCAGCGGGTAGACCTGTTTCTCAAATACACCGATGCCGAGTTTTGGGAGATTTTACGTTTTGATTTCGTCGAGGGTCGGCCCTTCACCTACGACGAGGTTGCTGATGGGAGCTTTGTTGCAGTGATTAACGAAGCTACGAAGGAGCGCTTTTTCGGGAGAGAGGACGCCGTCGGGCGAATGATATCGAGCGATGGGAAACGCTATCGAGTTGTCGGTGTTGTGAAGAACGTCCCGATGCTTCGATTCATCCCGTTCTCAGATATCTGGGTGCCTCAAACCACGGCGACGGACTATCGCAAGAACAATGAGTTGCTGGGTCTCTACTTCGGTTTGATTCTGGCGGAGAGCAGAGACCGGTTCCCCGAGATTCGAGAGGAGTTTGCGTCTCGAATGGCGTCGATCGACCTCAGTTCCCAGGGGGATTGGGATCAGATCGTTGCGCTTCCGGAGACGACGTTTGACGCGCTTGCCAGGGTCATCCTCTCACTCGGGAAAAGCACGGAGAGCCAGACCGCTCGTCTGATGGGTTGGCTGGTAGTTCTCGCCGTCCTGTTCATGGTTTTGCCGACGGTCAACCTCGTCAACCTGAATATGAGCAGGATCATGGAGCGAGCGAGTGAGATTGGTGTGCGCAAGGCGTTCGGAGCACCGAGTCTGACTCTGGTGGGTCAGTTTGTCGTCGAGAACGTGGTGCTGACTCTTGTCGGCGGTGTGTTCTCAGTAGTGCTGTCCTTCCTCGCCCTTGGTGTGATCGCGAAATTTGGATGGATTCCTTACGCCCAATTCCATCTGAATTTGCGGATCCTGGGATATGGACTTGCCGCAGCGCTGTTCTTTGGACTGATGTCAGGAGTCTATCCGGCTTGGAGAATGTCAAGAATGCACCCAGTAGAAGCGCTGGGGGGAGGACGGTCATGATTCGGCATTTGATAAAACTTGTGTGGAGCCGAAAGCGGGCCAACGCCCTTTTGGTGCTCGAGATTTTTGTCTCGTTTCTGGTCCTTTTCGCTGTCACCTGTGTTGGCTTGATCTTCTCTCATCGAGTGAGCCAACCACTGGGCTTCAGCTATGACAGTGTGTACACGGCGTCAATCGACTCGCGCAGGTTTGACGAGGTTCTGACCGAGGGTGATGAACGTCAGCGGATCCGTCGGGTTGTTGATGAACTCAGGAGACTTCCTGCAACCCACGCCGTGGGTGTCATGAGCTACGGGCCCTTTGACCTTGCGTATTCGAGCACCGACTTCGAATACAACGGCCTCAGTGTCGATGCAGGCTATACCGGCGCTACGGACGGCATTGCTGACGCCTTGGGTATTGAGGTCGTTCAAGGACGGTGGTTCGAGGAAGCTGACGATGCATTTGATTGGATTCCGGTGGTCATCAATCGACGGATGGTAGACGCCCTCTTCCCGGATCGCGATCCTCTGGGGCAGATCATCAAAGAGGAACCGCAGCTTCGAGTTGTCGGCGTGATCGATGACTTCCGAAAGAACGGCACATTGTCCAGCTTGACCGCCTACGTCATTCGCCGAGAGAGTCTTGCTGTAGAAGACGATGGTGGAGCACCCCGGCGGATCATGATCAGAGTAGGCCCTGAAGCGGGAGCAGGGTTTGAAGAGCTAGCGCTCGATGTCATGCGGCGAGTTGAGCCGGGCTGGAGCTTCCAAATAGAACCCACTGACAGTATCCGTCGCCGCAACTTCAAGTTGGCAGTTGCTCCCATCGTGATCGGTACTCTGGTAGCAGCCTCTTTGATGGTGATGGTATTTCTGGGCATGGTCGGGGTCTTCTGGCAAGCTGTGACTCAGCGAGTTGGGGAGATTGGCCTTCGACGTGCACTGGGCGCGGATCGGCCAGCGGTATATCGCCAGATGCTGCTAGAGATCGTTCTTGTTGCTGTCACCGGCGCTTTCTTGGCGACGATCCTCATCTTGCAGTTGCCAATTCTCGGCTTGCTCGGGAGCGTGGCGTGGTCAACCATCATCTCTGCGCTTTTCCTGTCGCTGTTGATCATGTGCAGCCTTGCGATCGCAAGCGGCCTCTATCCTTCGTGGTTGGCCTCGAAGATTCAGCCTGCACAAGCGCTCCACGATGAGTAGCCGGTGAGTTCAACAGTGAGAGGAGTATTCTGAACGTGAGAAACGGTTCATGAAGAGTCATGAGATCCTCATCGTTGATGACGATAAAGCGGTCGTTACGTCGCTCGCTCTGCTTTTGAAGCAAGCGGGCTACGGGACGCATTCTGCTGCTGATCCGGAGGCAGCTCTGACGCTGCTCGACAAAGTGAGTGTCGATCTCGTTCTTCAGGATATGAACTTCTCGCGTCAGACCACAGGAGAGGAAGGCCTTGATCTGTTGCGCAGGATCAAGGGACGAAATCCACATCTGCCGGTGGTGTTGATCACAGCCTGGGGTTCGGTCGAACTTGCAGTAAAAGGGGTCAAGGCTGGAGCCACTGACTTCATTACCAAGCCTTGGACGCATGGGCAGATCCTGCATTCCGTGAGATCGTCCCTCGGCGCAGCGGAGATTCGGCAGGCCGATACAGGGCAGGAGCCAGTGAGTCGTTTGGATCTGGATTCGGCTCACGATTTCTCTGGCCTGATCGGAATGGACCCGGCCTTCTTGCATGCGATGCAGGTCGTCGGTCGTGTTGCAGCGACCGACGCATCGGTATTGATCACCGGAGAGAGTGGAACCGGCAAGGAGCTTTTTGCTGAGGCGCTGTGGCGAAACTCGACACGGGCCGATGAGCCGTTCGTGAAAGTCAATCTCGGAGGCATTCAACCAACCTTGTTCGAGAGCGAGATGTTCGGTCATGTCAAGGGCGCCTTCACCGACGCCAAGGAGGCTCGACGCGGCCGATTTGAGGCGGCACAGTACGGCACACTCTTCCTCGATGAGGTCGGAGACATCGACGCGGGTTGCCAAGTGAAACTGCTGCGAGTGCTCCAGGATCGAACCTTCGAACGAGTGGGATCGAGCACGACGGTTTCAGTCGACGTACGGGTCATTTCGGCGACCAATCGTGATCTCGCTGCCATGATTGAGGCCGGGCAGTTCCGCGAGGATTTGCTCTACCGCCTGAATCTTATCGCGGTCCACGTGCCGCCACTTCGCCAGCGCCGAGGTGATATCCCGCTGTTGGCTGCCTATTTCCTGCAGGGCTTGTCAGTTGTGTATCGGCGCCCGGAACTCAGGCTCAATGCTAGTGCGGTCGAATGGCTGGCGAACCACGCTTGGCCGGGAAACGTCCGCGAGCTCAAACATGTGATTGAACGAACGGTTTTGCTGAGCTCCGACGATGTGTTGAAGGTCGAGCACTTCACTGCCGCTTCTGAAGCACCAGGGATGAGTGAAGAGGCTGGTGAACAGCTTGCTTCGGGCCTGACTCTCGACGAAATGGAGCGCACGATGATCTTGCGTGCCATCGAGCAATGCGGAGGCAACCTCACCAAGGCCGCACAGTCTCTTGGGTTGAGTCGGGGCGCTTTCTACCGCCGTCTGGACAAGCATAGGATTCGTCCGTGACGCTACGGCGCGCCCTTGTTGTCTATCTGATCGTCTTGCACCTGTTGATCGCCGTCCTTGGTGGTGTTGTGCTGTGGCCCGAATCGCGGCGCT
>JAAESQ010000387.1 GCA_024229275.1 bacterium | reverse complement strand
TGTGCGACTCGCAGCTTGCGGTTGTCGTTGTAGTTCTTGCGCTTGAGCTTCATGCAGCGTAGGCGCATCCGTATCCAGGAGTCGAGCTTCTGGAAGTCCCAACGACAGGTGGCGAAGCTGGCCGCGAAGTACTGTGCCGTCCCCCTTAGGACTCGGTTGAGCTTCATGATGGCGTCCCGGTCGAGGTTGTGCTTGCGGATGGTGAGTTGCCGCACTTTGGTCTTGAATCTCTCCACTGACTTGCTGCGCATGCGTCGAGACCTTGACGAGAGGAAGAACCCGAGGAATTCGTATCCTTCCCCGTAGGTCGTGATTCTCGTCTTCTGTGGGCTGAGGGCCAGCCCGAGGTCGTTTTCGAGCACGCGTCGCACGAGCGTCAGAGCCTCTTGCGCCTGCTGTTTTGTCTGACAGACGATGACGAAGTCGTCGGCGTATCGCGCAAAGCGATAGCCGGCTTCCTCCAGCGTCCAGTCGAGATGATTGAGCACGACGTTGGCCAGCAGAGGTGAGAAGACGCCGCCTTGCGGGACTCCCACCGTCGTCGGCTTGAACACGCCGTTCTCCATCACTCCAGCAGCGAGAAATTTCTCGACCAGGCGCAGGATGTTTCCATCCGCGACTTCCTCTG
>JAAESQ010000386.1 GCA_024229275.1 bacterium | reverse complement strand
TGCGGCTCACGTGGCACCGAAGTGCAAGTTCAGAAGAGCATTCGATAGACAAGGGATACGTCCCGGCCGGGCAACGGTGCAACTTCTTTGAGAAAGGAAACATGGTTGTAGGTGGCCTCGTCAGCGAGGTTACGTCCACGCAGAATGAACTGGTGCATCAACCCACCGCGAAAAAGTCTGTAGCTGATGCTGGCATTCACAATCGTGGAACCTGGAGTTGATGTCTCAAGATCGGACACCCGATCCTGCTCATCCACCCAGACTCCTTCCAACCTGGCATTCATTGCATCACCGAGATAGACGAGTGCGAGATTGGCCTTGCGGGGTGGCATTCTGGGCAGCGCCTCACCTGAGTCCCGCAGTTCGGCGTGAACCTGGTCGTAGGTGAATTCGAGATGGAGGTGACGGTGGTCCGAGTGTAGGAGTTCATGTCCGACGTGAAGCTCGAAGCCCCAGAAGTCAGCGTCAACCTGTGAGAACTGATACACATCGAAGCCGTCTTCGCTGTCCCCGGTCGGCCGGAGGTAGATAAATGCTTCAAATCGCGTCGCAAACAATGACACCCAACCTCGTACCTTTTCAGTTTCAGCACGGAAGGTGAAGTCGAGGCCACTGCCGATTTCACTCCGGAGAGAGGGATCTCCAATCTCATAGGCCCGCGTCGCGGCGTGCGGGCCGTTCGAATACAGCTCCTCAGCTGTTGGGGCTCGTTCCGAAAGACTGAGATTGAGCGATAGCTGCCAAACCTGCGACGGTTTGTAAACCACTCCTCCAGCGGTGGACCATGTTGAGAAGTCTCGGGCAGGAAGATCAGGATCAACAGTATCGGTCTCCTGCCGTTCAAACCTTGCACCGAGTTGAATGCCAATCGGCTCGGCAGCTTTTTCTTCATAGACAAACGCCGCCATCCGCCGGGTGCTCGTAGGCTGGACGAATGCCTCCTCGCCGAATGCCGAAAAGTCGCGATCGAGATAGTGGAGGCCCAGCGTTCCCTCAAAACCGCTCAGCGAAGCCATGACGCTCTCGAGGCGGAGCTCGCTCAGCTCATTCTCAAAGCGTGTCCCGATTTCGTGGCCCTCGAACTCCTCATGGCTGTAGTCACGCCATCCTGCGCTCAGGCGAAGCCCCCTAAATCCAGGGATTTCAACATCCAGTTGCCCATGAACATCGACACGACGCTGCTCCAGTTCAGTGTGGACCGGCGCCTCTTCCTCATCGTCGTGTTCGTCGGATTTGCTAATAGCAATACCGCCTACCTGATGGTCATGGTGCTGATGCCCGGGCACACCGTACTCGGTGTTGAATCCGCTGAGCGCCAATCCCAGATAACCGCGCTGGCCAACATAGGATCCGCCGATAGTTGCACCGGCAGCTTCGGTGTAGCTGTTGGTGACGATGCCGGTTGTGATTTTCGTCTCTGAATCCGTTTCGTGCTCCCCTTCGGCTGAAACTCGGGGAGCTGGACTCGAATAGTCACCGGCATCGCGCACGAAACCACCGAGATGCCATGCGAAATGTCCCGAGCCACCGTCGATCTTCGCGGCTCCGTGGTTTTGGTCAGCGACGGTTCCGGCGGCTAGTTCAACTGCGCCGGTCACAATCTTTGAAGGCACACGGTCGGGCACTCTTGTATCGATGACGTTGACGACTCCTCCAAGCGCATTGGGACCGTAGAGGAGGGTGCCGGCGCCGCGAACGATTTCGATCCGATCGGCGGCCAACGGATCAGACCCAACGGCATGGTCCGGGCCAATCGACGACACATCTCCGGTATCAAGGCCGTTCTCGAGGATTCGAACCCGATCAGCACCTAGCCCCCGCACAACTGGTCGACTTGATCCCTGGCCATATCCGGTCGATGAAACGCCAGCTTGCTGACTCAGTGTCTCACCGAGAGTGGCTTGTCGGCGCAGCACAAGTTCCTCGTCGCCGAGAACGTCGACCGGTTGAATAACCTCAAATAATCCACGCGCCGATCCCGCTGCGGTCACAGAGACGCTTCCCGAGTGAACCAACCTATCCAGTCGCACAGTTACCTCTGCGGTCTTTCCGGCCTCAACCTCGACACGCACGGTGGCGCCACCATCGTTCAAGCTCGTCACGTTGACCAAGTAGCGGCCCGGCCTGAGGTTGTCGAAATCAAAAACACCTTCGTCATCGGTTGTCACCTCACGGCGAAGTTCGACGAGCACTACCAAAGCGCCCAGAGCATTCTCATCTCCTGCAGTTAATACCCGACCGTGAATCGCGCCACCGGATTGTGCGGCGGACACACCAATACACACCCAAATCGCAAACCATACGGCAGCAAGTCTTATGAGCATCTTCCCTCCAAAACTCAAGCGACCGCCTCTGAGCGGCCAGTCCGTCCTGAGACAGGTTTGATCTCTAAGGTCAGATCTGGGAAGGAGGCCCACGGGAATAGGTAGGATCCCACTTTGGCGATCAATCCCGTTTGGGAACTGGATTGGGGAAGGTTTGAAATAGAAGGCATGCGATCCTCCGTGGGTTGTGATGGGCGGTCTGTGCATTCTCATTATCACCCGATCCGATCCGGTGCCACGTGTTTCAAAGTTAACAAAGCCCTCAACCGTACCCTGACTGAGAGAGCATCACGATTCAAGACGTCTGAGCCGGCACCCGTCATCAAAGCGAATCGACGAGTTCCTGAGGCATGCGTGCCAGGCTCCAAGATCCTAAGATGTGAACGTTAATACATGAAAAGATAGAGGTTCTGTTCGGTCTTGGCGCTCTGAACCACGGGGTTGGAGGGCAAGGTGGGCCCGTTCAATACCAGATGACCTCGCGACGGGTTGTCTCGGCGCCGTTTAAAGAGTGGGGGAGTATGCCGGCAGTGCCTTGGACAACCCTCCATGCCGACCATGCGGCGGCGGTGGCGTCGAGAAGATCGTCGGCTGGGACTGAGCCTCCGTCTTCGAGATAATCGGGGATTTCGATTCCCTTGCTACCCAATGCCCCTTGATGGATGCCTCCCTTCGCATTGTTGCATTGTGCTACGCCGTTTGGGAGATCGGCCTACTCATCCAACTGGCATCAAAAGACCAAAGACAGTGGCATCTAACGTGAGTCGCGTAACCAGACAGGCCACGCTTCCCCTCCCGGGCCGGATGCACTATCATTTTTAGTAACGTTATGGTCAATATAGTCAAGGAGAAAGCCGGTGAACGGCTCGTGCACGCCTTCGTGCTCGGCGTAAGCCGCTACCGGCATCTCGAGGACGGCGCTGAGCCGACCGATCCGGGCCGGGATTCAGGCCTCGCGCAGCTGACGAGCGCGGCACGTTCCGCATCTGAGTTCGCGGCCTGGGTGCTCGAGAGCGTGCCTGAGGAGCGGCTCGCGAGCTTGTATGTAAACTTCGCGCAGTCGCCAGACGAGAAGCTGCATCCCGACGTGGCGGCGCGGACTCCAGATCCACAGAACGCCACACGAGCCGCAGTCATCGCCGATTGGAGGGCCTTTTACAAGAAGTGCGCAAACAACCGCGACGCGACCGCGTACGTCTACGTCGCGGGACACGGCGTGCAGGTCGGCAATGAAGGCGCGATCGTGCTGCTCGAGGACTTCGGTGCGCCTGATGAATCCGTATTCTGGGCCGCGCTCGATCTTCCGGGCATGAACAAAACCCTCCGTGGATCGAAGACAGCGAGCCTGCAGTTTTGGTTTGTCGACTGCTGTCGCGAACGCGCCGACGCACAGGACTATGGCGCCGAGAAGCTCAAGGCGGCGTACGTCGGATTCGACGAGCCCGAGGGAGAGTGCGACGCAGCGCCGATCTTCTTCGCGACACTTCCGCGCCAGGTCGCGTGGGCCCATGCGAACGGTGTGAGCCTGTTCAATGAGGGGCTACTCAAAGCCCTGCGCCGGGACGCCGCGAACGATCCGGACGACGATGGAACGTGGCACATCACGACCGGCAGCCTCGTGCGCGCGCTCGACGATCACGTGCGCGAAGCCTCAGGTGATCTCGGACAGAAAGTGCACCTGGCCGGGCATCTGGCGACGACCGCCGAGGTCGTCCACGTGTTCGCCGAGCCGCCGGTCGCGCACCTGAAGGTGACCCTCATACCGACCGACGCGTATGACGTGGCGACCGCGGACATCGATCAGAACGACACGAACGTCGTCGTGAACGCCAGCGACTGGCCGATCGAACGCGACCTTCCCTCCGGGATCTACATTATCCGCGTGAATGGAAAGTCGCAGTTTCCGAACAAGACGGAGTCCATGTGGTTGAGGCCGCAAAGTAAAGGACGGGAGGTCCGGCTGACATGATGACTCCCGAGCCCTCGAGCGGCCAACTGCGCGCCCGATTGGACGTGCCGTCGCACCAGCTTCAGCGCACGATGCCGATCGAAGTGCGCGACAGCCGGCTAGCGCTCGTAGTGCGGGTGCGGCACTCGGAGACGATCGATCTGCTGCCGGGTTGGTACGAGGTTAGCGCCGTGCTCGACGACGGCAAGCGGCACTCTGAGACCGTACAGGTCACTGTGGGAGGGAGGGAGGAGGTCGAGCTGCGCGTCGATCGAGAAGAACTCCTACCCTCGAACAAGGCTTGGATCGCGGGGCGCGGGCTCTTAACCTTTGCCGGGGTAGGGTCCGTCGAACTCGTCGAGGTCGAAGGCGCCGAACTCCGGTCCAAATCCGAGGAGTACTGGGAGTTCGTGCCGAAAGACCGGGAGCCGGAATCGATGCCGTGGGCGCGCCTGCGGTTTCGAGACGAGACTCTGTCCGTGTCGCTGCCCGTCAATCCGCGTGGACACGGCGATCTCGCGGCCTGCTCAGCCACATTCGCCTATACCAACGACCGCTTTGACGTGCGAGCTGGCTTCCACCACAAGCGTATCGTCTCGACCGCGATCCTTAACATGATCGACCGCGGCCAGTTCGCTCATGCGACCCGGGCTGCGGAGCAGACCGCTGAGGACATGCTGATGTCCAAGTACCAGGATCCGGTTGGAGCCGCGCTCGGTGCGATCATCATGTTTCGCGCCGGAACGCTTGGAACACGCGAAGGCTGGCTCCGCAACCTGACGAGTGACTTCGACTGGCTGCCCGACGGCAAGGTTCTGCTCGCTGCGCTCCCAGGGGCCGGCGATTGCGAAGAGAAGGCCGACCTACTGTTGCGCGCGAGCGAGCAACGCCTTTTGTTCACCGAGAGCTTTTCGCTGCTGTTTGACGCGCTGCGCTGCTGGAAGTCCGACCACCGCCGCGACGAGATCGATCGTGCGCTCGAGGACGTTGGCAAGGTTGCTCATGAAGCCGACTGGAATGCGTTCATGCTGACCCGGCGCGAGCGATGACGCTGCGCCTGACGATGCTGCCCGCAGGCGAAGGCGATGCGCTGTGGCTGCAATGGGGTCCCGATCACGATCGGCGTCAGATGTTAGTCGACATGGGCGTACACGCGACAGGGCGTGCCTGGCGTTCACGGATCGAAGCGATGCCCGTTGCACAGCGCGGCTTCGATCTACTGGTCGTGACGCACGTCGATACTGACCACATCTACGGCGTGCTCAGTGCGCTCGCCGACGCCGAGTCGATCGAGGGCTTCGAATTTCGGGATGTATGGTTCAACGGCTGGGCCCACTTGCGAGGTGAGGCCGTCGCGCCGTTTGTCGCACCGGACGACGATGCCGAAGCGGCGCTGCGCTCCGACGCCCTGATTCACATGTTCGGAAACGACCTCGAGTCGTACGGTGGACGACAGGGTGAGGAGTTCAGCATCTGGCTGCGCCAGCAGCCTTGGAATCGCGAGTTCCACGGTGGCCCGGTCGTGCGTCCAGAGAACGCTGCGGGCCCGACGATCGAGCTTGCGCACGACCTGCGCATGACGGTGCTCGGACCGACGCAGACCCAGCTCGAGGCACTGCAGCGCGACTGGCGCAAGGCGGTCGCCGACGCCCTGAAGAAGGGATCGCTCGACGCCGAGGACGTCACCCCCGATCTCGTTCCCGCCGGCCTCGAGTCGTTGGGCCGCCGGCGACCGCACGCTCCGAGGTTGAACTCCGCACACGCACTCGAAGACCTCGCGAACACGCCGTTTGAGAGCGACACCACGCGCGCCAACGGCAGCAGCATCGCACTGATGCTCGAGTACGGCGGCGACCGCCTGCTGCTCGCCAGTGACGCGCAACCGGCCGGCCTGGTCGACGCGCTCGGCTACCTTTATCCGGAAGGCGCGCCCGACGTCACGGCGTTCAAGCTCCCTCATCACGGTAGCCGGAAGAACGTCTCGCGCGAGCTTGTCGAGGCCGTGCGCTGCAAACATTGGTTGATCTCGACAAACGGCGTCAAGCACTACCATCCCGACGCCGCGGCCATCGCGCGCGTGCTGCATTACGGGCAGGGGCCGGAAGGGGCGACCGAGCCGGCGTCTCTGTTTTTCAACGAACCGAGCACATTCAACGGTTGGTGGGATCGCTGGCGTACGGATTTCGAATACCAAACATTCCGCGGCAATTCAACCGACGGCCTCGCGCTCGAGATCTCGAACGGCAGCGTCGAGGAGATCGTCGGCAGGGACTGACCCTCCGTCTTCGAGTTGATCGGGGATTTCGATTCCTTGACCTGCAAGAAGTGCACGGCGCTCCATCTGACCATTCCAGGTCTTCTTCGGGAACTCGAGCATCCCGTCCTTCATCGCTCTGAAACTCACTTCGGGGTGGACTTCGATGGTGCCCGAGTTCTGAGAGACATAGACCTCAGCTTCCAGGACCCGCTCTTTCAATCCCCAGGTCTGGCGGGTGAGGCCCTTCCCTGTGAGGGTCCGGTGATAAGCGTTGGCTTCCTCATAGGTGGCTTTGTCGCTTGCGTACCGCGTATCACTCTATGACTTTGTGCTACCTAATGTGGCAATGCCCCCAAGGCCCAATGATAGGGAGAGGAGGGGCAGTGCTGTTGGCTGAATACAGGCTACATGGCAGGGGAGTTGTCACTTAATCTTGGACTTGGCGCCTTGATAGGTACCGGGAGTTCACTGTCGAAGGGGTGAACACCCTGGCCACGGTCTATCACCAAAGGGGGATTCGACGTAATGCTAGGAAGTATGGCAAAGTGATCAGCAGCACCAAATTGCTCTGTTAATGCGGATTCCGGCCATCTTCGATATCGCCGGGAAGGGAGTAGTGGTTGTGAACTTCAGAACAATCCTCGCATTTTGTATTCTGGCGGGATTGCTGGTCACCTCAGCATGCAAACCCGCCGATGCCCCGTTTCGGGACCTCAACAAGAACGGGCAAATGGATCCTTATGAAAACAAGGAGCTTCTCACTGAGCAGCGCGTCGAAGACCTTATCGCTCGGATGACCCTTGCGGAGAAGGTCGGCCAGATGATTCACGGGGACTTCGATCCCACAGAAAATGGAATGCCACCTGAGCACTTTTATCGGTTCCTCGAAGACGCTCCGCTTGAGGATCTCGAGCAGGGTGTGCGGGAGGACGGCGTTGGCTTTCTGCTCATCGGACGTACGCCCAGCCCCGGCGCGGCTGCTAGATGTACGAACCAGCTGCAGGAGTGGGCCGAGGCCTCACGTTTAGGAATCCCACTTGTCGTAAGCATGGATTCGGTGCATGGTCTGAGCTATGTGGGAGGCGCCACGATCTGGCCACATGCGATCGGTATGGCGGCTACTCGCAATATCGACCTCATAGAGAATCTGGCCGCCATACTTGCAAAAGAGTCGAGAGCGGTTGGGGTTCATCAGACTCTGGGGCCGGTCGCCGACGTAGGGACCGATCCAAGGTGGGGGCGGGTTATGGAATCGAGCGGCGAGGACATCGATCTCGCCGCGGAAATCGTCCGCGCTCAGGTCGAAACATTGCAGGGCCCATCACTGAGCGAGCATAGTGTTTTGTGCACAACCAAACACTTTCCCGGTGCGGGCCCCGAGAAGGATGGCCTCGACGCGATGGATTTCCGCAACGAAATGCCGTTGCAGAGGTCCGTGATCGTTTCGGCCAATGAAACGCTCCAAGAACACCTCAAACCGTTCCGTGCAGCCATCGAGGCAGGCACGGGTTCGATCATGCCCTACTACAGCTCCGTCGATTCGATCGAAGAGGTCCCGGCGCTCGGTTCGTATCCGATACTTGTCGATCTGCTTCGAAAGGACTTGGGATTCGAGGGAATCATCTGCAGCGACTGGCTTCCCATCGAGACGCTCATGTTCCGTGGTTTCGATCGCAAAGAGGCGATCCGGATGATCGTTGAAGCGGACACCGATGTTTTTGGAGGAGCGAGTCCACGGGTGATTCAAGAGATCGTAGCTCTCGTGTATGACGAAACGCTCCCTGAGACCGAGATCGATGATTCGGTGCGGAGAATCCTGAAGGTCAAGTTTGACCTGGGATTGTTTGACGACCCGTACGTCGATGCCGATGAAGCGGATCGAGTTGTCGGAAACGACGAGCATCAACAGGTTTCTCTCCGGGCTGCTCGAGAATCGCTCACTCTGCTGGCGAATGACGGCATCCTTCCACTTCCTTCTGAGACGGACGTGCTTGTGGCAGGCCCGCGCTCAGCCGACATGGAGAGTCTTGCCGCAGGCTGGACCGGCTATCCACAATCGGGGAAAACGGTACTCCAAGCCATCGAGGAAAAGGTGTCCGATCGGTCCCGGGTTTTCCACGAATTGGAGGACGCGGACCGAGCCGCCGAACTCGCCAGGAAGGCGGACATTGCTGTCGTTGCAGTGGGCGAACCCTCATACGTGCACACTTCACCGTGGGGTCCAGAGAAGCTCACGCTACCCGATGACCAACTCGCCCTGATCCAGGCGATTCATGCAACGGGTACACCTACAGTCGTCGTCTTTCTCATGGGGAGGCCCTATGTGATTCCCTGGTGCGCCGAAAATGCTTCGGCCGTTCTCGCGGCCTATTACCCCGGCACCCGTGGGGGCGAGGCCATAGCTGACGTTCTGTTCGGAGATTTTGCTCCCAAGGGGAAGCTCCCTTTTCAAATGCCGCGGTCATATGAACAGGTCCTTCGACAACGTGAGGACATCCCAAAAGACATTCAGAATCCCCTCTACCCATACGGGTTTGGGCTCACGTATGAATAAACAATAAACGGAAAACGGGCCAGGCACCCGGGAATTCGTGTTTCTTCCCTCTGATCGAAGTCTTCAGTCTTTGGTGTCGAATCTCTTGAGTATCAAGGCCCCAAGGCCCACAGTAAATATCACTCCATCCCAGACGAGGATTTGTGGCATGTTGAGGTCAGCGATAACGAAGAATGGAAATACGACCACCCAAAAGAAGCCGCATGCCCCACCGAACAGGATCAGCAGCATGTCGATTGGTTTCATGAGGGCACGAGACCGTTTCGAACAGCAAGACCTTGGACTGGGTATGACATCGCTCCCTCAATCATAGAGGTAGTGATCTTGTATATGCGTCCGTCGGGACAGAGTCATCGGTGGCAGGATCCAAGACACTAAGAAGTTGAGGAGGCGACCAATCGGAGAACTCAACGATTTCCTGCATCATCACCGGGGTAGGAGAGTCAATATCAACAGTTCGGTTGCTCTGCAGTTCTCAGATCCAGATGACCCAGGAGTTCATTGACTTTGCAGGTGACTGGCTTGCGAAACCTTCCTCTTGGTACCAGGTGCATATTTGCATAACTACGAAAACCAATTGCATTTGCCCGGGAGTAGTTAGAAGGCTTGACTTCCCATAGAGGCAACCAAGTTCCGAGTTTGGGTTTACGGACGGCGGCGACGTGGTTGCCGATAGAGCATCCACAACCTAGATTTGCTGGATATGTGACAAAGATGAACTGTATGGCTCCCGAGCGGGCGCGCAGGCATGAATAGGGGATTGCCGCGGTACAGGGATTAGAGGACGCAGATTGAAGGTAGCCAATAACGACGCGTGTGGCTCAACTTTGCGTAGACGAGAAAGGTGAGACCCAATGAACATGTTTACGTCAGATGATGAGTACAAGGAATTCCTGACTGAGTTCAAGAATAAGTATGAATCGTCTCCGGCAGCTGTGGCAGATGGCGAGTATTTTCTGTTCCTGAAGAATCGCATCGGATTGAATGGTGCTCAGGCGCAGAAGGTAGTTGCGCATACGAAGGATTCGATTGAAGACATCGAGGCTGCTATTCACTTCAAAGCCATGTTGGCTCTGAAGCCTTTCTCTTCCGGATCATCCAGCGGTACTGTTGGATTTGGGTATAGCTCAGGATTCGCTGCTGACCACGTGTTTGGGGAGTCCTTCACCTACACGTACCATGACATTCATCGTTCTGCGTACTTTTCTCCACCTTCCCCCCATTTCTCGAGTAGTCATGTCCCGGAAGCAAGTACTTCCTCGAACAGAGGGATCTACTTCTTGGGTAAAACTGACAGGAATAGCCTTAAGCTCGATGTTATCGTTTGCTTTGAGGATGGTTCCTACAAGGAATTCGAGGCCTGTATTGCTCTGCAAGAAAGTGAACGATACCTACTTGAGAAATAGTCCGCTCAATTCTGCGGTGCCAGGGCCAGGGCCGACGGTTTTTGCGATCTTTACACAACACCATCATCACTAGTTTCGCTGGTGCCACGTTCCGCATAGCACAAAGGAAATGGTGTCCCATCTCCCCTGTGTCGGTACACTCTTCGCGAAACGATCGCCACCAAGGAGGGTGAACCGTGAACGATGACTCTTCGACTGGACGAACTGATCTCAGCTCGCATCAGGTGCGTGTCTCTCCCTGTCCCTCAGAGCTTCCTCTCAAGCTGCTGGTGATTCTCGCCAGCCTGGCAATCTTCGCTTCGCTCGCCCTGTCGATTTTCGGCGCTTTCTACGCCGTGCTCATCGGGGCGTTTCTCTTCTTCGGGCACGTGCTGCAGATCACTCACATCCGAGGATCCGGTGTTCGGCTCGGCCCGAACCAGTTTCCTGAACTCTACCAACGGGTGGTCGACCTGGCCGAGGCAGCCGGCATGTCGAAGCCTCCGACAACCTACCTGATGCAGCAAGGTGGGGCGCTCAACGCTTTTGCCACAAAGCTCTTCCGAGGAAGGATCGTCGTTCTCTACAGTGACCTTCTCGAAGCGTGCGGTGACGATCACGTAGCCCGAGACATGATCATCGGTCACGAGCTCGGACATCATATCGCTGGCCACCTGGAATGGATTTGGCTCACGATTCCGGGAAGGTTCGTGCCGTTCCTCGGCGCGGCCTACTCCCGCTCCTGTGAGCGCACCTGCGACAAATGGGGCGCAGCCCTTTGCGGGGGCGACGCCGACGGGGCGGCGCGCGGGCTGGCAATCCTGGCGGCCGGCGGTCGACTCGGACCGCAGGTGGTCCTTGACGAATTTGTCGCTCAGCAGAATGACCTCGACACCGGTTGGATGACCCTCGGGCGCTGGTTGTCGAATTACCCACCTCTTTCGGAGCGGGTCGAGCACCTACGCCCTGAGGCATTGTCGACACCGGCGGCGTTGACGGGACCGGTCCGTGCATCTGGGATTCTGATCGGCTGTCTCATCGTACCGATGGCGGTTGCGATGTTGATCGGCCTCCTGTGGGTCCCCAAGCTCCAGGAGTTCGCCGACAGCCTCGAAGTCGACGACGTCGAGAGCTCACCAATGCTCAATCCCGACGAGGTCGAATCGGCCAAGGCTCAAGTCGAGAATGATTTCGATCGCCTGGTGGATGCCGTGAGCGCCTGGAGAGCGGCCGGTCTGGGATTCGGTGACGAGACCGATCTGTGCACTGTTTGGTCGGCGAAACACCCGTCTGAACCCTGTCCCGAAGATCCATTTGATGGGGCACCATATGGTTTATTCATCGATGAAGGACACATAGTTATTTACAGCTCGGGTGCTGATGCTGAGCCCGGCACCGACGACGACATCGAGCGAGAGATCGAACCGTAGCGGAGCTAGAGACACTTGGACGCCTCAAGATAAGGCAGTGCTACGGCTGATGTGATTGGTGAATACGATTCAGTACTGCCTCAGCGGATGCAGTGCGGGAAGTGAAATGCTCGTTGGTACTACGTTCCGCATTGTTGCGCTAGTAAGCCCACAAGGGGACATGGTTCAGAAGTTCTCTGGGTTAAGGAAACGTCCGATCGGAGAACATAACGATTCCCTGCATCATCACGGGGGTGGGGGGGTGCCTATCAACAGCTGGGCTGCTCTGCAGTTTTCAGATCCTGATGGCCCAGGAATTGATTGGCTTTGCTAGTGATTGACTTGTGAAACGATAGGTGCCGTCTGTCCCAAGCCAAAGATGACGTGCTAATTCGATTGCTCTCTCTGCGACCTCTGCGTGCTTCTGTTTGAAGGAGGCTATGCGGGGCGAACGGGACGAACGGCATTCTGGAAAGATGAAAGCGGAAAGATGAAAGATGAGAGCGTACACGGAAGAGGCTTTGCGGGACGAACGGCTGGACGGCCAAGGGAAGGGGCAACACGGACAGATGAAGGAAAGGCTGAAGGTTGGATTTGAACCGAAGGGCCGGATGAGTTATCACTAGTTCCGTTCCGGACACTGCGATAGCAGCGAAACCGCATTTCAGACAGGAATTGGTTCTATGAGTCTTGAGCTAGATAAGGTGAAGATCGAGGACTCAGCCGACCCAGTGCTCGAACTCTGCAAGCATGTTGTGAAGTTGCGGATCGACCTGGTGTCCGCCGAACTCAGAATTGCGCAGCTAACGCCCGTCGGCCAAGACTACCCGCGCTCAAACTCAGCAGAGCCCTCCGACCATGATTCCAATAGGAACGATGCGTGACCGAAATCCTAAGCAGTTAAGGAAGCGCCCAATCGGAGAACTCAACAATCTCCTGCATCATCACCGGGGAGGGGGAGTCGTTACCAACAGTTCGATCGCTCAGCAGTTCTCATACCCTGATGACCCAGGAATTCATTGACTCAAATAAACCAAGGCGCGCGAAACTCTCCTCTTGGTACCAGGTGCATATTTGCATAGTTACGTAAACCAGCCGCATTCAGACCAAGCACCAAGATTCCTGGATTCGGAGATAGAACCTCTTGGCAACCCCATCACCACTGGTCTTACGGATCCGATCGCCCTTGAGACTGACTCCCTGGTCCTCCTCGGTGCCACGTGAACCTCTTGCAAAACTCCAAATTCGCGGCCGGGGGGTGCGGCTAGCAAGCGTCCCAAGAGAGAGTGATGCGCTCCGCCATCTCGGCGTTGACTTTCCCCTCGAAACCGACTGGATTGGACCACGTGCCACGAGTCGTTCTGCGACAGAGGTAGGGATCGAGACTGCCGAAACCGTCGCTCTACTACTTCGCGAGAACATATCCCCTCTCGCTGTCGAAAGCACTCACCTATAGCTCCATCTGGCACGAACACTGAGAACTGCAGGATCAGATCATGAGCGACCCAGCAGCAAAAGAAAGTGCCACTTATATCCGTCATGCTGGAGTGTATATATTGCATAATGACGGATATAATGTACACTGCATATTGCTCCCCCGAAAAGAGGAGGACCAGAATGAAGGAAATTGCCATCGCAAGCGATCTGAAACTAGCGCGCGTAGCCAAGGGCTGGTCCCAGGCCGAAACGGCCGAGAGGGTGGGCGTCACACGGCAGACCATCGGCCTGATCGAGGTGGGGCGCTACAACCCGACCATCAAGCTGTGCCTGGCCCTGGCTCGGGCTACCGAACGCAACCTGGACGACCTGTTCTGGATCGAGGGAGAACGATGATGTTATTCGAAAAACTGGAACGCGACGAACGCACTTTCGCAGCCGGTGGCCAGGTGGCGGGCATCTGGTTGGGCATCACCCATGTGCTCTTGGCGGGCGTGATCTTCTACCGTCTCTACATTCTGGGTCAGCCCGACGAGGAGTTGCGCGACGTTCAGACGATTCTCGCCATCTCTCTCTTCGGCCACATGATCACCCAGCTCTTTCTCGGCGGATTGCTACCGGTGCCGACCTGGCGTGGCATGATCGTTGGCTACGGCGTACTGGCGGGGACCATCGCAAGTGTCTGCCTTGCCATCTACGGCGTGCCCGAGGCGGCACAGTGGCAGAATACCTGGCTGCCGACGTTGGTCGGACCGGCCCTATTCATTGGACTGTACCGCCTGGTCGCCTGGTTGGGACGGCGGCGGATTGAGAGTTTGATCGGCGATTAGAGGATTTCATATAGGTGCCTATTGGAGCCTATATTGTGCTACGCCGTTACGGAGACCTGCCTACTCATCCCATCTGGCACCTATGCAGGCGCAATTCGAAGCATGCGCCCTTCGACCTTTCCTCTTGACTGCTCTATCGTTATCGTTCAAGATCACTACACAACAGTCATTGGCCCGAAACACACTGACGATGAGCATTGGGTGCCGCCACGGCAGTCAGGCATTACATCGTCGCACTGTGGTAAGGACGGAGAGGTAGCACACATGCAGTTACAGTCACTCATCAGCCCGGCCTGCGCCGCGGCAGACACCCTTATCGATGTAGCCGATATTCTGGTCAACGGAGTCCATGCGGGTCTTGGCGAGGCCAGCGGAGTCGCCTGGGTTTACGTCTATGCCGATGCCGTCGGAGCGTCCGCAAACGCTGACGCCGCGAAGGGCAATGCGCTGGCGAGCACCGGAACAAACTCGAGCAGCTGGCAGGGATTCGGCGCCGCTTCA
>JAAESQ010000385.1 GCA_024229275.1 bacterium | reverse complement strand
GGACGAAGTGCCGACTCGTGGCGCAGCAGATCAATCATGGCGAGAAGATGGACACTTACGCCGCTACGGCGAGCAGCGTGGGAGCTCGTCTTCTCCTCGCCATTGCGACGGAGAGGAGACGTCGCGGAGAACATTGCACCCTGGTCATGGGCGACGTCTCCACAGCCTTCTTGCACGCATCATGGAGAAGCAAGCGGCCGACGTTCATCGTGCCGCCAGCATCGGAGGCGGAAGAAGGAGTCCTCTGGAAGGTGAAGAAAGCCTTGTACGGGCTGAGGGAGAGTCCAAGACTCTTCCAAGAGTTCCTGAGCGACGTGGCGGAGAACCATGGCTGGGTGCGACTACGCACCGACCCGCAGCTGTTCTGCCACGCCAGTGGAGCTCTCATGTCGGTGTTCGCGGACGACATTTTGCTCTTGATCCCGAACAACATGGAGGACGAGATCAAGCGCACCCTGGACATTGACATGAAGATCAAGTGGGGCGAGTACATCTCGAAGAACTGGGTGCGCTACCTCGGCAAGGAGTGGAAGGAGATCTCGGGAGGACACGTCGTCCGTGTTCCTCTGAAGTATTGGGCGAGTCTGTTCGAAGAGGCCGGCTTGGAGAATGCGAGACCGACTACTACGCCGATGGATCTCGCGATGAAGGAGGACTCGTCTAGTCCAAGGCTTGATCCGGCAGAGCACGCAAAGTTCCGCCGATGGGTCGGAAAGGTGCTCTACACCACCCAGGTGAGGCCGGACATCTCCTATGCCATAAAGGAGCTGGCAAGGAATGTTGCAGCGCCGACGCAGCAACACATGCGACGGATGCAGCACCTGTTGCGCTACATCAAGGGCACGCAGGACTACGTGCTAAAGCTCGGCGACGGCATCAAGGGCGCCGACGCCGACGAGGTGACAGTGCTGGTTGATGCCAACTGGGCCGAGGCGCCGTCACGACGCTCGACCAGTGGCGGCTGCGTGTACTACAACGGCTACTTGCTGCTGACGTACAGCCGCACGCAGCCGGTGGTGGCCCTTTCCACATGCGAGGCAGAACTGCTCGCATTGTGCACAGGCACATCGGAAGGGAAGTTCGTCGTCTCGATCTTGCACGAGATGGGCGTCGAAGATGCGCACCTGCGCATCCTCTCGGATTCGAGTGCGGCAAGAGCTGTGGTCATCCGACGTGGACCAGGCCGCATGAAGCACCTCGACATCCGCTACCTGTGGATGCAGGAGGGCTACCGGAATGAGGAGTTCCAGGTCGCCGCGATCAGCACGGCGAACAACTGGGCGGATGCCCTGACCAAAGGGTTTGCAGGCCCAAGGCACAGGCTGCTGACCGCGTCGCTCGGCTTGACGCGCCTCGAGCAGTAGCCCTTCGGCATCATCAAGCCGAGGAGGGGCTTAGCGCATGCGCTACATGGAATTGCGCGAGCTCTACACGCGCTACAGGGAATCACGCGAACTCCAACAACAGCCAGTTCGCGTTGAATTTTATGTTCGGCGAGCTCTCCATCGAGCTCACCTGAGTGCACAGTGAAGCGCAGCATGATATCGTGCTGCACAGCAGTGGTGTGCATAGGTCGAATACGCGTTGGAGGCCTACGACGCGTGCAATGCACTAGCCACTAGAGCGTTCATTCCCATAGTCTGAGG
>JAAESQ010000384.1 GCA_024229275.1 bacterium | reverse complement strand
CTCCGTTCCCTCCGTTTCCTCCTGTTCAAATCTGCATGCCAGGGCCGACGATTTTGGCAATCTTCATCGAGGCCCAGTTCCAAGATCCCAAAACATGAGGAGACCTCCGTCTGATCACAATTGCGTCTCGCGACATCACGACCTCCAAACCTAAACCTAATTACCTACTCACTGATCACCCACTCAAGGCTGACGACCGAATCGCCTTCTCGTCAAAGCTATAACCTCGAAGTGATTGCATAGGAATTTGCTCGGCTCTCCTCGTATCGATTCGCGAAACGGAATAAAGGTGCCGGGCACCCGGGTATTCGTGTTATTGAAACCGATACAGTCTTACATTCTGCATCCGAGTGCCAGGACCGACGATTCAGGCAATCTTCATCGGGGCATGGATTCAAGATCCAAAGATGTGGAGGGACCGGCGTCTGATCGCAATTGCGTCTCGCGACGTCGCACCCGCTGAACTCAGCTACTTACTCAATGATCACTTACTAGTGGCGAGCAACTGAGCTATTTGCTCGTCAAAGCCACACCTCCGAAGTGATCACACAGGAGTTTGCTCGGTTCTCTGCGCATCGATTCGCGAGACGAATCGCCGGGATCTGACGCTTGATCCAACCTAAGGAGTGACAGACCACACTGACTCGGCCTCGGCCCCTGCCACAGACCCAGTCGCCGTCCCTGCCCCTGACCCGGACCCGGTCTCGGTCTCGGCCTCGGAATCTGGGTCTGGGACGGGGACGGGGGCTGGGGCCGGGGCGCTACCCTCTGCATCTGTCCCTGCGTCTGCATCTGTATCTGAACTCTGATTCTGAATCTGCCTCTGGCTCTGTCTCTGTCTCTGCCTTCTGAATCTTTTGCCACCACCCCAGCGCCATATTCGATGGCGATTACGATGACGATGCCCATCAAAAGTGCTCGCATCCATCGGTGTCATTCGATAGGTGCAATCTCTGAGATGCGAGATCCCCCTGTCCCCTGCCTCTGGCTCTGTGTCTGATCCCCCCGGAGTTAGGGGCCTAGCGCACCACCACGTTCATGAACAACCGGCTGACTGCTCCTGAATTCGCGAACCCGATCTCCGGGTAGCCGTCTCCGTTCAGGTCGGCTACTGCTACTCCGTAAGTTGCCTCCACCTCATCTCCCACCAGGATCTCGGCCCAGGCTCGCCCCGAACCATCGTTGAGGTACACGGAGTTCCGCCCCTGGACATTCCCGACGACGATGTCGGGGTCCCCGTCTCCATCGAAGTCGGTCACCGCGGCCGCGTATGTCCGCTCTTCCCCTCCAAAAGGGACGCCTTCCCCGAATTGTCCACCCCCGAGGCCAAGGTAGGTGGCATTGGGCTCCCCGATATTGGCCGCCACAATATCCAGGATCCCGTCCAGGTTGAGGTCGGATAAGACCACAGAGCGTGTCTCGTCGGAGCCGGTGCCAAACTCCCGTACTTCGTTGAAGCCAAGGAAACCGTCGTTCACGAGGATCTGGTTGGCTTGCCCGTCCCGGTTCGCCAGGACGAGGTCGGGATCTCCGTCGGAGTCGATGTCTCCGATTGCCACCGCGATCGTCGATCCCGCAGGATCCCCGAACGGGTGTTTTGGTCCGAAGCGTCCACTCCCGTCATTCAGGTAGAAGCCGTTCGGCGCTCCTCGGTTTGTGATGAGCAGGTCGAGGTGCCCGTCGCCGTCCAGATCGTGGATCTTGGCGGATCTCGTCGGTTCGACCTCAGGGCCCACCGACCAAGCTCTCTCAAAGCCACCCGTGCCGTCGTTCAGATACACCCAGTTTTCGGCCTGGTCGTTGGCGACCACCACATCCACGTCACCGTCGCCGTCGAGGTCGCCGGCAGGGGCCGCGTACGAAGTGGCCTTCTCTGGACCGAGCGGATATCCCACCGTGAACCGACCCCGACCGTTGTTCAGATAGATTTCGTTCACCTGGGCCCAGTGGCGCCCGTTTGCCAGGACAACATCGCTGTCACCGTCACCGTCAATGTCCGCGAAGACGATTGAGGCTGTCAGGTCGCCGGGGGTCCCGAAGATCAACCTATTGGTCGTGCTGAACTCCCGTGGCTGAGCCGAAGCAAACGCCGGTGTCACCGCGAGAATCAGGATCGAAAGCCGAAGCATCAGTGGATCTTTATCGGCTCGAGGTGAACCGGCATGATCACGGTCGTTCCCGGGGAGATGGTCCGTGCTGCCTCGATGAACGGTAGGACATTACGCTCGATGTTCGCCTGCTGCGAAAACCCGTAGGGGTACCGGAAGTTGTCCCAGTGGGTGGGAAGGACCACTGGGGGGGATCCCGTCGCCGTGAGCAGACGCCGGTCGTAGTCGTAGAGCCCAAGGCGTGAACCGTTGATGCCCGCCAACAAGATATCCGGCTCGAGGCCCTCGAACTCCCGCTCGATGAAGTTCATCCCTCCCATCGCCAGCACGGTGTGACGATCGAACCGTGCCAGGAAGTTGAGGGTGCCACCCTCGATGAACTGGTTGATGCGGAGCGGCGCTTCCAAGTTGGAGGCTTCGTCGTAACGCCGTGAATCGTAGTAGAGCTTCTCGTTCAAAGCAGAGTGAAGGCCGGGCACCACGCGCACGCTGAAATCCTCGAACTGGTAATCTTCACCACCCCTCACCGTGTATAGCTGCTCGTCCGGAACCCCGTAGGCTCGGAGGATCGTGTTCGCGGTCTCGTGACTAATGACCTTGGCGCCGGTCTTACGGGCGATGTAGGGAACGTCGGCCAGATGGTCAAAGTGGCTGTGTGTGCAGAGGATGAAGTCCGCTTCGGTGATGAGAGAGTCGATGAGGGTGGTGTCGGACCAGGCCAGGTCCTCTCGAGCGAAGTGGGGGCGGTCGTCGTCGGAATGTCCGCCGTTCCCATACTTCAGGCGTGAGATGTACGGATCCACCAGCACGACCACATTTCCATCGGAGATCCGCCAGCCAGCGGTTCCGAAGTAGGTCATCTCCAGAGGCTCGCCACCGGGCCCAGTTCGGACGGTGCTTTCCAGTGACACTTCGACGACCAATTCGATCTCGACGGCTTGGCCGCGGGGCAGGGTCGCCATACCCACTGCCGCCCTCGCGTGCTTTCCGCGCTCCCCGAAAACCTCCACGATGAGGTCCGAAAACCCGTTGATCACCGCAGGCTGCTCCACAAAGTCCGGATCGGAGTTGACCATTCCGAGGACCTTCACGATCCGGACCACCCGGGAGAGGTCACCGAGCATGGCTTTGAGCACCGCGAGCTGGTTGATGGCCGTGAGGCGGGCTGCCTCGTACCCCTCCTTGATGGTGAGGTCGGCACCCAGCTTCCCGTGAATCTCGGTCCCGTCTGGCCTCAGCGGTCCCTTGCCGGCAAGAAAAATCAGATTTCCTGTCTGCACGCCATTCACGTAGTTCGCCACCGGGCTCGGCGGTTCCGGTAATTCGATGCCGAGCTCGGCGAGTCGCACCTCCGGATCGTACGTCTCGGTCTGCCCCGAGGCCGCTGAGGCGATGCCAGTAGCGAAGAGCATCGTGGTTAGAAAGAGGGCTTTATGGAGCTGCTTCATGGAGGATCTCCAAGTTTAGGTAACGGGTGAACTCCTCGGTCAGGATGACCCAGGCCATGGCGCTCAGGGATAGTGATTCCCTTTTCATCAACCGAACCACCCTACCACTGTGGACTACCGTTTGAGGTCAGATGACGACGATGGTGGACTTTGACCGGGCTATCTCCGTCTATCATCAAGCACTGAACGTCCTCAGACCTCAACCGCGAGCCCTTGGGGAGGCTTCGTACCGGTACCGGCACGAAGCCTCCCCAAGGGTCGAACGTTGCTCAGACTCTCTCAGG